>NZ_CP020946.1:1570640-1884768 GCF_002208115.1 Bdellovibrio bacteriovorus | reverse complement strand
CTGCTGCAACCATCGCCGCATATTCACCGATAGAGTGACCAGCCGCCGCCGCCGCTTTCACGCCGAATTCTTTGGTCAGAACTCTTTGAGTGGCTGTGGAAACCAACAGCAAAGCGGGTTGCGTGTTCTCGGTCAAAGCCAGGTCTGCTTCAGAACCTTCAAAGCAAAGCTTTTTCATGTCCTGTTTCAGGGCTTCGGAACCTTCTTCGAAAGTTTCCTGAGCGATCTTGAAGTTTTCAAACAAAAAACGGCCCATGCCAGGTTGCTGGCTGCCTTGTCCTGGGAATACAAGTGTAAACATTTTTTAGTACCTCAATAGAATACTGCCGGAAGTAAGACCTGCACCGAAAGCGGTAAGCAAAATAGTCTGACCTCGTTTGATCTTGCCGTTTTTAACGGCCCAGTCGAATGCAAGAGGGATGGAAGCCGCTGATGTGTTACCAGTTTCCTGAAGGTAGACAATCACGCGTTCCATAGGGAAATTAAATTGATCAGCAACCGCCTCGATGATGCGCTTGTTGGCCTGGTGAGGAACAATCCAGTCGACCTGTTCAGGGGCAACTTTATTGTGCTCCAGAGCCTCCTGGCAGCAGGAAGCCATCGTGCGTACCGCGTTCTTAAAGATATCGCGGCCCTTCATGGTCATAAAGTTCAGACCTTTGTCGATAGCTTCATGGGATTGCGGGATTTTACTGCCACCTGCAGGAAGGATCAGAAGATCCGCCAAAGTGCCGTCGGCACGCAGGTGAGAGCTTTCGATAACATTGGTTTCGCCTTCAGCAGCACGAGACACGACCCACGCACCGGCACCATCTCCGAAAAGAATGCAGGTTTCGCGGTCTTTGTAGTTCATGTAGCGGGAAAGGACTTCCGCACCGATAACCAGGATGTTTTTGTACATGCCTGTGCGGATGAATTGGTCGGCAATGCTGACGCCGTAAAGGAAACCGGAGCAGGCTGCGTTTAAATCCACAGCCATGATGTTTTTAGCTCCAAGTTTTGCTTGAACAAAGCACGCAGTGGACGGCATTTGATGGTCACCTGTTACGGTGCCCACCAGAATCATATCGATATCTTCGATTTTGAGATGAGCGTCTTCCAGAGCGCGCTTGGCGGCGATGACACAAAGATCAGACGTGGCCTGATCTTCAGAGGCGATATGGCGGCGTTCGATCCCGGTTCTTTCAACGATCCACTGATCGTTGGTTTCTACCATTTTTTCCAGATCCTTATTTGAAAGAATCTTTTCCGGTAGATAGGAGCCTATCCCTGAAACTCGAGATCGATACATTCCTGCCATGGAGTCAACCTATTCTGTTAGGAAGCGAGATTACTTCGCTGCGCTGATTTGTTTGCCTTTGTAGTACAAAGCACCGTCAGCACCTTTGTGTGCGCGGTGAGGGCGAACAAGTTCACCAGTCTTTTTTTCTACAGCGATAGCTGGAGCAGTAAGACCGTCGTGAGAGCGGCGCATGTCACGCTTGGAGCGGGATGTTTTCTTCTTAGGAGTTGGCATTTCAAACCTCGTTTTAAACTAGTATTTAGCAAAGCACGTTAATTTAACCGTTTTAAATTCTTTAGAGCTGCAAATGGATTCTGGGGCTTTTCCACAGGCATTTCTTCGTCGTAGATAAGACCCTGTCCTGACTCGGGAATTCTGCAATCTGAGGGTTTTCCATCTTCACCAATTTCCGGACATGCCGGATTAAAAGGCGCAGCAAGAGCCACCACTTCGTGCAGGAACTCGCCCATATCAAAAGCCATGTTTTCGTATTCAGAAACCTCAGGTCCACCCTCTGGCAGATCGCTGACGTGGTTGACCTTGGAATACTTGCTGGCACGGGGTTGGGACTGTTTCGGGATCAGGATCTCATGGAAGCGTTCGTTCACCGGGAAATTAATATCATTTCCGCAACGGGAGCAGACTTCCGGGGATTTCGTCTTGATTCTGCCGGTCAGCTCAAAGTCCTTGGAATTCAGAGGTTTAATAAAAAACTCAGTATCGTAGGCATTCTTACCCACGATATCGGCCAAAACGGCATTGGCTTCGCCGGACTGGGTCGTCCAATGATAGGAACGGCCTTCTTCAGGGACTTCAGTCAATTTGATCTTCATAGAAACTCCTCAGGTTCCCCAAAAAAGCCTCTTCGGGCCCATAGTGCATTGTAATAGGGGAACGGGACTTTGTAGTGAATTTGAAGCGGTTGGTCAAGGACTGATTTCGTCCAGTGGGTCTTGCGGGCTTCCACAGCGGGAGTAGGCTTTAATTGGAAGCAAAAGGGGGTCTGTATGGCTACTTTAAAACTGCATGGACATGAGTATTACTATGAAGATCATGGCCCCAAAGACGCCCCCAGCATTGTGCTGAGTCCTCTTGTTTATACAGACACCACTGTTTATGAGCCCATCGCCCGCATCCTGGCGGACGATTATCGTGTGATCACCTATGATCACCGCGGCTTGGGTCGCAGTGAACACACTGTCAGTCCCAGCCTGGAAAGCGGCGCCAAGGACGTGGCGGCACTTATTGAACAACTGGGTGTTGGACCCTGCCACTTTGTGGGAAACTGTCTGGGAGCCTATATCGGACTGCAACTGGCCATCCGTCGATCTGATCTGCTGAAAAGCTGCACTTTGATGGGTGCGGTCGCTGAGGGTGAAAGCGATGAAACAATCAAAGCCATGGAAGGCTTTGTCGCCAATATCAAGAAAGAAGGCATGAAAGCCGGAGTCAATGACTTCGCTAAAATGTGGTTCGGAGACACCTTCCGCGCCACCAAAGATCCAATTCAAGTCAGCCGTCGCGAAAAATGGCTGAGTCACATCAAACACATGAAACCAGAGGAAATGGACTCTGCTTTGCAAATCTTCCGTCGCACCGACATGAGCGAAGAACTGAATAAAGTCCATTGTGCGGTTCTGATTCTGGCGGGTGATGAGGATTCACCTTCCAATCTGGAAGCTTACCGCCGAATGGCGAAAGCTCTTCCAGCCGGTGAATACAAAACCATCCACCACGCTGGCTTTGCCCTTGTGATCGAACAACCTGAAGAGGTCGCCGAAAACATCCGCACCTTCGTGGGTAAAGTGGAACGTCATCTGAAACATCAATTCAAGCAGGCTCCACTGGGTTTTGATGCCCGCGCGATGTGAAGCTGAATTCGAAGGTCCTCAGCAGTTGGCGGGGGGCCTTCTTTATTAGATATATTTGGTGATTTCCTTGATCTCATCCAAATCAAGGTCTTTGTGGTTGCCGTCCAGGCAGTGCTCGATGTGATCGTGGATATAAACGCTTTTTGCCGCTGACAGGGCTTTGGTGACCGCGTGCAGTTGGCGGGCCACATCAACGCAGGCACGTTCGTCGGCAATCATTTTAATGACTGTTTCCAGGTGCCCTTTGGCGCGCTTCAGACGTTTAGAGACATCCTCATGACTTGCGTGTTGCTTTTTGTGTGACATGAATCTAGTATCCCCTCCCGGGGGATGGGATGTCAATGAAAGTCCAGAGCTTGTTCCGAATTGAAACTCAATTGTTGTTGGGAAGATTGTTAACCAGATCCGGCGATCAGGCCTGGGACTTTGTCGTGCCATTTGCTTTGTTGGTGATCTTTCCCGGGAAGCTGCAGGTCGCGGCGTTTTACTATCTTATAGTGAAGATCGGGACCGTCGTTTTAACCCCTTCCAGTGGAAAATGGATCGACACTCATCCCCGCATTCAGGTGGTGAAGTGGGGAGTCTGGCTGCAGTTCTTTGCCATTCTGGCTGGCATGGTGTTTTTTGGAATGCTGGACAGTCTTGTTCGTGATGGGGGGCGTGAGTCGTGGCTGTCTGTCGCACTGTTTTTTGTCCTGGCGTCGTCAGGCGTGATGGCTTCGCTGGGATCCCAAATCACTGATATATCTGTGGGGAATGATCTGGCTCCGTCCCTGGTGGCACCGGAAAAGCTGACCCAGTTCAACAGTTGGCTGCGGCGAATTGATCTGGCCACCGAAGTGGGCGCGCCTATTCTGGCCGGAACTTTGTTTGCATTTCACCCAGCAGAGTTTCCGCTGGCGGGTTTGTTCCTTATAGGTCTTTGGAATTTGATATCCTTTGTTCCTGAGTATTTCCTTTTAAAGAATGTTATTCAAAAATCAGAATTGAAGGTCAAGGTTCTTGCTCAGATGCAAAGCTGGAGGGAAACCTTTCAAATCAATCTGCGCAGTTCTTTCGCGGATCCCATTTTCTGGCTGATTTTAAGTTATGCCTTGTTGTGGCTTTCGGTTTTAAGCCCGCATGGAGTTTTGTTGGCCGCCTACTTAAAAGATGAAATGAGACTTCCAGAGGCAGAGATCGGTCTTTTCCGTGGGCTGGGTGCTCTCTTTGGCCTGATCTCCACTGTGAGTTTTCCTTATCTGGTCCGCCGCCTGGGACTCATCACCAGTTCAAGATGGCATCTGGGCTTTCAGGGGTTGACTCTGACAATCGGGATCATCGCTTTTGCGATGGGATCTGCAGCATCGGTCTATATACTTTTGGGGTGTATCCTGCTTTCGCGGGTGGGACTTTATGGATTTTCCAATGGGGAGTTTGAACTCCGCCAAAGACTTATTCCGGAAGGTCGTCGCGGGGAATTGAACTCGTTAAGTTCCCTGACAACAACGTCTGCCACATTGATTTTATTTGCGGCCGGAAGTTTGCTGCCGCGAACGGAAGACTTTAAGTATCTGGTTTACTTGTCGCTGGTTGCGGTGCTTGTTGCGAATGTTGTCTTTATCAAATGGTCCAGCAGGCAGAGGGCACCTTTAAGATCTGCTGAACCGGTTGAATCCTGAAGACCTATTTTAGGTAAAGGTCCGAGGCTTTCGGAGTCGATTTGATCAGTTTTAGTTTTTTCATTTGCTGAACCAGAGTGTCCCAGCGTTCATCGCTCATGGAGCCCACCGTGACGCCGGCTGTTTCAATCAAAGGCTTTTGAATATCAGCGGCCTTGTTGAAAGTTTCCAGATCAATGGCTTTGTTTAATTTGGCCATGTGTTCATTGGTGGCTTTGGGATCTTTCAGGTACTGGGCCCAGCCTTCACGAGTGGCGGTCAGAACTTTTTGCACCAGTTCGGGTTTGTTCTTCAAGGTCTCTTCGGTGGTCGCCAGAACCACCAGATAAGGATTAAAACCTTCATCCGCAATCAGGAAGTTTTTCACTTTGGCGCCGGCTTTTTCCGCGCTTAAAGGCTCAATGGTGATAAAGCCCTGCTGGGAAAAAGTCATGTCATTCACAAAGTTGCTGACGCCACCCAAGTAAGGCACGACACGGACTTTCGGCTTTCCGAATTTCTGCACCAGGAACTGATAATAGGGCAGGCCTGATTGCATGGATAAGAAGCCTTCATTAGTGAAAACATCCTTCAGACTTTTAAAGTTTCTTTCCGCGTGGGTCATTACGATGTAGGGGGACTTTTGATAAACCGCGAACAGGGCCTTGACCTTGTTCACTTTGTTTTTGTCCTGGGAAATAATCAGCTCATCCGCGCTGACGATGGCGAAATCCACTTTATTGTTCGCCAGCATTTGAACAGTCGGCGTTCCAGAGCCACCTTCAAGCACTTTTACATCCAGACCTTGTGCTTTATAGAACCCCTGCAAAGAGGCTGCATAGAAGCCGCCAAACTCAGGCTCTGCTTTCCAGTTTAAGGCCAAAGTCACAGGCGTGTTGGCGGCAAAAGCTGCTGAAGTCAGAAATACAGAAATTAAAAGGGTGATCATGGTTTTCATAAATCTCCTTGTGTAGCGGAAGCCAGCGGACGGCGGCTGAGTATTAATTTGTGAAGCAAAGCCCATGAGCCCATTAACAGAAGACCCATCAGGGACAATAACAAAAGAGCGCCAAAAACAATATCGACCCGCTGCTGGGTGCGCGCGGAATCAATCAAGGCCCCCAGGCCCCCGCCAGCCACAAACTCCCCGGCGATGGCGCCGATAATCGACAAGCCCGTCGAGATTTTAAGGCCGGAATAGATATAGCTGTACGCACGGGGAAGTTTTAGCTTCCACAAAGTCTGTAAACGGGTGGCGCGATAGATTCTGAAGAGGTCTTTTTGTGATTCGCTGACACTTTCAAGACCCATCAGGGTGTTGGCGATGATCGGGAACAATGAAACAATAAAACTTGAAGCAATAACGGTGGGCGCACCAAAGCCGAAATAGATCACCAGCAAAGGCGCAATCGCAATGATCGGCACCGTTTGGAAAAACACCGCAAACGGCAAAATGGCCCGCTTCAATGTTTCCGACAATGAAAACACAAAGGAAATCAAACCACCCACAAGAACACTTAAACCCAATCCCGCAAGAACATTGATCAGGGTTTCCTTGAAGGCGACCGCAAAGTCAGCGCGAAGCTCTTGCAAAGTTGCAACAATGGTGGAAGGGGAGGGCAGCAGAGTCTCACTCACCCACCCGCCACGAATCAGGATTTCAAGACTTAAGGTCAAGACGACAAAACTGACAAAGGCCGGCAGAAAACGTTTCATGCGCGCAGCCTTTCAGAAAGACCTTCAACGATCTTGTTGAACCCTTCTGAGGTTCTTAAGTGTTCCTGCCGTCTTTCTGGCAGCGCCAGTTTTTGATCAAAGACGATGGGCGCTCCCTGCCCCTTTAACATCACCACTCGTTCCGACAAAAACGCAGATTCAAACAAGGAATGCGTCACAAACACGACCGTCATGCGTTCGGAATGCCAAAGTTCATGAAGCTGGTTTTGCATTTCAAAGCGGGTGCTTTCATCCAAAGCCGCAAAGGGCTCGTCCATCAGCAAAAGCTTCGGTGAATTCACCAGGGCACGAGCCAAAGACACACGCATTTTCATCCCACCGGACAATTGATGCGGGAAAAGATGCTGGGCCTCTGTCAGGTGGACTTTCTTAAGTGCTGCCAGGACTTTGTTTTTGCGTTCTTCATCCGGCAGGTTTTTAAAGGCATGATTCAGCTCAAACGGCAGATGCACGTTTTCATAAACGGTTCGCCAGGCCAGCAAGTTGGGTTCCTGAAAGACAAAACTGGAGGGGGCGTCAGACAAAGTCAGTTTCACACTGCCAGAACTGGCGGATTCAAGTCCTGCCATAAGTCTTAACAGTGTGGACTTGCCGCATCCCGAAGGCCCGACAATTGAAATGAAGGAGCCAGGCTCGACTGAAAGATCCATGTTCTCAATCACAGACCTTTTGCCGAAGCTTTTGTTCAGTTTTTCAATTTGAATCCCCTGGGCTCCGTTCACTTTACACCCAGTCGTAGTTAAAGCTGATGCTGATACGCTCTTTGTCGGAATCATTTTTGGGAACTTCGTGGCGCAGCCAGGATTCAAACAGCACCACGTGGCCTTCCTGAGGCTCCAGCGAATGATAGCGCTGATTATGAACCTTGGCGTTGTGCTTGCGTGGAGGTGACGCCATGAACGAATCCAGGCGTGGGTCCTCGAACTTGATCGCCGAACAGTTTTTCGGCGTCTGAACATAATAAGTCCCGCTGATCACAGACAGTGGATGCAAATGCATGGTGTGAATCACGTCCGTGGGCATGATGTTCACCCAGCACGAAGACATGCGCAGTTCTTTCGGGTCGATGTCCATTTCAAGATGTTTTACGAACTTGCGAACGTGTTTGTTGATTTCCTTTTCCAGATCCCCAAAGGTGGAGGAAAACTGATGCAACTGGCTCATGGAACCGTAAGAAGTGAAGCCGCCTTTGTAGTTCTTCTGTGACCAGATCTGACCTTCTTCATCGACTTCGGCAATTTTCAGGGACTCTTGCTTAAGGTCCTTGTTCAGGGATTTGTCTTTGCTCGCCAAGGGAGCATAGTAAACGAAGGTGGGGAAGAGTGTTTTTATCATTTTGAGACACCTAAATGCTTGTAATTGCGTGTTTTCACCATAGGTCTAAATCTGTGTCATTACAAGAATTGATAGCTACTTCTTTGACAGTTGTAAGGGACTTTTGCGCAAGGAGGCGCTCTAAAGCAATAGAATTGCTGCCCGGGTGGCATCCCCCTTGCTTTATTAGCCTGTATCAGCAAGGAGCTAAGTATGAAGAAGCAAGTAGTTATCGCCGTAATGACCCTGATCCCAGCAATCAGTTTCGCCAAGATCTCGGATTTCAACGCTTTGATCAGCGAGAATTCCAAAGCGCAAAACGAGCTTCATAATACGGTTCAACACAACCTGGAAGCGTCCCGCGAACAAGCCGCAGCGGCGGAAGTGCGTGAGCGTATCGTGGTGGTGGAAAACTCCGGTTCTTCTTACAATGCTCCAACCAGAAAAGACCTTTTGGCCTTCAAAAAGGAAAAGATCAGCCACCGTGCTTCAGAAGAAAAGCAGTTTGACCGCCTGGCTTCTGAAATCCGCGGTATGGAAGAGTAATTAAAGAATCAACTTACGTAGCTCTTGCTGAGAATATACGTAATCTGCATAAACCATGGTGTTGGTGATGTTTCGATGTCCCAACGCCACCTGGACCAGTCGCAAATCCTTCGTTTTCTGATACAGCTCAATCGCAAACGTGTGCCTTAAAGCGTGAAACTTCTTTGGTACGGGGCGATACATTTCCCAGACCTGATAAAGCCGATTGTACGAAATAGGAAAAACCGACGTTCCGCCCTGATTTTCGGCGAAGCGATGAAGGCGGCTGAAAAGGTCCGAGTGGACTGGAATTTCGCGGTCATTCGACCCCTTTAGACCTCTAATGAATATGCTTTCATCGTAGGGATTCAAATCCGCCCGCTGAATGTTTAAAACTTCCTGAGCCCGGGCCCCGGTTCGCAAAGCCGTCCAAATCATCAAACAATTACGGGGATCCTTATCCTGAAAATCCGTGAGGATTTTTCGCAAACGTTCTGATTCGGGTGCGAGAAGATATTTGTTCTTATTGAGTTGATACCGAGGTGCCGTGGCCATAACTCATCATTCAAAAGTCGAGATGGCTTTGACAAGGGGATATTCGCAACGCGGCGCATCCAAAGTGGTGATAGGTAAATAATTTGTGTTTAGTTGCGATGCATCGATAATATATGCAGCGCGTCAACATAAAAGGCTACCATATTTCGATTATAAAACATCAATAATAACATATATTTAGAACTAAAGCTTATAACTATAAGCTTTAGGCGGATTTGAAAAAGGGGTGCCTGGGGTACCCTTGGAAAGATTCTTTTGTGGTTTCAATGACTTAGCTTGACCCCATAAAGACCCTTCTGGAAAGATATCTGTATTATACAACGCTATTTATTGTGAATAACAACACAAATATTGCGAAACACAACGGTCCAGAAGGGGTTTGTATGCAGGGTGAGGTTCAGGGTCCAGATCAGGATCAGCTTCAAAAGGGGGCGTTTGACGAGGGGTTTATCGAGGATGATTTGAACCCCCGATCCAAGACGTCTTTGCGTATGAATTACGAAGCCCAGGTGGCTGTCATCCAAAGGCAGATCGGCAATCTGGAACAAATTCGGGGTGATTTGGGGCTTTCCCAGCGCAAAATTTCGCAGCTTTTAATGGTCGATCCATCCAGTTGGACCCGCTGGGTAAAACAAGGCGATGAAGCTCCCCCGCATATTTGGAGAGCTTTGCAATGGTATTTGGCTTTGCGGGAAAAGATCCCCGGGCTCACGCCCAATTATTTCCTGGGTTCAAGCCCTCAGGTTCTGCATCAAAAAGCCCTTCAGGAAGTCGATTTGGAACGCCAGGCCCGCCGCGAAGAGATTGAAAAGCTGTCTTTAGAGCTTCGTGGGGTGTTTTCTGAACGGGAAAAGCTCAAATCAGAGCTTCAGGAATTGAAAAAAGACCTGAAATTCCACAGAAATATCAGTATAGTTGTCCTTCTTATTGGTCTGGCTTGGGCTGGCGTATTTTTCTTCTGGAAAGGTCTATGATTAAACACGACTCCATTCGATTGCTTGCGACGAACTTACTTAAAGATGCGATTGGCCGCGCTTATCCGGATTTTTCTGCTTCTGAAGACGATATTTATAAGGCTTTGGTAAATCCCCCAAAATCAGATCTGGGTGACTTGGCTTTTGGTTGTTTTATTTTGGCGAAGGCTTTGAAAGCGGCTCCTCCGCAAGTGGCCACGGCAGTGGCGGCTCAAATGAAAGGGGCCACCGCGGTTGCGGCGGGTCCTTATATTAATATTCGTTTTGACGAACAAACTCATGGTGAACAGGTTCTGGCAACAATCCTGGATGGCAGCTATTTCAAAAAGCCGCTGATGGAAAAATCCCCGAAAACCATGATCGAATATTCCCAGCCAAACACCCACAAAGAACTTCACGTGGGTCATATGCGCAACCTGTGCCTTGGCGACGCGATTGTTCGCATGCTTCGTTACAGCGGCCGCGAGATTGTTTCTTCGACGTTCCCGGGTGACATGGGCACGCACGTGGCGAAGTGTCTGTGGTACATGAAAAAACACAATCAAGAGCCAGTGCCTGAAACTGAAAAAGGTGAATGGCTGGGGCGCATGTATTCCAAGGCCAACCTGCTGCTGGAAGATCAAAACGGCACCCCTCAGGAAGACATCAACCGCCAGGAACTGACGGCGATTTTGCATCAACTGGAAGGCAAGACCGGTCCCTACTATGATCTGTGGCTTGAGACCCGTGAATGGTCGATCGATCTGATGAAAAAGGTCTATGCCTGGGCTGATGTGACTTTTGATGAGTGGTACTTTGAATCTGAAATGGATTCTCCGTCTGCGGCATGGGTGAAGCAACTTTATGCTGAGGGCAAGCTTGAGATGTCTCAAGGCGCCATCGGTAAGGATCTTGAGTCTGAGAAATTGGGCTTCTGTATGCTTTTGAAATCCGATGGCACCGGTCTTTACGCGACGAAAGATTTGTTGCTGGCGAAGCACAAGTTTGAAGATGTGAAGATTGAAAAGAGCGTTTATGTCGTCGACATGCGCCAGGCTTTGCACTTTAAGCAGGTCTTCCGCGTGCTGGAAATCCTGGGCTTTGAGCAGGCGAAAAATTGCTTCCACCTTCAGTACAACTATGTCGAGCTTCCGGATGGTGCCATGAGTTCCCGTAAGGGCAATATCGTGCCGCTGCGTGAACTGGTTCACCGCATGGAAGATCACGTGAAGACCACATACCTGAGCCGCTATAAAGGCGAATGGTCGGAAGCCGATATCGAGAAAATTGCCGGCCAGGTGGCTAAAGGGGCTATTTTCTATGGCATGCTTCGCATGGATACGAACAAGAAGATCGTCTTTGATATGAATGAATGGTTGAAGCTGGATGGGGAGTCCGGGCCGTTTGTGCAATATTCTTACGCACGTATCTCCAGCCTGGGGCGCAAGTTCCCACGCACTGCAGGTGCAAAAATCGACTGGAGTCGTTTGAATCATGCTTCAGAAAGACAGTTGATGCAGTCTTTGGGCGGTTTCAATACGGCGGTTGCGGCGGCGGCGGAAAACTTCAAGCCTTCGGCGATTTGCACTTATTTGTATGATCTGGCGAAGAGCTTTAACGTCTTTTATCACGAATGCCCGATCGGTACCGAGGCTGACGTGGCAACACGTGAAGCCCGTCTGGCTTTGAGTGAAGCTGTCGGTTTGACTCTGAAAAATGGTCTGGCGGTTCTTGGTATGCCAGCACCGGAAAAAATGTAGATATAATTGAGAAAAAGGGCCTCTAAATGAAAATTTGGAGGCCTGAGCTAATACCCCGCATTAACGCTAGTCTTTTTACTCAATTGGACCCATGATCTTTCGGCAATTCAAAAATGAAGGAGCCTACATTGGGAACTTTTGAGATTATCTCTAAGCATGGTGATCATGAGCAGGTTGTTTTCTGTAACGACCCTCATGTTGGTTTGAAAGCGATCATCGCTATTCACAACACCTCTTTGGGGCCTGCACTTGGCGGCACCCGTATGTGGAACTATAAGAATGAAGACGAGGCTCTTGTTGACGTTCTTCGTTTGTCCAAAGGTATGACTTATAAAGCAGCTGCTTCCGGCCTGAATCTGGGCGGCGGTAAAGCAGTTATCATCGGCGATCCCAAGACACAAAAGTCTGAAGGTCTGTTCCGTGCTTTCGGTCAGTTCGTGAACTCTCTGAATGGTAAATACATCACTGCTGAAGACGTTGGTACGTCTGTTCAGGACATGGAACACATCTACATGGAGACTCCTTGGGTGACTGGTATCCCTAAGGACTTCGGTGGTTCCGGCGATCCATCTCCATACACTGCACACGGTGTCTTGATGGGTATCAAAGCCTCCGCTAAAGAAAAGTTCGGCACAGACTCTTTGAAAGGCCTGCATATCGCCGTTCAAGGTCTGGGTAACGTGGGTTCCAATCTGGTAAAATACCTGGTTGAAGAAGGCGCTGTGATCACAGTGGCTGATATCGACATGAACCGCACTAAAAACGTGGCTGACAAGTTCGGGGCGAAAGCTGTGAGCTCTGATGACATTCTATTCACAGAATGTGACATCCTGGCTCCTTGTGCATTGGGCGCGATCGTGAACGATCAGTCCATCACTAAATTGAGAACCAAAGTTATCGCTGGTGGCGCGAACAACGTATTGGCTGAAGCCCGTCACGGTGACCAGTTGAAAGAACTGGGCATCCTGTACGCTCCAGACTATGTCATCAACGCCGGTGGTCTGATGAACGTATTCGTTGAGCTTGAGGGCTACTCTCCAGAGCGCGCCTTCGAAAAGACAAAACGCGTTTACGACAACATCCTTAAAGTTTACGAAATCGCAAAACGTGATGGTATCGGTACCCACACCGCTGCGGACCGTCTGGCTGAAGAGCGTATCAACACAATTGGTCGCCTGAAACAGCGCCACCCAGGCAAATCTTCCCGTGCGTTCACCACGCTGCGTGAAGTGCACAATCGCTAGTAGCGGCAGAGCTTCGCCTCGTCCGGCAGAGCTGAAACGCCGGAAGGCGTGTAAGCTGAAGCAGCTTAAAATTGGGGTCGAAAGACCCCTTTTTTTATGCGCCGAGTGATAGCATTCATTACGGCCCGTTTTCTTGACATCCCCTCTGGACCAAAGAACAATCTTTCCTCGTAAGTATTTATTAACAGCGAGGAATTATCTTGAGCACTAAAATTTCTAAAGACGATTTGAAGTCCCCGGATCAGGTCACTCAAACTTTGAGAAAAGGTTTTGTCTGGACCACTGGTCACTCCAAAATTGTAATCGCAGCCGTTGCTGCCTTCATCGTGTTGGGTGTGGGTTATTCCATCGCCAGCCACCTGTCTGAAAAGAAAGAAACTGCTCAACAGGAAAAGTACTTCCTTCTGGAAAAAGCTTATAGCGCGAAAAAGCAAGGCTTTGAGGAAGCAGCTCGCGCGGAGCAGATCAATGCGCAAAGCAAAGACAAAAAGAATGTTCCTGCATTCGATCCGGCTAAAAAAGCGTCGGGTGACCTGCAAAAGGACTACGGCACCATCGTGGCGAACTTTGAGTCCTTCATCAATGACGCCCCTAAAACCAAAGCAGCTCAAATGGCAGCTTTGAACCTGAGTGAAATCTATCTGACTTACAAAAAGAACGATGAAGCTGCTGCGGTATTGGCGAAAGTCGAGCCGGGCTTGAAAAGCGGTGACGTTCTGACGGCTTTGGTGCTGATGCAGACTGGAAATGTTCAGGCTGACAAAGGCGATTGCAAAGCGGCTGTTGAAAAATGGCAGAAACTGGCTGACTCCAAAAATCTGGCATTTGCTCATGATGAAGCAAAATTGCGCATGGGTCTTTGCTTTGAATCCATGAATGATCTGGCGAAAGCGGAAGCGCTTTACACTGAGATCGCTAAAAAAGAAGACATGAACACAACTGACTTCGCGGCAGCCAAAGAAGCGCAAAAATACCTGCGTTTGCTTAAAGCCAAGAAGAACCTTTAATCCGGGGAATTCATGAAGATTGTCCTGTTCGGAACTCTATTGCTGACGCTGGTGGGATGCACCACTTTGAACTCTGGTTTGGAGAAATGGAGCTCTTTAAACAACAGCAAGCGTGAGTACGAGGTCAAGGCCGCGTGGATCCGTCGCACCACTGAAAAAGACAATCTGGGCTTCCGCAAGATCAACCGTATGACGCCGGTTTTGGCCGGCGATCTGGTGATTCAGGGGAATGGTCTGGACGGCATTGTGGCGTATAGCCGCGACAATGGCCAGGAGCGCTGGAGACTGCCGATTGAAAATGGCGCTGAACCCAGTGCAACGCTGATCCGGGATCGTCTGTTTGTGGGTGCGAGCGATGGAAACTTCTATTCTATCGAAGCCAGCACCGGCAAAGTCCAGTGGACCTTCAATACCAAGTCTGAAAACCTGGCCGCTCCTTTGTTGGAAGACGGCATTGTGTACTTCCTTGCGGGCAACAGCGTGTTTTATGCGCTGGACGCCTCCACAGGGCATCAGGTCTGGTTGTATTCCCGCCAGGACACCTCCCAGTTCTCTATCCGTGGCGGCAGTCAGGCGGCTTTAAACAACGGCACTTTGTACGTGGGCTTCTCTGACGGTTCCGTGGTGGCTTTGAATGCGAAAACGGGTTCTTCCCTGTGGGAAGTGCAATTGAACCGCAACAAGCGCTTCCGTGACATTGACGCGACCCCGGTGGTTGAAGGCAATCAGCTTTATGTGGCTGGTTATGACGACAAGCTTTACTGTCTTTCTGCAGACAAAGGTGAAGTCGTTTGGCGTATTGATGGTGGCGGCTATAGCGGCGTCACTGTTGTGGGCGATAAGCTGATCTATCCAACGACCAATGGCGAAGTTCAGGCTTTGAATAAAGCGTCTGGTGATAAGCTGTGGTCTTATAAGCTGAAGGACGGCATTGCGACGCAAGTAAGGACCTATAAAGGGGTGCTGGTGTTCGGTGAATCCCAGGGCTCTTTGCGCTTCCTGGATGCCAATGCCGGCACGGAAGTGGGATCTTTCGAGCCAGGCCGTGGAATCCTTTCCTCCCCGCAAGTGGATGAAAAGGCGGGTCGAGTTTACTTTATTTCCGGTGAAGCGAATCTTTATGCAATTGACGCCGGTTGGATCAGAACCCCTTACTTTTAGGAGTAAGTCATGAAAAAGCTTTTGTTGGTTTTGTCAGTCATGGGAACTTTGGCAGCGTGCAGTCACGGGAACTGTCGTGCCCAGAAGGAAGCTCAGAAAAACGCCCCTAAAAGCGAGGTTGTTGTGGAAAAATCCAAAGCCACGGATCGTGTGAAGGTGTTTAAGTACGACGGATCTTTGCAGTGCGGTCAGGGTAAAAAAATCGCCCCGGCTGAAATGCAAAAAGACCTCAAGGGTATTGAGGTCTTTTCTTCATCCAATCAGAACGACGGGATGATGCGTATTCAACTTTGTGGAAGCCCTACAGGCAACGCCAATGTCTACGAGATCGATCGTAAGGACCTGGACGCTGCCCTGAAGCTGGGCTTTAAAGAGTGGTTGGCTGAATAAGCAAACGCTCTTTGATTCTTTCTGTCGGGAGAGGACCTTCTCCCGGCACATAGCGACCTTCGATCACCATCACTTCATTTGGCTTCTCTACGTTTCTTAGAAGCGTTTCCATGACTTTTCCAGCGGCATCCAGTCTTTGGATCAGCATCACCGCATCTGGATCGGTACCACCAATACCCATAACTTCTGCCTGACGGCCGTAAGTGTAGGCGAATTCAGGGTCAAACGCTTTCAGACGACCCAGGTCCACGTCCTTCATCGCTCTGTAAGAAGCCACGTTAATGCGGGACTTCAACTGAGCCTGAAGAGCTGGATCCATGTGTTTACCGTACTCACCAACAACCATCGCACCCATGGCGAAGGCTTTACCAACCACTTCACGTTTGGAAGTGGAATAACCGTAAGAAACTCCATATTTTGGTCCGCTTCTGTGGTGGTCGATGGCCATTTCAACCATGTCACCATTCAGGGATTCTTTATTATACAGAGCAAAGTCCGCCTTGATGGCCTCGACCAGTGGAGTGCCGGAACGAAGTGCTCTCAAAACACTGTTGGACACAAGGTGAGACGTTGGTTTCTTGAAGTAATCCAACAGCTCCTGACGAGTCGGTTCTTTGGTTCTGTTGGAAAGACCGCGCCATACAAGCATTTCTTTGTCATACCAACGGTTCATTTTTGCATCCCAAAGGGCTTTGGAACCGGAACGATTTACACCGAACATATCGATAAAGTCAGGATCAACCAGGCGCAGACCGATCTGGCGTTCGCCATCTTTATCGTGGATGTAGCGAACAGTTTTTGATCTGTAGTATTCAACAAACAGGTCCGCAATACGGGACATTGCACGCAGACGGTTGTTCTGGATCTCGATTTTCAGTTCAGGGTGGGCCTGAACCAGGGTTTTAATGAAGGCGTTGAACTGTTCACTGTCAACTTTAGCTTGAGTGTAGTTTTCAACGACTTTGGTTTTACCCTGTTGTTTCAGGGAAATGTTCACCATCTCTGGCAGACCTGGGTACAGCAATTCTGGAGAATGCTCTACCGTCAGACCGTTTTTCACACGGAACAGAACATCGGCTTGCAACTGGGCGTTGTTAACAACACCTTTGTGAACGTATTCACGCCATTCTTTCTGGGAAACCTGAACATCCAGGAAAGGATCCACCAGGCGAACCGGCGGCAAGCCTTCTTTCGTCAGAAGATAGTTCATCAACAAACGAGTCGTGCGGCCGTTACCATTCAGAACCGGGTGGATCGCCACCAGATCACGCTGAAGGTCCGCTACGATGTCGATATATCTGTGTTCATTGATACCGATTTTAACTTCACCCAAAGCCGCGCGCTCAGCATTGAATCTTTCAAAACGCTGTTCAACCAGGGCTTTGGTGAAGGCTTGCTCCAAGGCTGGAGTGGCTTGGCCATTCAGGGACGTGCCGTTTTGTTCACGGTACGCCATGATTTCTTTATAAAGCTCCGGGTGGGAGTTTTTGATAATATCAACAGTGGCTTGCTTCGGAGTTGTTACGTATGGGTAGTGAATACGGCCGCTAACCAAAGTGGTCTCGCCATTTTCAACTACCATGTCACGTTTGGAACCCCAGATTTTTACATTCTTCCATACACCTTCATTCAAAGTGCTGCCTTCGCGAGCGCTTTCAACAAAGTTCAGGTATGGATTTTCCAGGACTACTTGAGCTTCTTTCGGCGTCATTTTGAATGCGCCAGCGACGTTGCCCATCCAGTGACCGTTGCGCCATACACCCAGTTGATCTGGACGGATGCCTTCAACGCCGTTTTCCATAATACGCTTATGAATCTCTGGCAGAAGGTCTGCGGTAAGGGCTGGTTGTTCTTTTCTTAGGAAGTTATCACGGGCACTCAGGAAGCCTTTGAATGGAGCTGCCTCAGCTTCGCCGCGATCGTAGATCTTGGAGAAATCCATAGCTTCGCGTTTGCCTTCAAGGAAGTTCGGCAAAAGCTTTTCAGCGGTGTGCGTGTAATCGAAGAACTCAACGGAAGCCAAAAGGTGTTCGATTTGGCTCTTACGCTGGGCTGGGATTTTTTCCAGGGTGGCCCAAAGCTCGGATTTGATGGATTTAAATTGAAGGAGTTCACGTGGTGTTTCCGGCTGCTTCACTTCGGAACGCAGACCGAAGTCCACACCGCGGGCTTTGACCTGAGGATCTGTAAAGACATACTCACACATCTGAGCGGCTTGCGCCGGGCTCATGAAGCTGATTGTCAGCAACAGGGACAGGATGAACTTAAACATTTTATGCGCAGGCATAATAACTCCTCTTCTTCAGAAGGTTACTAAAGCAATGCCCGTGCTAAGTCATAAGCACTACGTTGGACTTAAACGGGGAGGGGTAGGGGACTCCCCGTCTCATTCTGAGAAAGAAGCAATTTGCGTCGACGGCTGTCGATGGATTAGACGAACTTGGAAAGCGTTGAAATGGCAGAATCCAACTCAGCCTGGGTGTTATGAATGTGCGGGGTCAGTCTCAGAACAGGAAAGCCCGGAACTCTTGGCAGGCCGACCTGCAAATTTGGTTTTGAATGACGGACAAACAGACCATCAAATTCGATTCCGGAAAACTTCGCAATTTTGTAACATAATAGACTTGAAGCAATTTCTGAATGCCGGCCTTTAAGTGATCTGATCTTGAATTGATTTAAGCCGTCTTCAAGATAGTTCATACGTTTTTGAATTTCGGTTCTGATAAGCTCAGGTCCGGTCTGATCCCAGAAATCAAAGCACGATTCCAAACCATACAGACTTGCATAGCTCATGGAATGTGACCACAGCATGCGAGCTGCAAATGGATGATCACAATAAGCACCCATACCAGGCAGAATCTTTTCTTCCGTGGTCCAGGATCCATAAGCTGGCTGCATCTGATCCTGAAGCAATGGATTCACCCAGCCAAACGCGGTGCCTTTGGGGCCCATAAACCATTTATGCAGATTCCCGGCGTAATAATCGACGTTTTGAAGCTCGTTTGTGAAGTTTAAATCTAATAACCCAGGTGCATGAGCCCCATCAACCACCAGCAAAACGTTTTTCGCTCTTAATGCGGCCGCCAGCTTTGCCAAAGGCATGGTCAGGCCATTGCCGGTAAAGACGTGGCTGACAACGAAGACGCGGGTTTTATCAGAGATTTGGGAAACGATCTTTGAAACCGCTTCATCCGCCGAGATTTCATCATACATAAAATCCGCGTTGATAAAACGCACAGAAAGACGGTCTTTGCGGGCTTTGAAATGCAGGATATTAACAACCGCACCGTATTCAAAGCTGGTGGAAAGAATTTCGGAGTCAGCAGGCAGTTGCAAACCCATGATGATTTCATTTAAAGCCAAAGTGACATTGGGGCGCAGAAACAGATCCTGAGGTCGGGCCTTGATGAATTTCCCCAGACGCTCTTGCAGGGCCCACAGACGAGCCCAGGCCGCACCATACCCAGTAGATGTGTTGTGTTCAAAAGTCCCAAGCTCGGCCTTTTGCTGATCAATCACGACCGATGGACACAATCCCAGGGTGCCATTATTGAGATTCACGAAGGACGTGTCTTTGTACTTCTCAAAAGCGGCGGAAAAATCCTGAAACATAATTACTTATTACGACCTTTGCAGGTTTTCAAAGACAGATCTTCGCTGGTCACCAAAGACAACTGATTGTTTTTCAGTTGTTCGCGAATATCCATCCACAGCAGATAGTAATGCCATTCACGGGGGGATTTTTCCGAAACACCATGGTCGGGGAGAAGTTTCAGATCATTTGTCTTTACCAGAACATCCAAAACTTCAGGATTCTGGCGCAGCTTTTCGATCAGAGCTGCAAAGATCAGGTTGTAATGCTCGGCGGGTTCCTTGGTGGCAAACGGAAACACTTTGCCTTCAAAGGTCACCCAGTTGGCGTCGTTTTTTTCCATCAGGAAGTTGGCATAGCCACCCGCACTTTTAGCGGCATAACCATTCATCTGGGAAACTTGTTCGCGCGTGTATTTCCAGTTCTTGGCCCAAGCCCAGCGCGGATCGTTTTCAGTCTCT
The DNA here is from genome assembly GCF_002208115.1 of Bdellovibrio bacteriovorus. NCBI lineage: Bacteria > Pseudomonadati > Bdellovibrionota > Bdellovibrionia > Bdellovibrionales > Pseudobdellovibrionaceae > Bdellovibrio > Bdellovibrio bacteriovorus. The sequence continues at coordinate 1,865,276 of NZ_CP020946.1, read as the reverse complement.
GGATATTTCATCATCTGCCAGAAGGCTTCAACCGTTGGATAACAAACACCGTGAAAGACAAACGAGGCTTCCGCAAAATTTGAAAGCAGACCCAGTTCATTTCGTTTGCTTAAAACAACTTCCATACGGCCAGCATCTTGCGGAAGGATCTCCCAGGATTTGGCTTCTTCACGCGGAACTTCTTTCCACCAGTGCGCAGGATAAGGAGCTTTCCAGGAGTCGTCTGATCTGGTGGCAGGTTTTACACCTTGGGTGGGCTTTTTATTGCTGGATTCCGAACAAGAAACCAGAAATGCTGCCAGAAGCACAAACAATGAAACGAACGTCGTTTTAGCCATAAATCCCCCTTACGCAAAAACGCCCGCAAAGACTAGCGGACCTTCCGCGTGAATACAATTCTGACCGCGCGCATAAAAGGTCAAAATACGGTCAGATTTAGGGCTATTCTTAAAGAAATCGACAAAGGGGAGTTCATGGAAATTGGATTTTTAGGCGCAGCCGGCACCGTTACAGGGTCCAAGTTTCTGGTACATAATAACAGCACCCGAATTCTTGTCGATTGCGGCATGTTCCAGGGTTTTAAAGAACTTCGCGAGCTCAACTGGGAAGACTTTCCGTTTGAGGCCCGTGATATCGATGCTGTGGTTTTAACTCACGCACATCTGGATCACTGCGGAGCTTTACCGTTGTTGGTGAAACGGGGTTTTAAGGGGCGAATTTACTGCACCGAACCGACGTTGGAGCTGACTAAAATCATCTTGCTGGACTCAGCCAAGATCCAGGAAGAAGACGCTGCATACGCGAACAAGAAAGGTTTCTCCAAACACACTCCCGCGCTGGCTTTGTACACCATTGAAGATGCCGAAAAAACTTTGCCTCTTTTAACGCCGGTGGATCTGCACACCGAATTTGATATCGGGACTTTGAAGGTTTATTTCACCAGCAGCGGACACATCCTGGGGGCTGCTTCGGCATGGATTTCAAACGGTGAAACCAGCATCCAATTTTCCGGTGATTTAGGTCGTTATAATGACCCCTTGATGCCACCTCCAGAACCTCCCGTGCAATCCGATTATATGGTGATGGAGTCCACTTATGGGGATCGCGATCACTCTAAAATCAGCTCTAAAGAAGTCTTAAAACAATGCATTTTAGAGATCGCAAAAACACGGGGAGTCTTGCTGATTCCTAGTTTTGCCGTGGGCCGCGCGCAGAATCTGCTGTATGAAATCACGGAACTAAAAAGAGACGGGGAGGTCCCCGCCCATATCCCCGTTTATTTTAACTCTCCCATGGGTCATGAGGTCGCAAAACTATACGAACACTATCACCCGTTCCAACGTCTGGCTTCGGGACAGTTCGCTGAGATCATGTCTGAAGTTCATTCCGTTAAAACCGCCGAAGAATCCCGGGCTTTGAACGATGATAAATCCGGGCCCAAAATCATCATCGCCGCCAGCGGAATGCTAACTGGTGGCCGGATCTTGCATCATTTGAAAGCTTTCGGACCGGATCCAAGAAATATTGTTCTGTTGGCAGGATTTCAAAGCCCCGGAACCCGTGGACACAGCTTGTTGAATGGCGCAAAAGAGATCAAAATCCATGGTCTTTATGTGGAGATTAACTGCAAAGTGGTTCCATCAGATTCATTTTCAGCCCATGCAGATAGAAGTGATTTAATGACCTGGTTAAAGCAGGCTCCAGAGGCACCAAAAAGAACGTTCCTGGTGCATGGAGAATCAACCGCTGCAGATGAGCTTCGGAAACGCATCGATAAAGACTTAAAATGGAACGTTTCAGTGCCTAGAATGAATCAATTTATTAAGACCTAGGGCTTATAAGCAAATAAACCCCTATAGCTATCGTTACATAATATAACTTATCAGAAGACTATATATCTCACTTCAACCGTGGGCTTTTCATCGAATTGACCCTGAACTGGTTCCGGATTTACATTCAAAAGCATCTCTTTAAAGGCTTAATTAATATGGAATCTTGCCCGCTTTGTTCGAATCAATCCCAGCTCCATTCCGAACCATTATTTCCGGCTTGGATGAATGCTTCTGAAAACCCGACTTTGAATATCTGTGGGACCTGTCAGACACGCTTTGAACGAAATGCCGCCTTCACGATGGAGTTTTTCAAAGAGCGCGCTTTCTTGAAGAAAACCAATGAGCCTGATTATTACGACACTTTCTATGGATCTGAACTTCATCTTAAAAGATCCCGCATCGCTTTGTTGTATTTCCTGGTGGGTCTGAATTTGAAACAGCATTTGATTGGCAGTTTTGATCGTTTGGCGCATGACTTTAATGGCCGTTTCATCGAAGAAAACGACTATCACCTCTGGGCGGCATTCAATCCGGAGCATATCGAAACCATTTCAGCCCCGGTGCGAACCCGTATTGAAGGTTTAAACGCCACGGAATGCTGCATTTTGGGTTATCATTTCTTCCTGATCACAGATCAGCGTCCATTGCCTGCGAAGTCTTTGATTCAGCAACTGGAACAAGAACAAGATCTGACTATTATGCATGCTGGGATCGAAAAAGACATCTATGAGGACTTCGAAGCTTTCATGGAAGAGTTCAACAGCCGCAAAAAATAGTGTTGTATCAAACGGGGATAGTGAAAAACATCTCTCCCCGTCCGGATCAATCAGCGTACTGATTGAAAACGGTCTTAAGCTCCCCTTTTTCACGGATTCTTTTCAATGATTTGTTAAACGAATCACGCATTCTTTTATCATGGAATGCCACTGAGTACTGGGATTTTGGAAACAGAGCATGCTTTGCGATTTCCGGTAAAGGATGGGCGGATTTTCTCTGAATTTTATCTTTCTGCATCCTGAAAGTCCGCTCTTCACATATGATCACATCCACGCGATCCATCAGCAGCATTTTAATCTGCCGGCTCTGTTCGGCATATTCATGATAGTCCGAATTTTTACTGATGGCGGAACTGAACTCCGGCCCCAGAAAGGACCGCGCATTTTGAAAGGCGATCACACTTTTTTTAGAAAGATCGCCAAGGCCATTCAACTGATGGCTCTTGGACTTTAAAGTCCAGGCAAAGTTCTGAAAAGTAATATACGAATCAGACAAATAAAATTTGGGTGTATTGTTGATAGTCGCCATGGCCTCAACATGACCCAGCTCCAAACTGCGCACGGATCGAGCCGGTGGTTGAAATACCGGTATCATTTCATATCCCATATCCAGAAAAACCCGTCGTAGAAGCTCGACTTCAAGTCCACTGGACGTCTCGTGAATGACATAGGGTGGTTTATCAAGAGAAAATGCGACGCGGACACCGGGTAAAGCCCGGCCCCATGATGAAAAGCATAAAACTGCAACGAATAAAACGGTCTTCAAGAAGACCTCCAGATTTCATTATCTCTCTGAACCTCTATTCGTTGAAGAAATATTCATCTTTGCAACATTACAATTTAACTTATGCTCACCTTCATTCAGCCTTGATCAACGACTTTAAAAACCTGTTCCTGATTGCAACTCCGGGCCTTAAACCATTTTCTTCAGTTCAGAAAGATGCGTAATTTGCATTTGCGGGGGAACCTCATGGGGTTCGATTTTGACTTTTGCCGGATTAAACCAGCAGGAATCAATACCGAAATGATGCGCCCCCAGGATGTCTGTTTCCAGTTTGTCGCCCACCATCAAGGTCGAGCTTTTATCAAACTTACGGGCTTGTTTAACGGTGTATTCAAAGAATCGAACATCGGGCTTCGCAAATCCTGCTTCTTCCGACACAGCCATAAATCTGACATACGGAGCAAGCTTTGAGCGACTAAGACGTTGAACTTGAGTGGCTTGAATCCCGTTGGTGATAATTCCAAGCTCCCCTTTGCCACTTAAATATTCACACAGCTCAACCGCGTGATCGATCAACACAACAGCTTCTGGCAAAGCATCCAGGTATCTGTTCGCTGTCAGAACCGGGTCGATTTCGATGGCGTGGATTTCAAACAACTTGCGAAAGCGTTCGACTTTTAAAAGATCCTTGGTGGTTTTTCCCTGTTCAAACTGCTTCCACAAAGCGGCATTTTCAATTTGATAGGTGCGAAAAAGGTTGTCCAGATCTGTCGTCAGACCCACCGAATGCATCGCCGAAACAAAGGACAGCTTTTCCGACGCTTTAAAGTCCAACAAAGTGTCATCCAAATCAAAAAGGAACAAATCGTATTTCATAATCTGATCTTAAATTACTCCAGAACATCACGATACTCGTTTACCAGCCGTAAAGCCATACCCAAGTCTGTATCAAAAGCCGTCTCCTGTCATAACGTCCTGTAAAACTTCCCGCCCAATAAGCCGATTAAACAAATGCAAGACAAGTCCAACAAGGGGGCCTTATGAAAATTCAATTCCTGACAGTTCTGGCGATGTTGATGGCAACCTCCGTGGCATCCGCCCGCCAATTCACTTTGGTGAAAGGCTCCGGTTACGCGATTGAGCCACTTTATGGTTATGAAACCGTTTATCGCAGCAGCCCCAGCCCGCATTTAGCAACCTGCGCGATGTACGGCGTGCGCCTGTCGGCCGGTGTGGATTTGCTTTCCGGCGAAGCTGAGTATTCCCGTGCCTCTGATACCGAAACTTTCTCTGGCACCCCGGAAAAGGTTTATCACGAGGACGAAAACTACAAGCTCGGCATTCGCTCCACTTACAGATTCAATCAGTATTTCTTCTCTTCCGCGCGTTTGGGAGCGCAAGCCACCAAAGGCTTTGAAGAATCCACGTCCAGTGGCGTGGTCACAAGAAAAGACAAGGATCTGAAATACAACCCCTATGCCGGTGCCCAAGTGGGTGTGAAGCTCGGTGTGTTTTCAGTGAATTTAAGCGCCACGATGGTCTTCAGGGACTATTCCGACCTGTCTAAAAACGATGTGCAGCACACACTGTCTTTTGGAGTGGGTTACTAAAAGGTCTCTTTGAGGATTCGGGGTTGACTGAAAGCAAACTCCAGCAGAGTCCGGCCCGCAGCAAATCGATCGTGATTGCTGGGCGCCCCCAAAACAACGGCTATATAACGCCCGGACTTTTTATCCGGGCGTTTGTTTTTTCGCGCGCTGACCATCACACACCAGCCTGCTGCTTTAATATGTCCGGTCTTCATGCCGTCCACGGGCAGTTTTGAAAACAACAAGTCATTGGTATTTTTCTTTTGAAAATCGCGAAAGGTCAGCTCTTTGCTGGACGAGTATTCAAAGTATTCGGGAAACTCCTGGGAAATCCGCACCGCGAGAAGCCCCAGATCCTGCGCTGTTGAATAGTGTTTTTCGGTATAAAGCCCTGAAGCGTTGGCAAAAAGACTTTGAGTCATTCCTAAACTCTTCGCCGTCTTGTTCATTTGCTCGGCAAAAGCCTTCTGGCTGCCGGAAACCACTTCAGCCAGAACAAGGGCGGCATCATTCGCCGAAGCCACGATAAGGCCACGCAGAAGTTCATCCACCGTCACCGACTCCCCGACCTTCAAATACATACTGGACTCTTCCGGGCGGAGAATGACAGCGCTGGCTGAAACCCTGGCCCGGTCCATGCGGGACAGCCGCCCTTCGCGGATTGCAGACAGAACCATATAAGCCGTCATCACTTTGGTTAAAGAGGCCGGCGGAAGCGGTTGATCTTTATTAAGTTCCGCCAGAATCTGACCGCTGGAGGCATCCAGCAACACCCACGACAAAGCGTTCACCGAAGGCAGGGCTTGCGCCTTCCCGCTGAACAGACACACCAAAAGAAGAAGCAACCCCTTCAGGTATTCCATAAAGCCATCATACACCTTGCGGATTATTTTAAAGCTTCTTTGTCAGTTGAGCCCAGACTTCAGAGAAGGGCTTATAAGCGGTGTCCGGGATAAACACACGAGCACGTTCATTGCCATGCAGATAGATTTCTTCCTGAGCCCACACATAGTGATCACAGTGGCAGCCCCAGGCGGCCGCGCCATCTTCAAGTTCTTCCTGAGGCAATGGATTTAAAGCCATGTAGGCTTCAAGAAAGGCCATAGTTAGATCTGGTTTCAGGTCAAACATGTAAGACGCCACACGGGCCACTTCAAACCCACGGGGCATATACACGGCCTGATCCCAGTCAATCACACCACAGACAGTTTCTTTTTGAAAAAACAGATTTCCCTGATGATAGTCCCCATGCAGAACCTGGGCTGAGAACTTTGGAACATAAGAATGCAGGCAAGCAGGATTTCGCATCCACTCACGCTGATCTTTCAGGCGGTACAAAACCCATTGATCCGCTTCGGAAAGATGGGGCTTCTGCAAAATGACCGCTTCAATTTTATCCAGGCGAGCAATCCACTCTTTGGCATCCCAGTTCAAGGAATACTTGCGATACCCCACATCCGGCAGTGGTTTTAATACTTTATGCAGACGAGCTAACATGGAACCTGCAGCCCGCGCATGGACCACCGTCAGATCCGATTTTTTCACCTGATGGCCGGGCGATTCAAAATACAGGGCACCAAATTTTCCGTCGTGTTCGATCAACGAGGTGCCATAACGCGATGGCAGAGTTTGAACTGCAGGCAGATTGTAAGAGGCGACGTATTCCAGCAAAGCGTGCTCTCGCTCTACACGGGCTCGCTCGCTCGTTTTATACAGACGAAGGTAAAAGTTCCCCAGACTGGCCTGCACCCGATAGACCTGATTGACGGCGCCGTTAAGGATTTCCTCAACGGACTGGATGACCCCCAAGGGCCATAGGTTCAAAATGGAATGCAGTCGCTCGATCTCAGCTGGTTTCATCAATAAAACAAGGATACCTAGGGTTCCAGGCAAACTCCAAGTAAAATTGAAAACTTATCGGAATACTTAAACCGGAATTTCCACGATTGAACGAATCCCGGTTCGTGCCGTCATCGCGTGAACCACAGCCCGCAACCCCATGATGGTCTTTCCTTGAGTGCCAATCACCTGTCCCAGGTTTTCTTTGGCACAATTCACCCGGTACACGGTGGTTTTGGGGCCCACATAGGTACTGACCGTCACCGTGTCGGGGTGATCCACCAGCAGACGCACCATGTGCTCAATCAACTGGCGAATCTCTTCGCGGTACTTTTCCTGGTCAATATCTGCGCCTTTGACTTTACGTTCTTCATACTTAAAGGCTTCGATGTCGTTCATAGAACCTAGTCCCCCATGATGAAATTGGCTGTGCCGATACGCTTAAAGTTGCAATGCGGTCCCGGGACTGGCACCCAGCTAAACAGGAAGGAAAACGCCTGGGCCCCTTTGATAAAGGCGGCCGAACCTTCCTGGAATCCATAACCGTCATTGCGTCCGATGGAAACATAGAACCTTGGTTTTTTGCCTTTGGGATATCTCTTGATCAGCTTCAGCGGATCATGATCATCCCAGTCCTTTTTATCCACGAACACGGATTGCGAAATGCGCTGCATTTTTTCCACCTGACAACGAAGAGCTCCGGTGCGCTGGATGTAAGCGTCGATTTCTCGATCACTGGCAAACGGACTGATCGTCGCAAGAGCCGGACATAACAAGGCCACCTTTGAAAACATCCCCGGGTTCTTCAGAGATATTTCAGCAGCATTGAATCCCCCCATGGACTGGCCAATAATGTGGCGCTGTCCACCTTTCAGGCCCCCGACCTTCTTTTCCATATAAGGCATAATCACCCTGGTGAAAGCCGGCAACAAAGGGTATCGCTTATTATTAACCAAGAGCCACTGGGGGCCGAATGAAACCGATACGATCCGAGGACGATAACCGCGAAGCTCCCACCAGTCCTGAATCGTCCGGGTTCCCAGAAATTGACGGTGCCAGGTTTTCTCTGAACCGTTCAGTCCATGGAAGAAATAAACGATATCGTTGTTGTTCGCGCTGTCTGGATCCCGGTAACAATACTTAAACCGGACGCCCTGCAATTCTTCCGAATCACAGATAAATCGTCCGCGCCCAAACTCAGTTTCCGGGACATCTGCTTCTGCAAGCATATAGTCGTCGGTCACGTCATCATATCCCTGAGCCCACAGTGAAACGCACAGAAGGAGAAAAGCTAGAGTCAACCTCTTCATAGACCCCCCTCTACACAGAGGAAAGGGTCCCTTGAGGTCTATGAAAAATCAATTTGCAATATCGAAATCTTCGCGAACTCTGTGCTTAGACACGAGAACTTGTTCTCCCGTATTCAAGCAGCGCAAATAGAAGTGATTGAAACCCCTGTTGGTTACCACAAAACGACGGGGTTGGGCGGGAGATATCTTTTTGGCAAGAACCGATCCCACATCCAAATTTTCGTACTTGCTTAAAAGTTTTCCCGCCACACGCGCACGCAGAACATGGATCAAAATGGCACCACAGACAAACACGAATGCCGCACTCAGCGCCACTGCCCAATGAACCTTTTCATCCATCAGCCATGTGAATGACACTGGTGCCATCACCGAAAGCAGCACCAAGGCTCCCGTCAGAAGGCGTTCTTGTCTTTGGTATTTTTTGAATTCTTCCACAAAAGAGGACATGTGCAGGAAACCTCGCTCCTCAAAGAGACCCTTATACAATCACAATCGGTTAGTACAGATCGAGTCCAGATTCTGTTATTTTCCTTGCCGCTCTGCCTCCCCAGCTGACAGCCTGTTTTGACTGGGTTCTGCTTACAACAAAGAGGTGCACATGAAACTGTTTTTGAACGTTCTTCTTCTTTCCACCGTTGGATCGGCTTCCGCAATGGCTTTCGACTCCCAGGCAGTTTGTCAGGATATCGTTGAGAGACGTGGCAGCATCCAGGTCCAGATGATTTCCTCCAATGACGGCGACAACTGCTATGTCTCTGTTCACAACCGCAAGGCCGAGGGTCTGGTTTATCGTGACTACCTGTTCACCGCTGACGGCGAACTGATGGTGTTTAACTCTTTGGGGTACGGGGATGAGTCCTCAACCACAGGAGCCCGCGAATTCTTCCTGTTCCCGCGTATCAATCCGGTTCCGACTTTTGAATGGAATGATGAAACCCGCCGCCTGACGGTGACAACCGTGAACGGCAACAAAGCTTCCTTTGACTACGAAGACGCCGAACTGGTTGAAATGACGGGCGCTGAAATCAGAAGAGCCGCAGAAATCCGCCCGGACAACCGTGGAGGCGTGGAGATCAATAAATATCAGGGTTTGAAACTGGACTCAGGATTTAAGCTGGGTTCGGCTCCCACGGCAGTTTCCGGAAACAGCTCGGTATTCACTGACAAAAACGGCAAGACCTGCAGTGTGAAAAACTATGAGCTGTTCAAATATACGTCCGACGGGGATGTGCGTTTCAAATTCTCTGACAGTGGTTTGAAGACATTCTTAAAAAGCCGTTGCTCTTCACTGACTTTCTAAATCGCTCCGCTTGAAGCGCTAAATCGCTGCGCTTGAAAAACTAAAAAGCCAGTCCGGGAATCCTGACTGGCTTTTTTTATTATCTATTCTTTCAGCTTCGGAGTGATCTTCAGCTCCAGTGGTTTGCCATCACGAAGAATCTTCATAATGGTCTCTTGATTGGGTTTCACCGATTGAAGCGTGTAAACATAGTCATACAGGTTTTCAATCTTGGTTCCACCGAACTCGGTGATGATATCCTTGTCTTTCAATCCGGCTTTTTCAGCAGGGCTGTCTTTGGACGCCCCCGAGATACGCACCCCTTTGACCCCTTCCTGGGAATAATCCGGAACTGTGCCCAGGTAAACGCGGAAGCTGCGCCCTTCCAGACGGTTCTGGGCACCGGCCACCTTCACATATTTGACCATCGGAAGTTTGGAATCGACTAAAAGGTCCGTCAGGCTTCTTACGGCCGTCAGAACACGGGCAACACCTTCATAGTTTACCATTTCAGGAATGTCGCGAGGACTGTGGTATTCAGCGTGGGACCCGGTGAAGAAGTTCGCCGTGGGAACTCCAGCCAGATAGAAGGCCAAAGAATCTGTCGGCAGATAAGGGTCTTCTTGAACAATCATCGGAACCGCACTGCGCACGCCGACTTCTTCAGCCAGACGGGTCCAGTTGTCAGCAGATCCCAAACCCTGAACAAAGACGCGATCTTTGAATCGACCGATCATGTCCATGTTGATATAAGCGGTAATATTATGTTTCGCCATGTTTTTGGTGAAATGAGACGATCCCAGATTTCCCAATTCCTCGCCGGACCAGATGCCGAAATAGATATTCTTTTTCAGCAGACCGGGCTTGGAAGCCTTCAGGTTCGCATAGTAATGCGCAAGCTCCATCACACCAGCGACCCCTGAGGCATTGTCATCAGCACCCACATGGGCTTTACCAGCTTCGCCGGTTTTAGCCAGGCTGCTGCCGAACTGACCGTGTCCCAGGTGATCCCCATGGGCGCCGATCATCACCGCAGAATCAGCACCGACGACAGCCAGTTTCGCAACGACATTGATGCCTTGAGCTTTCTGGAACTGCAAATCCACCTGCGCCTTGATATACGCCGAAGGAATCACAAAACCCTCAAGCATTTCGCCTTTATCCAGTTTCATTTGCAGCTTGATCAGATCCTGACCTGCATAACGAATCATTTCCTGAGCGGCTGATGTCGACAGGCGCAAAACCCCCAGCGTGCTTTCAGACAAAGAGCCTTCGAATTTGATCTTGCCGAACTTTTCCGGCAAACCGCTTTCTGGTCCGTTGGTCACAATAATACCAACAGCCCCTTCGTTTTTCGCCACGGTCACTTTGTGCTGCAAACGAGAATACAGATTCAGGTAATGACGACGTTGCGGCGACACGTTCGCCGGCAAATCCGACAGCACCATCACCCACTTGCCTTTAACATCCAGACCTTTGTAAGAGTTGTATTCAGCTTCCTTGTCGCTGGCCGGAGCTTTAATACCATAACCCGCAAACACCACCGGTGCTTCACGGAAGTCTCCGGTTTTAGAGAATGACACCGGTTCAAAATCCTTGGAAACAGTGTATTTCTTTTTAAATGAACCCACCACTTCAAGTGAGTTCGCAGCACCCAGACCCACACCTGAAGTAAATTCGAAGGTTTCAAAGAAAGATCCATTGGGACCTGCGCCTGTCAAACCCCAGGACTTTAAGAGCTGCGCAAGCTTTGCGGTGTAAATCTTTTCCTCACCCGTGCCTGTGCCGCGGCCCTGAAGCTCGGGAGAGGCCAGATAGTAAACCCATTTTTTGATGTCTTCGACCTTCACTTCCGCAGTCAAAGACCCCGCCGCCGGATCCTGCGCCGAAAGACCCAAAAGCTTTCTCGCCTGAGCATCATCCCACTTCGCGATAAAGATCTGCGAATCCCCTTTTTCATTTCGGTGAGTCCAGGACAGGCTGTTGCCATCCGGAGTGAACACCGGAAGTCCGTCAAAGCCCTCATCCGAGGTTACCCGCACCGGCGCTTTCTTGCCTTCCGCATCGACAATAAAAAGTTCAAAGTTGTGATAACCCAGAACGCTGGAACCAAAGATGATGTAATCCCCTGATGGATGGAAATAAGGAGCCCAGGACATGGACTTTAATTTTGTAACTTGTTTCTGGTCAGAGCCATCGACATTCATGGTGAAGATTTCCGCCGTGGAACCATTCGGAGAGAATCGACGCCAGGTGATTTTCTTGCCATCCGCACTGAAGAACGGACCGCCATCATAACCTTTGGAATCCGTCAGGCGCTTCACCTCGGTGCCATCAGCCTTCATGATGTAAATGTCCATCATATAGGAAGGGTCCTGCTCAAAAAGTTTTTTATCCTCCCCTTCCAGTTTTTCCGTGTAACCGGCACGGTTGGAGGCAAAGGCAATCCATTGTCCATCCGGAGAATAAGACCCTTCAGCGTCATAGCCTTTTTCGCGGGTCAGGCGCTGGATGCTTTTGCCATTCAGATCAGAACTGAAGATGTCGTAGTTATCATCAAAGCTCCAGGAATAGCGGGCTTTAACGGCTTTTTTGCGGTTGTCGTATTCTTCCTGGGTTTTCTTTTTCGTTTCCGGATCCAGATGAGTGGACGAATACAGAACCTTCTTCATGGACGGATGAATCCAGCCGCAGGTGGTTTTCCCATGCCCCGGCGAAACCCGTGTCGTGTCACCACTGATCAGATCCAGAATGTACATCTGATAGAAGGGATTCCCCGGCTCGCGCTCACTTTGAAAGATCATCTTTTTGCCGTCAGGACTGAAATAACCCTCCCCTGACTTAGGGCCTGTGAAGGTCAATTGACGGGCTTCACCCACCAGGGTGTGCGGCTCGTTGGAAAAGGCACCCGTGGCGGCAGTCTCAGATTTGGAAACAGCGGACTTGGTGTCCTTCATCTGGCACGCCACCAGGCCGGAAATTAGCGAGAAAATGCAGGCACTTGTAAGAAGAACTTTCACTTTTTTCATAGTCTGTGTAGGCTAAAAGCAGGACCATCTTAAGTCAAACCCAAGCGAAGAAAAGAGAAACTCATGCGCCGCACGTTTCACTTGGCTCTCATCTCACTTTCACTGACCGCCTGCGCCACCTCATCACCGTATAAACTTTCAAGCCTGAGCTATTCTGAAGAAGAGCTGAAGCCGAAAGCCACGCGCGGCATCGCCTCGGTTGAACATAAAAAAGAAAAGTCCTATCTGTCTTTGGATCTGCCTTATGCGGCCTTTGAAAAAATGCGCGTTGATGTGGAAAAAAACCAGAACGTGCAGCTTCAGCATCGCGGCGAAGCGCACATCACCGTAATTTCACCTGTCGAGTTCACCAAGTTGAAAAAGAAAATCTCGATGAAAGAGATCAACGCCCTGGCTGAACGCATGGACATGAATAAAAGCTCTTATCACCTGCTGTGTGTGGGCAAAGGGGCAGTGAATGAGGATGCCACCTATTACGCCGTGGTGGAATCAGACCGCCTGTTCCAGATCAGAAAAGCCGTGCACGTTCTTTACACGCAAAAAGGCGGTAAAGCCGAAGACTTCAATCCTGATCTGTACTATCCGCATGTGACATTGGGTTTTACGAAGAAGGATCTGCACCTGGAAGATGGTGTGATCAAGGACGCAAGTTCTTGTATCTATTCCTTGCGCCCGTCTGAATCAGCAAAAAACTAGTAAGTGCTTGAAAGAGCTTTGTCCAAGCCCTGAGTTGTACCGGCGCCAGGGCCCAGCCACAGCGTGGTTTCCTCAATCAAAGAACCATCAGAAAACTTGCAGACGTTGAACGTCTGACCGTCCGTATCCTTGCCTTGCAGAACTTCCGCATCAAAAGATCCACAGATCCCGCCGCGAGCCGAAGAGGCATTGCGGTTCTTATAGGCCACAACGGCCTCTGGAGTCCCTGATTTGGATTTAAACTGGAAAAGGGCTTCAGCCCCCACTGCGGATTCGCCGAAGAAACACATGGAGTATTCCTCCGAACCGGCTTTTAGAACCCAGAACTGACCCGCCTCAATACGGCAAGCGCGCATCCACGGGTTGTTGTTGGCAGCAAAGGAGGAAACTCCCGCAAAGATGATCATGCCAGCAAGCAATAAAATTCTCACCATTCCCCCATTAGTTTTGATAAGATAGGTTTTTCTTATAACAGCGAAATTGCCGGGGCAAGCACTCAATGCCGAACTTTCAGAAATTCGAAACCTTTGACAAACTGACCACTGTGCCTTGTCCCTACGCCCCGGACTGTGGCGGCTGTCAGCATATCGGCGTGCCTTACGGCGACCAGGCTCAAAACAAAATAAACGACCTTTCAGGCTTGTTTACGGCGGCATCGGTGGCGTTTCCACAGCCCCTCAAAGTTCTTTCCGCCGGCCCCGCCCATCTGCGGGACCGACTGGATTTCAGCCTTCAGGACGGCCGCTTGGGACTTTACCGCACGGATCGTCATGAAATTCTCGATATCGAAGTCTGCGCCCAGTTGAGCCCCGCATTGCAAGAATGGCTCTCGGACTTTAGAAAGATTCAGTGGCCTTTTAAGCGCGGATCCTTCCGACTTCGCGTCGGACCGGCCGGACAGCGCGGAGTGTGGATTGATTTGGCCAATATCGACATCAAAACCCTGCTGGATGAGCAAAGCATCCTGTACTCCCTGCAACAGCAGTCTTTCGTTGAAATCGGCCAGCGCCGCAAAGTTCCGGTTTGGACTGGAAATGAATTTAAGCTGCGCGATCCCGAACATCATGTGTGGTTCCAGTCCTGGATGAACGACACACCGGTGAACCTGTATTGTCAGGTGGCGAGCTTCACTCAGCCCAGCCACAAGGCGAACAAGGTCATCTGTGATGTGATTTATGATTGGGTGAAACGGTACAAAGCTCAGCGCCTGATCGAGTTCGGCTCTGGCATCGGCAATCTGACCTTCCCGGCTTTGGCGGGGGCAGAGAGTATTCTGGCGTGTGAAATCGACGAGCTTTCGCTGCAAGGTCTGGAGCGCTCTTTAAACGAGCTTCCTGCAAGCCTGTCACACCTGAAAGATCGCGTGACGATTTATCGCGGGGACTTCCAGAAAAAACTGACGCAGGACTTTTCCCAGTTCGACGGGGTGCTGGCAAATCCGCCAAGATCAGGTTTGATGGGCTTTTTGAATCCGCTACAAAACCTTGCGCCTGAACAGCGGCCCGAGTTCTTTATTTATATGTCCTGTTATCCTGAATCCATGGCCCGGGATCTGGTGACCCTGCAGGAATGCGGATACCGCATGCAGGAGGTCTTTATCGTCGACCAATTCCCGCAGACGGATCACTATGAGGTTCTGGGATTACTTCAAAGAGAAAAGGCGTAAGCCTGAAAGCGCACCGGCCAGATCTTTCCCGGCCAATAGCGAAAGCAACGGCAAGGTCACAATCCCAGTGATTAAAATCAAGGAACTGCGCAAAGCCACACGGAAGATATAACTGATTTGCAGACGCTCATGAGGTTGCCCCAAACGCAGATCACACGCCCACTCACCAATGGTGGAACCCATCAGGCTGCGGATCGTGATCATGTACACCCAGGCAAACATCACAAAAACTTCAGCAAAGAAAGTCAGCTGATGCTGGCTGTGGAACATACGATTCATCAACGAACCGACCGGCGTTTTCACGATCATGGAAAACATCAGCATGAACACGCAACTGACAGCAATCAGAATCAAAGCATCAATGAAAGACGCCAGCCACGACCACAGCGCAAGTTTATAACCCTTGCGACGCGCCGATGGCCCGCCATGAAAACCGGTTCCCTGCTCAAAATTCAGATCTCGACGATCCTTGAACAAGCCGTTCACGCGTGACGGAGCCGGAGTCACCGGACCCCGACGACGCGGGGCTGGGCCCCTTAACGGCACAGGGGCTTCCCTTTTCTGGGGAGCCCGCTGTGGATTGTTTTTCTCTTGATGCTTGTCGATATTCACTTTTTAAGTTTCCTAGCGAACCCCACCCGCACGGATGGAGGTGTCAGTAGTTGTTCCGCCCTCGGAATCCGGAGTCGGAGGAGGCACCACCACGACCGGCACACACACGTTGTTGATCAACTGGTTCGGAGCCGGGCAAGGAGCCGTTGGCGGAGGATCGACCACCGGAGGTGTCGTCACAGTTGTTGTCGCCGTCGGCTCTGGTTCTGGAGCAGGTGCTGGTGGCACGTACTCTGGAGACTTGGAGTCGGATTTGGACTTCTTGCTGAACAACCACCAGAAAGCACCCAGGGCCAGCAAACCGATACCGACTGGAATGATCCAGTTTTTATTACGGCACCAGAAGCCACAGCTGTCGTCTTTGCCGACTTCTGTTTTACCACCTGGCAGATCACCCTCGCCACCAGCTTCGATCACTAGACAGCTTGGACGGGATTCACTTTCACTTGGTTCACTTTCTTTAGTTCCCTCAGGACATACACAGCCTTTGCCGCCTTCACCCGGAACGGAACCTGGTTTTTCAACAGAACAATCACCCGCGATCGGACCTGGAGGAGATGGCGGCTCTGGAGACACCACGAAAGACTGCAGGGAGAACGCACGGGTTTTGATCTCGTTACAAGCTGACGCCTGGTCATCACGCTGCTGTGCAATTTTTTGCAACGGCAACTGACCACACTCTGCAACTGCAGAGTTGATGAAGTTTTGCAGGTCACCCAGGTAAGCAGAGATCTGATTGTACTGCTCTTGAGAGATCTTACCTTCTTCGTTCAGAACCAGGTTGATATCCTGGCCTTTTACTTTTTTCAGATAAGACTCAATGATACGTTTTTTATCTTCGCCTTCCGACTTCACATCACCTGTGCGCAGAGGGGATTTGCCGTTACAAACGCGGGTTGCGTACTTGATCTCAGAACGGGATACGCAATGAGGGGTACCGTTCGCGCTGAAACCATAAACCATCGGGTTACAGGAAACGCCGTTGTTCAAGCACGTCGCGCTGTTGACTTCCATTTTGTTTTTCAGATCGATCGCCCCCTGCTTGCTACCGCCGCAGGAATTGTTTTCGCCATAAATGGACAGATAACCCGCCACGATACATGGCTTACCAACAAGACTTGCTGCTTCAGCCTCTTCCCCAAAGAAGAATGAAGCCGCCCACTCATGACGTTTATTGAGTTCATTCAACGCCTGAACACCATAGATTTTAGTATAAACTTTCTGAGCGGATTCAAGAGCCGCACGCATGCGCACAAAGTACTCTGCTTTCTGACGCGGAGTCAGACGCGTGTATTCTTTGTAAGTCAAAACGAAGTTTTTGCTTAGAGGCTTTTGTTTGCCCGTTTTCAGGGACTTGGCAACAACCGGATCCAGCTTCGCCATTTTACCGGCGATCGCGTTGAAGTTGTTATAATTCATCAGCTCTTTGCGCTTGAAGTTGACGCCGTTGACCTTCAGTGGATTTTCGTCATCACCAGTGAAAGTCAAAGTGGAAGTCTGACCAGCATGAGTCAAAGTCAAACGCACTTGCTCTTTACCGTCTGCGCCTTTGTAAGTGGATGCTTCCACCGCCGGCATCATTTCATGACGATTCAACTCCACCCATTGATCCATCTGCTTTTGCAGTTTGTGAGGATAAACGTGGCGAACCATGCGGTAGAATTCACCGACGGTCATTTTCTTTGTCGTGAGCCCTGTTTCTTTCAGGTATTGATTGATCAGCTTCTTCTGATCCTGTGCCGCCGCACCCTGTGCGACTGGCGCCATACACATCGTGAATGCAGATGCGCTGGCTGCAAGACTTTTCATCAATGACTTCGGTTTCAACTTCCATCTCATAACGACCTCATGCTTTTGAGTCTTTTCGGTACACATTCTAAAAAACTTAAAAAGAACCCGGACTTAACTTAACTTTTCTGTTCCTGTCTCAATCTGAGACCGCAACCACTCCTGCAAATATAACCGGTCCCGCTCTGTAAGTTCTTTAAACTTCAGGCGAAGCACGTTATCGCGATACTCCACGACTCGACTTTTGACCTTCATATTACGAATGTCGGGGAAGATCACATCCACAAACCGCAATCCTTGGGACCCCTCAAGATCCCGCTGCAAACGAACCCTCGCCCCGCTGGCGGAAATGGACTCAGTAACCCCTTCAAAAATATCCTGAGCCACCACATTCACGGGAGTGCGGAACTCATAACGAGCCGCCGCCGGGAACAACCACTGCGCGCGTCGATCCAGATAAGGAAAACGGAAGTAAAAAGCCAGCAACAAAACAAAAGCCGTGATCAGGCAGGACATGAAAAGCTGTCCATGAACGAACAGGCCGCTGTCTGAAAACTCGCCATTGCCCCAACGATAGAGATTGATAAAAAGCACCAGCATCAACGAGCCAATCGCCAGAGTCCATGTGGCCTTATGCGCGCGCAACAACAAAACCCCGGTCAAAAACAAAAGACCCAGCCACATCCAATCAAGATTCGAAACAGATTGCGCGAAAGAAAGAAACCCGCTTTGCGAATTGACAAATTCAGAGCTTACAAAACTGATCAGAAGATTTCCCAATGGAGCCAGAATAAAAAGAATCGCCATCAGGTACATTCCCGTTGGCCTTTTCAACTGTTCTTCCCCCATGAAACCCCCTCCAGTATGTTAAACGAAAGCAACTTGACGGGGCATCACTTCTTGCGATCTCTGGACCTTAGTTATGTCAAAAACAGCAAAACAAATACTCATTTTATTGGTGTCCCTTTTATCAACCCAAAGCTTTGCCACTCCGACCCGAAAAATCTCGGACTCCCTGGTGGAGAATCTGGCTTGCGACCGCGTTTCGACAGAGGAAATCTATCGCCGCATCCGGCCCGAGTCCTTAGGCAGCAGCTATCACAATCTGTCAGTAAACTGGCCCTTCTCGGCCGGCCTTTATGATCTGGCCGCGTGCTGGTCCTTGTCGCGCACGCAGCGTCTGTTCTTTTATCTGTCGCGCTGGAATCAGGGGAGCGATCCCACACCCCAGCAGACCACCGAGATACTGGACATGGTTCGCGGCAGCCGCCCCTATGCATCTGGCAGTGGCTTGAAAGAAACGGCCTTGAGTGAATTCAAAGTCTTCAGTCAGAAGGACTCCCAATGGCGCACCAACACGCCCTTGTGGTCGCAGATGCAGTATGGTTTTTCCCAGAAATTTTCAAATGGCAAAACATTGTATCGTGCCTGGAAGAATGAAATTGAACACTATCAGAAAGAACGGTTTCACGAATTCGCAAAGAACCTGAAGTACGTGATCGGCGACGACGCCCGCAGCGGACGCAAGAACCGCCAGACCCGCGATGTGCTTTTAAGAAATCTTGAATCCCACCGTCTGACTTTACTGTTGTTGCGTCCCACTCGCACCGCCCAGCACGTTGTCGTGGCCAAGTCCTTTGAGGTTAAAAGCAACGGACGAATTGAAATACGCGTGTACGACTCCAACCAGCCCCTGCGGGATCAGATTGTGACCTTTGATGGCCGCGAAGACGATTTCTACGCACCGGACATCGTGCGTGGTCTGCCACGGGTGAAAAACGCCAACGACGCCATCGGGGTTTTTATTGTGGATGAACACGAACGAAGCCTGGTCGACACGGCCTTACTGAAACACTACAAGAAAGCCTGCTCGGTCGCGACAGGCACCTAAGCTGAAGCAGAAATAAAAAAGCCACCCTTATAAGGTGGCTTTTTCGTTGAAGCGTGCCGGAATTTAAATTTATTAGTTGCTGGACATTTTGCAGATTTCAATCAAAGTCTTTTCTTTGACCAAAGAATAAATCTCTTCGATCTCCGGATTTGTCACTGCCACGCACCCCTGGGTCCAGTTCATCGGATGGATCAAACCAACCGCCTGACCTTTACGTTCTTCAGAAGGCAGACCGTGGATCATAATATCGCCACCCGCGGACTTACCCTGGGATTTTGCAAACTCCACATCCGATTTATTCGGATAAGAAACGTGCAAAGCCTTGGTGTACTGACTTTGAGGATTTTTATAATCGATAGAATACAAACCTTCCGGCGTCTTGTTGTCGCCCTCGAACTGCTTGTGACCAACAGGGTTTCTGCCAAAGGCCACTGGGTATACTTTCAACAGGGTCTCGCCAGAAATCAGATAAAGCTCTTTACGGTCTTTGGAAACCACAATTCTTTCCACCGTCAGATCTTCCGCCTGAAGACGATCCACGCTTTCACGGCTGCGATCCAGAAGTTTGTCGACCTGGGAAATGTCTTGGCAATAGCGGAAAGACTTATCCAGGGCCTTGGAGCCCGCGGCAAAAGAGTTTGTAGCAAACAGACTTAGAGCAATGAGGGGAAGCAATGTCTTTTTCATGACGAGAGTTATATCACACTCGCCCCTCATTCACATCCACCCCAAAAAGATATTTTTTTGTAATCGTTTTCCCGTCGTAAAAAGCAAATAAAAAGGTCCCCGTGTTTTTCACGGAGACCCCTATTGTCACTCTGTCAAAAAGTTATTCATCGCCGCCAGCCTGCAGAGTTCCTGCCCCGGCCGGGGACTATCTGCGAAGCGAGGAGCAGGATGAGATACAAGCCTCACGGGCCATTTTCACTCGTGGAGCCATACAGTCCGCGGTGCCCTTGTGGCGAATCACCGACAATGTCCCCACATTCGGAGTGTAGGTCTTGTTGTTCACTTTCGCCAGACACGCATAGTAAGCGTACTTCTCAAGACCCGTTTGCATCTTCGCGCTGGTCGGCAGGTACACACGGGCATCAAAGAAGTTGATACCCACACCACCCACGTTCGGAGAGCTCTGCGCGACCGTGAAATCAAAACCGCTGGATTTGATTTTCGAACAATCGCTTTCGGTTTTTGCCGAAGCGATGCCGAATGGATCAGAACCGGCTTTATCGATCAATAGAACGTGACCATAGACTGCCACGATGTCACCGGCTTTCAGGGACGTCGAAGGTGTCACAGAGATCTTGGATAAACACGTCAGCCCGTTGTTCTGAGGCTCTACATAAGAGCTGGAACCCCACGCCCAGGAATCTGAAGCTTTCAGTGCGCGGCCTGCCTTCAAACGAAGCCCCGCGGTGGCCATGGAGGTGTAAACGTAACCAGAGCAGTCAATACCCAGAACCTTGGTGCCGTCACCGTTGTTCTTAAACATATCAATCGGGGAATCGGCCGCTGTCGTTCCGTAAGGCTTCCCGCCGTAATCATAAATCAAAGGATTGGATTTAACACTGAAGCAACCCTCACCATATCCTGACACACCCTTGATGTAAGGATGCGTGGCCTGAACCTTGGAAAGGCTGGCGATCTCTCGCTTGCTGCCGACACCGTCGGAGTGTTTCCCCACGATAGAGATACCGGAGATCGTGGGCGTCTGCGCATTCAGGTCCGGCAAAGCCACGCTTTGGCAGGTCTGATAGGACGTTGCAAAGGCCCAACGGGCACCGAATACCGCCAAGGGCTCCCCGGCACTCAAAGCTTGGGCTTTATGGTATTCATAATCACGATTCGGCGCTGGTGTTGGCTCTTCCACCACATTACTGCCCCCCGATCCTGAACCCGCATCAGTGCTGCCGGAATCAGATCCCGAGTCTGTGCCCGCTGTGGAGTTGTCGCCGGACGGACAATTCAACTCAAAGCTTTCCACGGTTTTTGAAAGCTGCGTGAAATTGCCACGCACTTTATCCTGCATGTAGCTTCTGAAAACCGTGGAACGGTCCCCAACGTCGATCGCCGACAGAAGCATCAAAAGCTGTTCTGGTGTTTCCACGCGCTCACCCTTGGGAGCTTCTTCAAGCAAGGATACAACCAGCTTGTCCAACTGGGCTTGCAGCTTCTCCTGATCTTCACTTGTCATGCTTGGATTTTCAGCAGCCAGTTTTTGCACCTGATCGCGCATGGCCTGCTTTAGTGTTTCGGAAGCCGGGATCTCTTTTTGCTCAATCAGATAGGCCTTCAGGCCGTCCCAGAGCTTCATCTCCAGCTTGTTGTCTTTGCAGGCAATGTCATTACCCACCTGCGAAGCGATATTGTTCATGGCCTCATACCCCTGTGGTGCGCAGGCCGTCATCATCATCCCTAAGATCAAAACCATTCCGTGTGTTTTCATAGGGAACTTATCGGCAGGCTGACTTGGACAGATTACACCCGGGATGAATTTTAGACTCGACTAGACTAAAAATTAGTCACTATAATCAGAGTTCAAGAGGGACACATCAGCATGGCAGAAAAGTTTATCAAAATTCAGGCACTCTATGGACTCCTTGAACTTGAGCCTTTCATACTTTTGGGGGCGCTCATTGCCATCACCTGGATCTTCTACAAGTTTTTCCTGAAGGAAGCCTCCGACGAAAGACATCGCAGCATCCGCAATCATTTCCGCACTTTGCTTCGCCATTATGTGATTTTGGCCTTCTTGTTTTTGCTCTTTATTTTCATGCAGACCTCCGAACCCCAGATCGGGCGTTTTGCGAAGTTCATTCCTTATGTCGCCTTCCTGACTTTTGTTTGGGGCAACGTGGTGTTTGTGAAAACATCCCGTCTGATCGTCCTGCAGTACCTGTTCTTGGGATCAATGAAGCACGGTGTTCCTCTGCTTCTGGTGAACATTTTCTCTTTGATCCTTTCTATCGTCTTAATGTTCTGGGGCATCACTCACGTGTTTGGCCTGGAGGTGGGACCCCTGCTTGCGACGTCGGCGGCGGCCTCGGTGATTCTGGGTCTGGCGCTGCAGGACACTTTGGGAAATCTGTTTGCCGGAATTTCTTTGCAGCTGGATCGCAACTTTGAAATCGGTGACTGGCTGGAAATCACGAGCGGTATTCAGAAAGCCACGGGTCAAGTGCGCGAGATCACCTGGCGCTCCACAACCCTGGTGGGCTTTTCTGATGAGCTGATCACCTTCCCGAATCGCTTTATGGCCAATGCTCAGATTTCAAACTTCTCCCCACCGGACAACCCTATCGTTCGCCGTCAGATCTTCCGCCTGGCATTCGGTCAGAACATCGAGCTGGCCAAGCAGATCCTGGAGCGCACGGTCGCCGGAGTTGGCGAAATCCGAGGCATTCCGGCACCTTGGGCCTATGTCAGCGACACCAACGAACATTGGGTGGAACTGAAAATCATCTATTTCATTGATAATTACGGTTCCCAGTTCAACATCGGCGACAAGGTTTATGTGCGCGGGATTGAGGCTCTGAAGGCTCAGGGCATCAAATTAGCTCGACAAGTGGTTGAGCTATCGGATACAACCCAAGGCCATGAAATCAGCCGTTAATTTTGAACTTCCCCTGGCGGTAAAAATCCGCAAACAGATCGTGCAGGCCTTGAACGACTTCAACATGATTGAAGACGGCGACAAGGTCATGGTCTGCGTTTCCGGCGGCAAAGATTCCAGTGTCCTGCTGGCTTTGCTGACCGAAATCCAAAGACGCTCTGAGCGCAAATTCCAAATCGAAGCTGCGATCCTGGATCAAAAACAACCGGGCTTCGATGTTTCCAAATTCAAAGTTTGGGTGGAAAGCCTGGGCGTGCCTTTTCATATCGTTGAAAAAGACACTTATTCCATCGTGAAAGAAAAAGTTCAGGGCGGAACGTTCTGTTCTCTTTGCTCACGTCTGCGCCGTGCGATTCTTTATGATTTTGCCCATAACAACGGCTTCACCAAGCTGGCACTGGGACACCACCGCGATGACGTCGTTCACACGGCCTTGCTGAACATGTTCTATGTCGGCACCACTGCGGCCATGCCACCAAAACTGAAATCTGACGACGAACGCAATATTCTGGTCCGCCCACTGTGCTATGCTTCTGAAAGAGATATCGAAGAACTGGCGGCCGAATGGGCCTTCCCGGTGATCCCGTGCAACCTGTGCGGATCCCAGGACGGATTGAAACGTCAGCGCATCAAAAAGCTGGTTCGAGACCTCGAAAAAGAGATCCCGAACATCTATGCCTCCATCCAGACTTCCATGACGAATATCAAGCCAAGTCAACTGATGGATCAGGATTTGTGGGACTTTAAGAACCTCAAGACCTAGTGGCCCGAAGCTCCTGCGGTGATTTTCAAGCTTGCCGCCGGAGCCGCCAGTTCGTGCTCATCCTGACCTGGAACCGGGATATCAAACCAGTCAATCTGACCTTTTTCACAGACCTGTGAGACTTTGAAATACAAGGTTGAATTTGCCGGGGCCGTGATTTTCGCCCGAATCACAAATTCGTCATAGAATGCATCCGGCAAGTTTCCACCGCTGAACTTCACTGCCGTGGCAACACCGCTGGTGTCTGTTTCAACCGCCACATCCCAGCCTGGCTTCGGCATGGGTTTAGGCGTGATGAAGCCCTTGGGCAAATGCACCGTCAAAGACGTGGTGGCTGTGGCATCGCAGCCATGAGGTACGCGCACAACAGCCTTGTAATAGCTGCCAGCAGCGGCTTGAGGATTTTCCAGGGACACATGGGCAAGGGCTTGAGAGCCCAGTAACAAAGACAGAACAGGGATCATTTTAAGCACAAAGGCCTCCTTGATGGATGGATGGATGGATGGATTTTTAATCCACTTCAAGAAGGCCCACAATGCAGCAATTAGTTGCGTGAAATTGAAGCTTATTTTTTAGAGCACATCAGCGTATAAGTCTTGGTCTTCACATTGGCAATTTCACCAAAAGAAAAACCCTCATCCAACTGTCCGGCTTGAACATCACCAAGGCTGTTGAAGTAGTGTGTTCCCTGCTCAGACTCACCGATGAATACCGGCAGTGACTCATCACCCGTTTCACTTTTCATCGACACTACAAATCCTTTTTTGGTGAAGCCCACTTTACTGAAATACTTGGCAGACTTTCCGGTCTCTTTATCCATCACGACCAGAGTTCCGTCTTGGATTGAATGCGCAAAACGCGTTCCTTCATGCGTGCAGTATTTATTGCCTTCCTGATCGATAAAATACTGACCCTGACCCTCGGAACGAACCTCGTTTTTCCAGGCGTTCCCGGCTCTTTCAGCGAAAGATGTGGCACTGGCCACCATAACAACCGCAAACAACAAATGAGAGGCTTTCATTGTATTCTCCTTTATAAATGTTCATCGCGGAGAATAGCGACAACTGTGCCTGTTCCAAAATCAATCTATTCTCGGATAACTGCGGAACACTGTCTAAAGAGTTGGCAGAGGCCAAGAAGGGGCGCTTAAGCCATGGCTTTTTGAACTGCGGGGCGAGCTCCCACCAGCTCAGCCCAGCGCTTCACTGCCGGCTTGTCTTCAAACCAGCCCGGCTGGGCATGAATAAATCCTGCCACCCAAGGATATGTCACCATGTCGGCGATGGTGTAACTTTCACCCGAAAGGTACTTGTTCCCGGAAAGCTGGATTTCCATCACCCCCACCAGACGACGTGCCTCTTTTTCAAAGCGCTCGATAAACCCCGGGTTGTGCGGGGTCAGCGTGTTCAGACCATAATAGTAATTCCCAAAGATCGGTCCAATCGCCGACATCTGGAACATCACCCACTGCATCGTGCGGGTTTTTTCCGGCAAAGAATCGCCCAGAAACTTCCCGTGCTTTTCGGCCAGATAATAAAGGATAGCACCGCTTTCAAACACCGTCGTCTGCCCTTCCGGCCCCTTGTTGTCGATGATGGTGGGGATTTTTCCATTCGGGTTCATCGCCAGAAACTCCGGCTTTTTTTGCTCCAGATCCTTCAGGCTCACCTTGTGCAGGTTGTAGGCAAGGCCCAATTCTTCCAGCATGATGGTCACTTTGCGGCCGTTGGGGGTGGAGGCGGTGTAAAACTCGATCATAGATGAACTCCTTCAGGCGAAAGGCCCCAGTTTAGACCCCCTTTCGTTAAAACGGGACCCCTGACCACCCGCATCCATGATTGCTGCCTATCTCTTAATAAGATAGATTTTGGTCTGTTCAGTTTTCACATGTGCGGATATAGCGTAGTTGGTAGCGCGCTTCCTTGACATGGAAGAGGTCACTGGTTCAAGTCCAGTTATTCGCACCATTTTCTTCCTTTTTTTCCTGTCTGCTTTCAAGCAATTCCCCGTCAGATCACAAACAGTTTTAGTAAACAAAGGCTCTTGCTCCGGCAGATTGATTTTTGCGCTTTTTCTGCGCTATCTTAGTTTCATGAAAACAATGAGACTCATCGCCCTGCTAATGACATCCATGCTTATCAGTTGCTCCACTCTGACACCGAAAGTGAACGAAGCGGACATCAACGCCGAAGCGGAGAAAGCTTACGCGGAAATCAAAACCAAATCCAAAATCTCCACCAACAAAGAATGGACCGCGATGGTTCAGCGCGTGGCCGATCGAATCGCCAAGGCCTCTGGTGAAAACTTTCAGTGGGAAGTCATCCTGATCGACAGCCCCGAAGTGAATGCCTGGTGCATGCCCGGTGGAAAAATGGCGGTTTATACCGGCATCATGCCCGTGCTAAAAACCGAAGGCGCCCTGGCTGCGGTCATGGGGCATGAGGTGGCTCACGCGACTTTGCGCCACGGGATGGAAGGCTATATCCGCGCCAAACAACAAAGCTATGCCGGCATCCTGATTGCGGGCGCCACCGTCGTCGGGGGACAATTGCTTTGTAAAACAGATGAATGCCGCAAGTGGAGCGCCCTGGGTGGCGCAGCCGCTGGCTTTGCCCTGACATTCCTGGAAAGAAAATTCAGCCGCGGAGACGAAACATCCGCAGACAAAAAGGGTCAGATCTATATGGCCAAAGCCGGATACGACCCGAAAGAATCTTTGGTGTTGTGGGATCGCATGAATGCCGCAAAACAGGGCGCGGCTCCGCCAGAGTTTATCTCCACGCACCCGTCTGATCAGACCCGTAAAAACAATCTGAAAAGCTGGCTGCCAGAGGCCGAATCCGTTTACGCCCAGTCACCCAGCAAATACGGCCTGGGCGCAACCATCAAGTAGTCTTACTTGCAGGACGCGGTGAAGATCACATCCTTTGCCGCAAACTGCACATCATAGCGGTCAGACGCTCTTGCTGGCCTTCAAGTGACTGCACTTGAATGTCCATATCGGCGATGTCTCCCATACTGCAAATCATGGTGGTGTCAGCGAACGCGGCTGCGGAAAGCAAGCTGATCAAAATAAAAATGGACAGATTCATCATATAATTCTCCTGCATTGTTTAATGGCGAGGGAATATAGACAAAGCTTAGCTAAAGATCGAGTTAGGAGATTTTAATAAAGGTGGTCCGGGCAGTGGGAGGTCCTGCCCGGAAGAAAAACGATTACTATCTTTCAATGATCGCGGCCACACCCATACCACCTGCGGTACAGATGGAGATCAGCCCACGACCGGAACCCTTTTGTGCGAGCATCTTGGCAAGGCTGGCCACAATTCTTCCACCGGTCGCCGCAAAGGGATGGCCCAGTGCAAGACTTCCACCTTTGACGTTCATTTTGGAACGATCAATGGATCCCAGTGCCTTGTCCCAGCCCAGTTGTGTGCGGCAGTATTGCTCATCTTCCCAGGCCTTCAAAGTGCAGAGCACCTGGCCCGCGAAGGCTTCGTGAATCTCATAGAAGTCGAAATCCTGCAAAGTCAGGTTATTGCGGCGAAGAAGATTAGCCACCGCGCGTGTCGGGGCCATCAAAAGACCTTCGCCTTTTACAAAGTCCACGGCCGCGTAATCAGCATCCACAAAATACGCCAGCACCGGCAGGTTTTTCTCTTTGGCAAATTCCTCGCTGCCCAAAAGCACGGCGGAGGCGCCATCAGTCAGCGGAGTGCTGTTGCCGGCAGTCAGCGTGCCCGTGCCATTGAAATCAAAGGCGGGTTTGAGTTTTGCCAGCTTTTCCATGGTCGTGTCGGGACGAACAAAGATGTCCTGCTTCAGACCTTTAAATTCAAACACGAGGTCTTTATAAAAGCCATCCGCATACGCTTTGGCGGCGTTCTGATGACTGTGATAAGCCAGTTCGTCCTGGGCCTCGCGCGTGATCATCCAATCTTTCACCATCATTTCCGTGTGATCACCCATGGATTTGCCAGTGCGTGGTTCCTGCACGTTAGGGAAACGCGGCTTCAGATACTGAAGTTTTAGTTCGGCGAACTTTTTCAGACGCCCACCCAAAGTTTTTTCTTTTTGTGCTTCCATCATGATCCAGGAAAATTCATGCGGCAAAACACCGGCGATATCACTGTTGGTATCGGTACCGCCGCCAATGCCGCTTTCGATCTGGCCTGAGGCGATCTTCAGGGCAATTTGTGCCACCGTCTCAAGCCCCGTACCGCAGGCACGTTGCACATCATAACCCGGCGTGTGTGGATCAAGTCCGGCCCCCAGAACAGTTTCCCGGGCCAGGTTCCAGTCGGAGGCGTTTTTCATCACCGCCCCCAAAGACACATCCCCCAGCAAAGCCCCGCGCAACTGGGTCTTGTCGACCAGATCACGGACCGTCGCCGTCATCAGTTCCCGATTCGAAGTGCGGGAATAATGTGTGAAGGATTTTGTGAACGGAGTTCTGGAGCCGGCCAGGATGGCGACGGGTCTCATGGTTTTACGGTTGCTCATATTTACCTGTCCTGTTCTGGTACCTATTCTGGTTACCTGCAGTAATTCTGCTTGATACCTACCTACTGATAGGTAGATAATATCCCTGTCGGCCCGTGAATGCAAGAGCTGAAAAGGATTAGAGTATGGACACTAGAACCCGCGCCCTGGACCTGGGACGCCATTATCTGCAAACCCTGGGGTTTAACGGCTTCAGCTTTCAGACCGTCGCAGACGCCCTGGGCATCCGCAAAGCCAGTCTGCATTACTATTTCGCCTCAAAAGAAGACCTGGGTATGGCTCTGATCGAGGAATACCAAAAGTCCTATTCCGACTGGGCCTTAAAAAGAGAGCATCTCTCTGCCGAAGAAAAAATGGAACAACTGATCCAGATGTTTGTCAAAATCGGTGCGGATCACAAGATCTGCCCCGGGGGAGTTTTGTGCGCGGATTTTGGGGCGGTTTCAAACGCCATGAAGAAAAAACTGCTGCAGTTTCATCTGGGACAAAGAGCGTGGCTGATTCGCACACTGAAGCAGGGCATTCGCGAAAAAACTTTCCGAAAAAATCTTCCCATCGAGGAAACCGCTGATCTGATTCAAGCCAGCATTCAAGGGGGACTGCAGGTGGCGCGCATTCGCGGCGAAATGAAAAGCTTCAAAACCCTGGGCAAAACTCTGATTCAGAATCTTAAGTGATAGTTCCGCTGAGCAGTCCGTAGGACTCAGAATCTCTACGCTCTGCTCCACAATTGTTCCATCATTTCCTCTTAGTAATTCCATAATTTACTAAATTTTTGTTACCACCCTTTTGGCACTGAGTTTGCTCTAAGGACACTGCTTGTGCTTTTTGGAGTCATTGTGCGACCAGCCCATTTCTGATGGGCTCAGAGGAATGGTATTCATATGAAATACAGATCACTTACAGTTCTGGGCCTTGTGTTTTTTGCGATGATCAGCGCGAATGCCGCGTCATTGAGTGCTGACTCCGAGGTCAATACGACACTGATCCGGGAATTCCTTTCAAAAACAGAAATGCGTCTGCCACCACAAGTGATCAAGTTCGTGGGTCCACAAACAATCGACTTTAAAGACATGAGTTCACTTCCAGGAAATCTGTGCAGCAAAGATGTGAACTATAAAGACCTGGTTAAAAGCAGCATCTTAAAATTCCGTAAACGCATCTATCTGCATAAAGGTCTTTTGCCTTACCTCAAAGGATCCAAGTCCCCTTGCGCCGGCGACAGCATTCAAAACATCGCCGCACGGGCCTTGATCTTTGAAATTTCCCGCCTGTATGACCGCTCAGACAAACACTGGGACAATGCCACCGACAAGGCCGCTCTTTCCAGTTGTGAATTCCAGCACGAAACCGATCGTCAGAATGGCAATCTGTTTCCGATCTGCCAGTATTATCTGAAAAGTTCTTACCGTGTTTCCGGCTCCCCTGCTTACAAGAACCTGTCGGACTTTAAGGGGAATCGCATTCAAAGCAAAAATGAACTTCCAGTGCGACTGGGAAACATCCACGAATTGGATTCTCCGGATGAGCATTTTGCATACAACTTCACGCAGTTTTTAACGGACCCCTCTTATCAGTGCCGTAAACCTTCTTTCCACACTTATTTCCAGCGCCTGACAGGATTTGTTCCATTTGCTGCCGAAAACTGTGCGCCCGTCACTCATCTTTACACCAGTACGGGGGCGTGGAAAATCGACATCGATCCTGCCAAGGTTTACGAAGTCCATTTCCTTTTTGCCAGCAAGGGTGAAGAGATTATGAGCCGCTGGGGGCACTCAATGCTTCGACTGGTGGTCTGCGCACCGACGCGCAAAACTGTAGGCCCGGAATGCCTGGCGGATGTGGCCTACCACGTGGTGCTAAGTTATCGCGCCAATATTGATGATGTGATTGTGAATTACTGGGACGGCCTGACCGGAAAGTATCCGTCACAAATCATGACGTTTTCAATGAATGAAGTGATTGATGAATACACCCGCGGTCAATGGCGCGATCTGATCAGCCTGCCGTTAAAGATCTCTGCCGCGGAAAAGAAAATTCTGGTGGAAAGTGCCCTGGAACATTACTGGAGTTACGCGGGCGATTACAAATTCCTGTCCAACAACTGTGCTTCAGAAACCGACCAATTGATGCGCGCAGCTTTGCCAAAGAATCATTCCTATCAGGACACCTTTGCGGCAAGCCCTTTGGGAGTTTATCGTAATTTGAAATTGCATCAGTTGGTGGATGAAGGCCTTTTAAAAGATGAAAAGGATGCCAAACGCAAAGGTTACTTCTTCCCAAGTCAGAAAGAATCCCTGGACAAGGCCTTTAATCACATGCGCCCGTTCTTCCTCGGGTATCGTGATTTGTCCGAATGGGCAGAATATTCCAAAGCCTCAGACCGCGCAAAAGTGTATGAAACGCTTGAGACCTTCGAAGACATCGGCAATGCCTACATGCTGGAAAAATACGCCCATCTGGTGCAGCAAGGCCTGCAGGGAAAACTGATTGCCCGCCTGCTTCAAGGCGACAACCGCGAAGCTGCGTTTGTGCAGGTTATTGCCGGCATCAATCAGGCTTCACAAAACCGACTGCCATGGAAGCTGGCTCAAGGGGGTTACGGTGTGCCGCTGGCCGCCGAAGTGGTTTCTGATGAAGAGGTCGCCTTGCGCCTGCAAGAGGGCATCAAGTGGGGCGGGGCTTACAAAGAATTGGTTATGAAAAAGTTCCCCGGCATCGACCGGGAGCTTGTTGGAATTAAACAGAACCTGGAACAACTAACAAACCGCAGGAGGTTTTAATGAAAAAACTAGTACTGGTCTCTTTGTTGATCATGGGTATCGGCATGGAATCGGCAATGGCTCGTCCTCACCACAGACCGCGCCCGGAGCACGGCCGTGGCCACGGTGGCCATCATGGTCACAGCGATTTCGGTGATGGTGTATTGGCAGGCTTGCTGCTTTCCACATCAGCTCTGTTCTTGAGCGACATCACTGCCAACCATTCTCAGGCAGTTTATCTGCACGCCGATCAGGACGCGGCAACCTTCCTTGCTGAAGGTGGCGAGCCGACTCCGGCACTGGCGCAGGCAATGAACTATGAGCGTGATTTCCTGGCGCGTGCGCAAGTCGAAGCTTCTGCTGAACTTTCCGATCAGGAAGTGGCTTACTTGGTTATGAGAAGAGCTGAAAGCCTTTAGTTCAGGTTTTTACTTCGGACCACGAAAAAGGGACTGAGAAATCAGTCCCTTTTTTTGTTACGGATACGAGTTGTTGTTTCAGACAGACAGGCTTATAATGTGCCTATGACTGATACTAAAAAGCTTTCTGACATTCAACTTTCTGTTCTGGACCTGGCCCCCATCATCGACGGCAAGTCCGTTGCGGACTCCTTTCACAACACTCTGGATCTGGCCCAGCACACAGAAAAATGGGGCTACAATCGCTACTGGCTGGCCGAACATCACAATCTGGATGGTATCGCCAGTTCCGCCACTTCAGTTCTGATTGGCTATGTGGCCGGCGGAACCAAAACCATCCGCGTGGGCTCTGGGGGCGTGATGCTTCCCAACCACGCCCCCTTGGTGATCGCAGAACAGTTCGGCACCCTGGCCCATCTATACCCGGGTCGCATTGATCTGGGTTTGGGACGAGCACCCGGCACCGATCGCCTGACCATGCATGCTTTACGGCGCGATATGCAGGGAAATGAAAATGATTTCCCGGAAAATGTGCGTGAACTGATCGGATACTTTGCAAAAAGCCACGGGCATGAACGCGTGCGCGCGATTCCAGCCATGGGAACAGAAGTTCCGGTGTGGTTGCTGGGCTCAAGCCTTTACAGTGCCCAACTGGCGGCGGTGATGGGACTTCCTTATTCTTTTGCCGGTCACTTCGCCCCGGAACTGATGGAAGAAGCGATACATATTTACCGGTCCGGGTTCCAGGCTTCGCGCTTTCTTAAAAAACCCCACGTCATGGTGGGCTTGCAGGTTGTCGCCGCCGACACCAGTGAAAAAGCCCAGCGCCTGGCCACAACGCTTTATCTGCGATTCCTGGGAATCATCCGCAATCAGCGCGTGAATCTGCTGCCTCCGGTCAGCAGCATGGAACAAATCTGGCGCCCTGGTGAAAAAGAGCTCGTCTTAAACAAACTAAGCAACGCCGTCATTGGTGACAAGGATGAGGTCAAAGCCGGGTTGGAAAGATTTATCCAGCGCACGGGCGCAGATGAATTGATGATCTTATCGGATATGTATGATCACGCAGACCGCCTGCGCTCGTTTGAACTGACCGCGCAAGCGTGGAAAAGCTAGTCCTGAGACATCAGGTGCCAGTCTTTCAGATTGTACTTGTTCAAAATACCTTCCAGCTCGCCGTTTTGGCGGGCCTGCAGGAACCAGTTATGCAAGAGCTGAGGAATAGAGCCAAATTCAGGCTCTTTCGGGACGCTGACCAGAACCAAAGAGCTGAATCCCGTCAGTGAGGTCGGCACCAGCTTCAGATTCACCCCCGCTTTTCGTCCCACGGAATAGCTGAGCAAATTGTAATCGCCCAAGGCCAGATCCACACGACGATCATTGATCATCTTAATCATGCGATCCGCCACATCAGAACCCGTCAGTTTGATCACGCGGGACCCGCCGGATGCTGAGAACACCTCGGCACTGCCTTCACTGCCGACATCCGCATAGACGATCTTTTTTGTGGCAATGGATTCACTGTCGATCAACGAGTCCTTGTAATTCAAAGGCACCAGGGCTCCCAGATAGCTCATCCCCAGATCCGGCCCGACAACGCGGATATTCGGAAGATAGCGAACCATATACGACGGCACAATGATGTAATTCACCTTCCGGGTTAAAAGATTTGAAACCAGGCGGGTGTTGGCAATACTTTCCATTTGCAGAATGAAACCCTGCTTCTGGGCGATGTCTTTCAAAATATCATAAATATATCCGCCCCAGACTCCCGGGCCTTTTTCACAAAGATAGGGACACAAAGGGGCCACACCGATTTTTACGATCACACGATTGGAGGACGATGCGGGAATGGCCGCTGTCTTCACGCGAACCGGAGCTTTCTCCGGAGTCACCGTCACATACTTTGAGGACGGACGTCCCATCCAGCCCGGATAATCTTTTACGGACTGCTCGGTCACCGGGAAAGTGGGCACCAGTTTTTTCGTGGGAACTTTTTCTTTTCTCAGATACGCAATCAGATTCCGGGCAGTTTCCCGCCCCAGCTCTGCACAAAACTGCGCAGAATCAATGATCGTCAGTCTTTTGTTTTTGATATTCTCAACGGATTCCGGATCCCCGTCGAAAGTGGCATGCCGAATTTCGGTGCGTTTCTTTTCCCAAAGGGTTTTCACAATCGTGATCCCGCCTCCGTCATTCACCGTCAGAATCAAATCCACACTGCCTTTTTCAGGGAAGTCCTTCAGGAATTGTTTTGCCGCCGCTTCCCCGGACGCCGGATCCACGGCCTGATAGCGCTTCAGAACTTTGAAATTGCGGTTGTGTTCACGAAGGGAATCAAAGAATCCATCCACCCGATCCATCGTGGAAGACACCTGCGGATACTCAAACACCACGATGCGAATCGTGCTGCCTTTTTCAAAGGTCTTTTCGATATAATCGCCGTTATCCCGGCCGCCCTGATAATTATCGCTGGTTAAAAACGACGCCAGATTGCCATTCACGATATACTGATCATAGGCAATCACCGGGATGCCCTTGGTATTGGCCTCTTGCAGACCGCGCGCCAGGGCCGAATTGTCAGTGGGCTGAATCACAATCACATTCGGGGCTTTTTTAAGAGCATCATCCAACTGGGCCGTTTGATTCAAAATACCTTTGCGGCCTTCCCCGGCCACGTAAGGAATCACTTTGATTTTATCAGCGCTGGCTTTGTTGAATTTTTCAATTTCCTCTTCGAAGCCTTTTCGCATTGCGACCTGGCCTTCAATCTTCATGCTCCAGTACAATGCGGGAACATTCCACGTTGTTGAAGCATGTGAAGAAAA
Organism: Bdellovibrio bacteriovorus; assembly: GCF_002208115.1. Lineage (NCBI taxonomy): Bacteria > Pseudomonadati > Bdellovibrionota > Bdellovibrionia > Bdellovibrionales > Pseudobdellovibrionaceae > Bdellovibrio > Bdellovibrio bacteriovorus. Next base: position 1,831,357 of record NZ_CP020946.1, on the reverse strand, counting down.
AGAAAAAATAAATGCGATGATAAAAAAACAAAACTTATTTGTGCCCACACAGCGAGTATAGCTGATGCCGTTATGGGCTCCAAACAAGCAATTCAGAATTGCGAGCTGTTAATGAAAGAAAACAAGATATGTTTACAGAGATAAACGAAACGCTGATGTTCCACAGATATCCGCGGCACTAATACAACTCAATGCGATCATTCTCTCTGAATCCAGAGCCGGAATGTATGACAGCAATAGATCCATCGTTACCAAAGTAACTGATGACCTCAAGTGTTCCTTTCAGACGCCCCGGAACACGACCAATGTGACCGCCACTTTCCGGATCATACACATCATCACCGTCTTCAGTGACTTTTAAAAGATCTCCCACTTGCAGGCCAGAGATTCTGCCGACATTCAGGTAAATTCTGTCGCCATTGATCGCAGCAATGCGACCTTCCCAGGTGACTTTATCCAACGATGCCAGCACCTGCGGAGTGAAATCAAGAAACGCGTCTTTCACCAAAACGGTGATCATATCCGGGTTGTTGGCCAGAAACTTGTCTGTTTCAACACGTTCTGCAACACGCACGCCCTGCTCTTCCACGGTGACTGTCTTCACCGTATTAAACACTTCGCGCCCCGCACGGCCCGTCACCACACGCACCTGTGCCACCACCTCAAAGGCCGTGGTCAAATGACGAACCACACCCACGTTATCAGCTTTGCGTTTGATACGAATGTCGATGATCTTGCCTTCAAGAACCGTATTTACACCCAGGGCCTGGGCTGCTTTGGCCACCTCTGTCAGCTTGTACTGACCGTTTTCAATCATCTTGGCCAGGTCCACTTTCAATTCACGGCTGTCCAGAGCAATCACTTCACCCGTGCGGTTCAAATCAGCGATAAAGGCCGCCCGAGCCTGATCACGCAATTCCTGCGGGCGCTTGTCACCCGCATCCAGGAACGGCAGAACCATCATGCGCTTGCGAGGTGCGGAATCATCCTTGCGCGCCTCATAGTTCACATCCTTGATTTCCCGGCGCGTGGTGGGATTTGCACTGCGATCCAAAGTTGTACACGCAGTCACACAAAATACGATTGCCAGACAAAATAACCTTTTCACCAGGAGTCCTTTCCTACTGAGCCCACTTCAAAACGATCTCATTTTGCCCCTCGGACACGCGGGAAAGTTTTTTCCCGTCCAAATCCAGGGTTTCCAATTTGCCGACCAGTTCCGACGCCGGCACCGACGTGTCGACCTCGAAGCTGACACTGTCAGCGCTGACCAGACGTTCACGGATGTTCTTCACTTGCGTCAACTGTGAGCGGATTTTTTCTTTCACGCCCTCAAGAACCGGCAATGGCTGGCGACCGTGAATGGTCAGACGGATCACAGAAGTCCCCACAGAACCTCTTTGCCATGCGTCCATCACCTGCACAGCCAGATCGTTGGCCGTGCCCTCCAGAACCTCGCGCAATTTTTTATCGATCGCATTTTCGAAAGAACCGCCGTCCGTATCAAAGCGACGGGACACATCGGCAATCGCGCGGCCGTTGCTGACCTGCAAAGCGGTCAATTTGATTTCAATACGGAAGTTATTACGCTCCCCTTTGGTCAGGTTCACCTGTCCGTCAACCACCACTGGAGCATTGAAATACTGGGCAAAGAACTGAGCATCCTCACCACCGACTTTTTCATTCTGGAAATCCGCGGGCACACTGGCTGCCAAACCCGCTTCAATCGGTTTGATCAGATAGAAGTTGTTTTTCTGGAAAGCGCCACGCAGAGCTTCCTCCAGCAGGCGGCCCTCTTTCACCAGGAAGCCTTGAGGATTTTTATCCAGCGGCAACCACCAGCGATAGCTGCGGCCTTCCACACGATCCTGCCAACTGACCAGTGGCAACACCACCGGCACGGCTTCGTTTTCATTCAAAAGCGAGTTGTCCTGAAGCATTTGCTTTAAATCCTTCAAAGACACCTTCATCGCCACGGACATCTTGAATTCATCCGCGCTTTGAGTCAGCGCCGAAGGCTTCGTGAACGGAATATAGCGCGCCGAATTGCGGATGATTTTATTCTGAATCAGGGTTTTGTTTTTCAGGAAGCGGTCGTTACCGATCAGCTCCTGAATGATTTCTTCAGAAACTTTTTGAGCCGCTTCATCCTGAATGACTCTTTTTGCCACCTGAGGGTTGGTTTCCTTGGACACACCGGAATAGGTGCGGTCCACCAGTTCTGCCTGCTGGGCCAGGGCGGTGCCACTTACGAAGATCATCAATGCTGCTGCAACCACACTTACTAAACGCATTCCTAGCTCCTCAACTCGATAAAGTCCGTTCTTCCAAACAGGGAATGAACGCCTTCAAAGAATTCATTATTCACACTGATACCCTGAGCCTCCTCCATCTCCATCAAGACACGGCGGTTCAGCTCACCCAGCTCGATTTCCAGACTGACCGAGGTTGTTCCCGGATAGTCCTTCATCAACGACTGCAGGCGTGGGTAATCATCAGGATTAATCTTATCCAATCTTAGTACCATTCGCTTGGTTTTTTTAAGGATATCTTCCAACGGAGAAACGGTATCAACCATGATCTTGGCTGATCCGTCCTCTACCTCCAGACCACCCCCGACCAGGACCGGCCTTTCATCGCGAAGCTGGGCCTCAAAGCGAGCATAAGAATCCGGGAAGATCACAAGCTCACAACTGCCCGTCAGGTCCTCGACCTTGCCGAACGCCATGCGGGTTCCTTTTTTCGTGATCAGTTCGCGAAGCTCAGTGATAAGACCGGCCACGACGACGCGTTTTTTACCCGCATCGCGATTTTTCCAATCCTTCTTGGCAGCCTTCAGTGCTTCCGCCTCGGGACTGCCCGGCGCTGGCATCTGTGCTGGCAAATCAATCACCTTACAGGTCGTCCAAAGTTCTGAAAGCGTGTCAAACCCCTTCAGCGGGTGATCACTCAGGTAAAAACCCAGCACTTCTTTTTCATAGGTCAAAGACGCCGTTCGTGCCCAAGGCTTCACATCTTCCAAAGTGACTTTGGTTTCAGTCGAAGGCCCCAGATCAAACAATGAAGACTGCCCCATCTCGCGGTCTTTTTGCAGACCGATCGCGCGATCCAGGTACTTCTGATAACCGGCAATCAACTGCGCACGGTGCGCGCCAAAGCCATCAAAGGCCCCGGCCTTGATCAGACATTCGATCACTTTTTTATTCACACGACGGGTGTCGATGGAATTAAAGAACTCATCCAAAGAAGTGAACTTTTTCTCGGGCAGATTGTTGCGGGCCTCGATGATGGCCTCAACCGCATTCTGCCCCACACCTTTGATCGCCCCCAGACCGAAGTAGATCTCATCGCCATGAACATCAAACAGGTAATCCGAGAAATTCACACTTGGCGAACGCACGGTCAGACCGCGCTTGGTCGCATCCTTGGAGTATTTTACGATCTTTTCAGTGTCGGAAAGCTCGGTACTGAGCAGGGCTGCAAAGAATTCCGCCGGGTAATGACATTTCAACCAGGCAGTCTGTAACGTAACAACGGAATAAGCCGCCGCGTGGGATTTATTGAATCCATAGTCGGCAAACTTGTACATCAAATCAAACAGATCATTAGAGCGCTGTTTATCATGCCCGCGTTCGATCGCCCCTTGCATGAAGCGCTCACGGTGCTTGTCCATCTCCTCTTTGATCTTCTTACCCATCGCACGACGAAGCATATCCGCTTCACCCAGAGAATATCCGGCAATGCGAGAGGCGATACCCATAACCTGTTCCTGATAGACCATGATCCCGTAGGTCTCGGACAGAACCTCACGGGTGTCTTCCAGAAGGTATTCCACCGGCGCCTTGCCGTGCTTACGATCGGTAAAGTCCGGAATGTTCGCCATCGGACCCGGTCGGTACAACGACGTGATCGCGGTGATATCGGCAAAAGAAGAAGGTCTGATTTTACGGGTGGCATCGGTGATGCCCTCACCCTCAAACTGGAACACCCCTGCGGTATCCCCGCGCGACATCATCTCAAACGTCGCCGTGTCATTCATCGGAATCATCTGCGACAGAATTTTTTTGCCGCGATTTTTCACAATCAGCTTCAGCGCGTGATTGATGTGAGTCAGGGTCTTCAGACCCAGGAAGTCGAATTTAATCAGGCCGATTTTCTCGGCGTGCTTCATGTCGTACTGAACGACCTGCTCTCCGTCAGCACCCTTGTAAAGTGGAGCATGACGAACCAGTTGGCCGTCGGCGATGATAACCCCGGCGGCGTGGATCCCGGCATGGCGAACCATCCCCTCAACCCTTTGAGCAAGATCCATCAGCGTGTTCACTGTTGGATTCATCTCCATCATCTCTCCGATACGAGGTTCCATTTCCATGGCCTCTTTCAGGTTGATGCCGAGCTTTTCCGGAATAAGTTTTGTTACCGCGTCGACCTCAGGGAAGGTCATACCCAACACGCGGCCCACGTCCTTGATGGCGGCGCGGGCCTGTAACTTTCCGTAAGTGATGATCTGGGAAACAGATTCCTGACCGTACTTGCGGGTCACATACTGGATCACCTCCTGACGACGATCCTGACAGAAGTCGATATCGAAGTCGGGCATGGAGATACGTTCTGGATTCAGGAAACGCTCAAACAGAAGGAAGTTCGGCAGCGGATCCAGATCCGTAATACGCAAAACATAAGCGACCAAAGAACCCGCCCCGGAACCCCGCCCCGGACCGACCGGAATGTCATTGGTTTTGGCCCAGTTGATGAAGTCTTGAACGATAAGGAAGTAACCGTTAAAACCCATGCGGTCGATAATGCCAAGCTCGTATTCCAGACGCTTGTCATATTCAGGAATTTTATCTTCAGGCACCATTTCACCGCGTGCCGCCGCCTCTTCAAAGCGCACCAACAGACCGGCTTTGGCTTTGCGGGCAATGTCCTCTTTCAGCGACAACCCATCATCTGTCGGGAATGTCGGAAGGTGATAGATTGGTTTTCCCTGGTCGTCTTTAAGTTTGAATTTAACATCGCAACGTTCGGCGATTTGCAGAGTGTTGGAGATCGCTTCCGGCACGTCGGCAAAAAGCTCGACCATCTGCTCTGGTTTTTTCAGATAGAATTCATCCGTCCCCAGACGGAAACGGGATTCATCGCTCAAAGTTTTATTCGATCCGATACAGATCAAAACTTCCTGAGCCATCTGGTCGTCCTGAGTCATGTAGTGCACGTCATTGGACGCCACCACAGGAACTCCCGCGATTTTGGAGGCTTCTAGCAGGAACGGATTGATACGATCCCACTCGGGCACACCCGTGCGGCACATCTCAAGATACAGGCGATCATTGAAGATTTCTTTCAACTGGCGGATTTTCGCCAAAGCCGCGTCCGGCCCTTCCCGCAGGAAGGACTCCGCGACTTCACCACGCAGGCCTCCGGTCAGACAGATCAGATTTTCATTGTACTGCTGAATGACTTCGTAATCGATACGAGGCTTCCAATAAAAACCTTCCTGATAACCAATGGAAGAAAGTTTACACAGATTGCGATAGCCATCATTATTCTGCGCCAGGAACACCAGACGGCGCGGACCGGTGTTGACCTGATCTCGGTCCTGCTTTTTTTCAAGGCGCGATCCCGGAGCGATGTACGCATCCAAGCCCAGAATTGGTTTTACGTTGTTGTCCTTACAGGCAAAGAAAAATTCAACAGCACCGAACATGTTACCGTTGTCTGTAAGAGCCACCGCGGGCATCTGCATCGCCGCTGCTTTTTTAGCAATGGCTTTAACCCGGCACGCGGCTTCCAAAAGGGAATATTCTGAGTGGACGTGTAGATGAACAAAAGACATGACAATTTCATATCTTAGCCCCCTTTTTGTTTCAATAAAAGGGGGTGTTTGGATCACACTTCGCTCGGCGCGTTAAAAGACTCCGAGCTGCACCAACGGTTGAATGGAAACTCCGCCCGGAATCTGAGCAGATCCCAGATCCAATCTGTCGTTTTTGACGGGAATTTTGATGGTTTTTTGCCCCAAACCGGCATCCATGACGACTGTGAGAATAACTCCAGAAATCTGAGCCGGATTGGTCGCCCCGTCGATATTCCAAAGTGTCGCCTGATCTTCGCGGAATTCAATCTTATCGCTATTCGGAGCTGCCGGGTCTTTTTCAAGTTTTGCCTCCAGAACACTGGCGGCATAGCCGTCGGCCACTTCCATATCCACTTGTAGTTTTTGACGAAGCATTTCGTTGGCGTACTTAATCAGAAGCACGGCACTTTTGCCCGCCGCTGGCGTGACAAAATCACGATCGCGGGTGCTATCCTGGGAAATCATGCCAATATAGCGAATGCCCAAATTCGAGTTCGGAACCTCCAAAGAAAAGGGCTGGGTGACTCGTGCGCGATATTTGAAATCGTTAAAGGACATCAGCAGGCGCCCATCTTCCAGATTGAACAGGCGATATCCCGTCATCTCAGCACAACAGCCGCCCAAACCAGAAACCAGCACAGGATAGCTGTCGTGCACATTCAGCTCAGTGGCGGATTCCGTCTTCCCCCACAAAACCTGTTCCAGACGCTCGCCTTTACGAACACTCCAGGAAATACTTCCGGATATCCCCTCTGCATTTAAATATTGCTCAGTGGTTTTTACACTGCCGATCAAGTACAACTGATCCCCATCCACTTCCGAATAAGAGCGATAGGTCTGATAGTCTTGAGAAGTGCGCTGAATTACACGACTGCCGTCTTCGGCCTGTTTTAATTTAAAACTGGAAATGCCAGAGCTTTCATAAAGAATCTGCCCCGCCGCCGCAAGCGCCGCCATACAGGAAAGAACGATCAGTAAAGTAATACCCTTGGAAATTTTATGGATGTGTTTTGTCTTCATTCAAAGAAGGCTAACAAAACCAACCCCGAATCAGCAGTTACACAAAAATCATGACAAACAAAAAAGGTACCTGCTCACTTTTGCTGAAGCGACGCATTGGGCGCAGCGTTTATGCAAAAGTGAGCAGGTACCTTTTACCTTTTGGTTATTCCCACTCGATGGTGCCGGGGGGTTTGCTGGTTACGTCGTAGACGACGCGGTTGACGCCTTTGACTTTGTTGGTGATCAGATTGGAGACTTCGCGCAGGAACTGGAATTCGAATGGATACCAGTCTGCGGTCATGCCGTCACTGGAGGTGACTGCACGCAAGGCCAGAACGTGATCGTAAGTTCTGGAATCCCCCTGCACGCCCACGGTTTTCACTGGAAGCAGGACACAAAAGGCCTGCCAGATTTTCTCGTAAAGGCCGCGACGGCGAAGTTCTGAGATATAAACATCATCTGCTTCTTTAAGAATTTGCAGCTTTTCTTTCGTCACTTCACCTAACACTCGAATCGCCAACCCCGGACCAGGGAATGGGTGGCGCCACAGCATTTCTTTGGGAAGCCCCAACTGAGCCCCGAGCGCACGCACTTCATCCTTGAACAATTCACGAACCGGCTCCACCAGACCAAGTTTCATTTTTTCCGGCAGACCACCCACATTGTGGTGAGACTTGATCGTCACGCTGCCGCCGACAGAGGACACACTTTCAATCACATCCGGGTAAAGTGTCCCCTGTGCCAGCCATTTGATCGGAAGTTTGTGATCGTAACTTTTATCAAAAACTTCGATAAAGACGCGGCCGATGGTTTTGCGTTTTTCCTCTGGATCAGACTTGCCTTTAAGAGCCGAAAGGAACTCTTCAGAAGCATCCACGCCGCGCACGTTAAGTCCGATACGATGATAAGACTCAAGAACACCTTCGTATTCGTTCTTACGTAACAGACCGTTATCAACAAACACACAATGAACGCGTTCAGCCCCCAAGGCCTTCGTTAAAAGTGTCGCCACCACGGTGGAATCAACACCCCCGCTGAGGCCCACCAGTACATGATCTGTCGGACCGACTTTGTCTTGAGCTTCTTTAATCAGAATGTCTTTGATGTGCGGAGCATCCCAGTCCGCAGGGGCCTGACACATGCCTTGCGCGAAATACTTCAGCAAATCCATTCCGTGATCGGTGTGCGCCACTTCAGGATGGAATTGCACTGCCAGAACGCCGGGACCTTGCATTGCCGCCGGATGATGGCCGTCGGAATTTGCGATTATCTGAAAGCCTTCCGGCGCTTTTTCAACCACGTCACCGTGACTCATCCAAACTTTTTGTCGTTCAGGAACACCCTCGACCGGACTGGACCATGTTACATAATTCAGCCCGTACTCACGATGTTCAGCGCGAGTGACCTTGCCGCCCAGTTGATGGGTTAAAAGCTGCATTCCGTAACAAACACCCATCACAGGACTTATGTTACGAAGTTCCGCCACATTTCTTTGCGGAGAACCCGCTTCATAAACGGAGTTCGGACCGCCGCTAAGAATAATTCCGTAAGGATTTTTTTTGCGGATTTCTTCCGTAGGATATTCAAAAGAATGAATTTCGGAATAAAAGCCCAACTCGCGCAGACGACGGGCAATGAGCTGAGTGAACTGGGAACCAAAATCAAGAATGACAAAACCACGCATAATTAAGACTCAATTCGATAGTTAGGTGCTTCTTTGGTGATGCTGACATCATGCACGTGGGACTCACGAAGACCCATGGCTGAAATCTGCACAAACTTCGCTTTGCTTTGAAGCTCATCAATATTGCGGGCGCCCACGTAACCCATTCCGGATTTAAGACCACCGATCAACTGATGAATAACGCCGGAAGCAGATCCTTTGTAAGCGACCTTACCTTCGATGCCCTCGGGAACCAGCTTGTCATTTTCTTCGACGTCCATTTGCCCATAACGGTCTTTGGAGCCCTTGGACATCGCCCCCAAACTGCCCATGCCGCGATAGACTTTATAAGTACGACCTTGGAACAAAATCGTTTCGCCTGGGGATTCTTCAGCCCCGGCCAGCAGGTTTCCGATCATCACTGAGTTTGCACCCAGCGCCAGCGCCTTGGTGATATCACCCGAGAATTTAATACCGCCGTCGGCGATGATTGTTTTACCGCGGGAGCGGGCGACTTTTGCACATTCCATCACCGCAGAAATTTGCGGCATCCCGACACCAGCCACCACACGCGTGGTGCAGATGCTGCCCGGACCGACACCGACTTTGACCACTTCCGCACCAGCGTCCAACAGGGCTTTTGTGCCGTCGGCAGTGACCACGTTCCCCGCCACAACGATGACATCTTTGTGTTTCTGAGAAATGTACTTCACCATTTCGATCACGTTTTTAGAGTGACCGTGAGCGGTGTCGACACAAAGAACATCAACATCGGCCGCCACCAGCGCTTCCACGCGGTCACGGGAATCAGGGCCCACGCCCACCGCAGCCCCTACAAACAACCGACCATGTTCGTCTTTGGTGGCTTGAGGGTAATTTTTGGCCTTTTCAATATCCTTGATGGTGATCAGACCTTTTAGTTTTCCTTTGGAATCCACCACCGGCAGTTTTTCAATGCGGTGTTTTTGCAGAATCTTTTTTGCTTCATCCAAAGTGGTTCCCATTTTCGCGGTGACCAGATTTTCTTTGGTCATCAGATTGCGAATCGGCTGATTGAAGTTTTCTTCAAAACGCAGATCGCGATTGGTTAAAATCCCCACCAGTTCGCCATTCACCGTCACCGGAACCCCGCTGATGGAATACTTTTCCATCAAGGCGACAGCTTCCTCCACCAGATGATCCGGCCCCAGAGTGATCGGATCCATGATCATGCCGCTTTCGTATTTTTTTACTTTTTCAACTTCCAGTGCCTGTTTGTCGATATCCAGATTTTTGTGAATGATTCCCAGGCCACCATGCTGAGCCATCACTCGCGCAATGCGGTTTTCCGTCACCGTGTCCATCGCCGCAGAAATGATCGGCGTGTTCAGATATTTGCCACGGGCAAACACAGAGCGAGGCACTACATCAGTCGGGGTGATTTCAGAATACTGGGGAAGAAGAAGAATATCGTCGAACGTCAATGCGTAAGGGACTTCACGATCCATAACAAAGCTCCTAGAGGCAGGTTTTTGTTATTCTGAGCGGAAATCCCTTTGAGTTCAAGCAAAACGAGGATGATTTATCAGTACCAGGTCTTGTACAAAAGATAGTTGTCGGCAGACTTTTCAAGCAGCGCGACTTCTTCATCCGTCAGTGCGCGTTTGACTTTTCCGGGACGTCCCACGACCAGACTGCGTGGCGGAATCTCCGTGCCTTCCGTGATCAGGGTTCCGGCACCGATCAGACAATGCTCGCCCACTTTGCAACCGTCCATAATAATAGATCCCATGCCCACCAGAGTGCCACGGCCGATTTCACAGCCATGCAGCATCACCAAATGTCCAATGGTCACGCGATCATGGAGCGTCGTGCCCCATTTTCCATAGGTTCCGTGAATGACCGTACCATCCTGAACGTTGACCTCTTTGCCAATACGAATCGGCATCACGTCACCACGAATCACCACGTTATACCAGATCGAGGAATTGTCACCAATTTCCACGTTGCTGATGATGCGGGCAGTGTCTGCCACAAAAACTTTTTCACCAATCACCGGAGACATGCCGCGTGCATTCACTAACCTGTTGCTCATAGAACACCTCTGTTCTAGGCTAAAGTTTCGTTTTGAAGGAATCAACCTTTGATTCCGGAAATTCTTTTCGACGCCGCTGTTTCTTTGCGATTGCCGGCCAAGTTTCGTACCGTGGTCTCTTCTTGAGCGCGCACAAGAAAATCTGTAATCCTCTCCTGCTCTTTCATGCCGTCCGAAAACCCGATATCAATCAGCTGGCGACAATAGGTGGGCGTAAACATAAGATAACTCAAAAGCTCCGCCGATTCATCCACCGAACCCGGCCCCCGCAACAGGTAGCGAATGATCCGCGGAAGCTCGTTTCCCTTCTTTTTTGCCAGCTCTGAAAAATCCACCGAAGGGGAAATCCACAGCGTCTCAAGCTCATGCCAGTTCGAACGACGACGTTCTTCACTGGAAAGGCCTTTCAGGCCTTCATTGATCTGCTGAATACGCTGAATGTCGGATTCCAGGCCATCCATCATCACGGCATTCATCAGCACATTGGCGACCCGAGCCACCGTCGGCATCTCTCCGCCACTGGCATGATGATAGCTGTAAAACGTGTCCTGCCGTCGGCGCACCCCGATGGCCAGCAAACGACTGGCCCCCAGATAAATCGCCGGTCCACAAGGGGACTGATTGCGAATACAACCATCACCGTAATAACGATCCTGCACTTTGACCGGAGGAAACAACATCGGGATCGCCGATGAGGCCATGATGTGTTCCACCGAAAGATTCACCTTTTCACTGCGATGCATGCCCCGCTCCCAGGTCTTCAGTTCGGGAATCCCCTGAAAGAAGGTGACGGTGGCGACACTGTCGTAGTCCAGAGCAGACACCGACACCGCCCTCAAAATGCCGGCGTTGATCTTTTTTTGGATTTCACCAAACTGACATTTTCCCAGAATATAGTTATGCAAAGGGTGCGTGGACAAAAGCGAGCGAAGACCGGAATCTTTTTTCCCGCCCCCCAGGGAAAACTCTGTCATCCACTGCAGTCCACCCCGGGACAAGGCCATCAGATCCGCATAGAAAACATTATCACTGTCGATCTTAGACCACAGGTTCACCAGATTTTTACTGCTTTGAACAAATGACGAGGGATTCCCCGCAAGCAAAGCCACGTTGATGGCTCCGGCGCTGACTCCGGAATAAACCTGAAATGGATCATCCAGTTGATGACGGGAACAGATGTGCGCAATCGCCGCAAGCACGCCGGCTTGATAAGCCCCGCGGGCGCCGCCCCCGGAAAGTACAAGACCCAGAGTTGGCATAAACACCCTCCCCGAGTGTCTATGCTAACTTTGACCAATGAAGACGTAAAGAACTCGAGCTAAACTGTCGCCTGACTTTGCTTTTTATCAGATACCACCCAGACCAGGTCGTTCTCACGCAGAGTGAAGCTGGCACGAGGGCCCAAAATTCTTTGGGGGCCACGTTCAATCCCCACAACCATGCCGTGATAGGATTCACGGATGCCGCTTTCGCGAATGGTTTTGTCTTTGAATTTGGAATCGTCAGACACCACAAACGAAGACAATTTGTAATCATCCTGTCTGGTGGTCATTTCAGGTTCTGGCACCTGCGCTGCCTTTTCACCCTCAAGGAATGTGTGGAAACTTTGCAGTTCCTCTTCACTTCCGAAACAAATCAGTTTGTCATGCGGCCACAGAACGAACTCCCCGTCCGGAGCAAAGTAACGTTTGGCACCGCGGAAAACTGCCGCCACCGTCACACCGTAATTTTCCTTAAAGGACAGGTCCCTCAAGGTACGCCCCACCAGCGAACACTCTGATGCGATATCATAGTTCCCCAGGGTTGTTTCCCAAGGCAGGAAGTTTTTTGCCACAGAACTGCTGACCAGTTCCTTACGTTCTTTTTCCGTCAGGTTTTTCTGGAAGTTCTTTTCAATAAACTGATACAGATGACGAACCCATAGCTGACCGGCCAAAGCCGCCACACCCACCACCGCCACAATGACGCCGGAGGCGACTTTGAGCGTTGCAAACTGACTGATTAAAGCGCCCAATAAAATCACAGCCAGCACCAGACGACCGACAAACAGGCCCGCCTGCAAACCGCGCAGTTTCTGCAGCTCTTCCACTTCACGCTGAGCGCGCAGGGAAGGACCACTCATCACAATACCCCAGAAGAAAGGAGCGGATATCGCCAGACACACAAACAGCGAAATACCGCTGGCCCAGGGGCTTTCCTGCAGATATTTCTGAATTTCCGCATTCACCACGGCTTTAAACGCCCCCATGATGGCCACAACCATCACGGTGTTTAAAAGAATCTTCATGCCGTAGGTTTTCATAATCAAAGCACCCGCTTTGTTTTCACCGGCCTGATTAAAAGACGCCTGGTACTGGTCCAGATTGCGCTTAACTCCTTCAGGCAGTTTCGATTCAACCCAGCGATACAACGGATCGGCCACCTTGATCAGATAAGGAGTGGTAAAGGTCGTCACGGCCGACACCGCAATCGCCAGCGGATACAGGAAATCACTGGTGACTTTCAGACTGACACCGAGGGCGGCAATGATGAAAGAGAATTCTCCGATTTGCGCCAGACTCATTCCGGACTGGAAGGACTGTTTGCGCCCCTGACCGGACAAAATCGCCCCCAGGAAGGTGCTGACGAATTTACCAACGATCGTCACCAAAGTGACCAGAATCACCAGATCCCAGCGCTCAATCAGAACTTTCGGATCGATCATCATACCGACAGAGACAAAGAAGATCGCTGCAAACAGATTCTTCACCGGCTGCAGAACGTGCTCCATCTTATGACCTTCCGGTGTTTCCGCCAGAAGCGATCCCATCACGAAAGCGCCCAAAGCTGGAGAGAACCCCACACCGGCGGCAATCATCACCATCATAAAGCACAGACCAATAGAAACCAGCAGCATGGTTTCGTCTTCCAAAAGATGGCGGATCTTGCGCAGGAAGATCGGAATCAGGAAGATCCCGATCACGAACCAAAGTGCGATATAGAACAACAAACGAAGCCCCGAGAACGCCAGTTCGGCGGTCGAGAAAGTGTCAGAGCTTGCAATCGCCGTCAGCAGCACCAGCAGCAAAATTGCCACGATGTCTTCCACAACCAGGATGCCAAAGACAAGTTCAACGAACTTTTTGCCTTTCATCCCCAGTTCCTGGAAAGCACGAACGATGATTGTTGTGGAGGAAATGGAAAGAATACCCCCGAAGAACAGGCTGTCGATATTGTTCCAGCCCAGCAGACGGCCCACCAGATATCCCAGGGCCACCATGAAAACTACTTCGAAGACCGCAGTAAAGCTGGCCGACCCACCGACCTTGAACAATTTCTTAAAGCTGAACTCCAACCCCAGACTGAACAGCAGGAAGATCACACCGATTTCAGACCAAACCTGAATATTGGCCTGATCAGTGACTGTGGGTAAAAAGGGAACGTGAGGACTGACCAGAAATCCTGCAATCAGATATCCCAGAACTTGAGGCTGGCCGAGTTTTTTGAAAAGCAGCGTGGAAAGCGCTGCGATCATAAGAATAAAACCAAGATCCGTAATCAAATGAGGTAGATGATGCATGCCTCATAGTTACAAAAACTAGTTCAAATATCCAGAGCCTTTGTCCATTAGACCAAAATTTTGGATGTTTTGCGCGCCGCCCTCGACTTCCGCATTCATCACGCGGGAACGACCAATGAAGCTCTTTGTCGCAAATAGAGGCACACCCAGATAAAGACACAGCGACATCGCCTCATCGGCGCGCAGCTTAAGTGAATTCATCTGCGCATGACCGCTGATATAAAGACGCAGATATTGATGAGCGCCTTTTATTTCGACAAAAACCGCCTGCTTTATTTCGATTCCCAAAGATTCCAGCATCAACGCCGTGAACTTGTGCGGCGAGGACTCTAAAATCATCTTATTGCTTTGAGACAACGCCACACCGGCATCAATGGCACTGACCGCCACTGGCAGTGTATACTGATGAGCCTCGTCCTTCAAAAGCAAAAACGGACGGGTTGCATCCGTGGTCACTGACAAACCATAAGGGAACAGTTGCACCAGTTCATTCTGATGGAAGGTTTCCTCTTCACGTGATTCATTTGAAAACACGATCTGTGCTTTAAGTGAGTTGAAATTGTGGATGTCTTTCATGATTAAATCATTTCTCCTCTGAACACTGCCGGGAACGCCTTGGTGATTTTCACATCGACCGTTTTACCGATCAAATCCGCGGTTCCCAGGAAGTGCACCAGCTTGTTGCCGGTGCTTCGTCCTTGCATTTTTCCGTGATCACGGTCCACGTTTTCCACCAGGACCTTCATGGTTGTGCCTTCATAACGCTTGACCCGCTCAAAGGCCATTGCCTCATGCACATCAAACAGACGATTCAAACGCTCGTTCTTCACATCTTCCGGCAACTGGTCTTCAAACTTCGCAGCCTTGGTGAAAGGTCGCGGTGAATAGCTGAACGCAAAAATGGTTTCAAAGCCAACCTCCGTCACCATATTCAGCGTGTCCTGGAAGTCCTCTTCAGTCTCACCTGGGAAACCAACGATGATGTCCGTTGAGAAGCAGACATTCGGCAGCCCCTTTTGAATCATCGCAATGCGCTCCAGATATTCTTCACGCGTATAGTTGCGATTCATGCGTTCAAGCACCTTGGTGCTGCCCGCCTGGAACGGCAGATGGATGTATTCCATGATCTTGTCCGAATGTTCCGCCATCACATCCACCAGCTTCTGATTGAAGTCCTTGGGATGAGATGTCGTGTAACGAATGCGTTCGACGTCGGTTTCTTTGGCCACCTTCGCCAGCAAGTCAGCAAAGTCGATACCCTCATCACCCTGATAGGAGTTGACGTTTTGCCCCAGCAAAGTGACTTCCTTCACCCCGCGTTTCACCAGATGTCGGATGTCAGTCAGGATGTGCTGAACCGGGCGCGACTTTTCACGACCGCGAGTGTAAGGCACCACACAGAAGGTGCAGAAATTGTCGCAACCCTTGGTGATATTCACATAAGTGGCCACACCCGGATTACGCACCAAAGTTTCGATGTGATACGGGGAACGATGTTCAAAGCGGGAGTTCACCAGCCTGCGCTCGCCCGCAAAAGATTTTGCCACCAGTTGCGGTAAACTGTCGATCTGATCGGTGCCGAACACAAAGTCGATCATTGGCTGGGTCTTCATCAGGTTTTCTTTTTCCTGCTGCCCCACGCAGCCACCCACGCCGATCTTCAGATCCGGATTTTTACGCTTCATGTACTTGTAAGTGCCGACTTCAGAATAAACCTTATGCACCGGTTTTTCGCGCACACTGCAGGAATTGATAATGATCAAAGATGCTTTCTTTGGATCCGTCACAGGAACAAAGTTCTGCATTTCCAGCAAAGCGTACATGCGCTCGGTATCGTTCACATTCATCTGACAGCCGTAGGTCGAAATATAGACGCCACGACCCATCCCGATATCGGGATTTTTCTCAACACTTTCAAGATTTTGGGTGATGTCGTCCACGAGCTATTACCTCTTGTGTCATTAAAGAAAGTGAGTTATAGAGGAGCGCTTTAAGAATGTCAAAAAAAGCCCGAACCTGATGGAGGCCTTCGTCATGATCCCAAGACTGAAAAGTTCAAAAAAATGGACATCCTTCCCTAAAGAATACTCAGATCAGATCCAGGCTGTTTTTAAAGAAAATTTCGCCCAATACCTGGATAATGCCGAGTTGATTATTGAAGGCCGCATCTATCAGGAAGAAATTGTGCTGCGCGTTGGTTATCTGGAAGAGGGCCGTTTGGCGCAAGCCAATTTCGAAGTGTCCATGAGCTATTCTCAAGAGCAGCAAGACGCCGTTTCCCGTATCCACAACTGCGTGGACGCCGCAGCCAGCATGATGTTGGAGTTCCTGGAAAACGAAGGCGAAGTCGACTTCCCTTACAACTGGAAAGAAGTGCCGTTCCAAGGAAAGAAAGTCTATCTGAAGTTCTCAACTGAAAATTCCAACCTGGAAGCTGAAGCCAATAAACTTCTGGGTCTCAGCGAAGATGAAATGCTTCACGACACCAATGAGGATGAAGACGAAGATGCACTAAGCCGCGCAGAACAAAGCGAAGAGCTTTCTCCTCCACGTGACGATGAAGACTATTCCGAAGAGAACGAATCTGCCGAAGAAGATGAGGAAGGCTCTGAAGACAAGGGTCCAAAAATGTTCGGTGGCAAAGGAAAGAAGCAGCTTCACTAGCTACCCTCTCCCTTCTGGGGGATAAATTCTCACTTTGAGGCATCCCCCTTTATTAAAGTTTTTCCAGAAAAATCAGACAGATATCCAAAAAAGGCGAGCTTCTTCCGATAAGTAGTTCATGAAAACTCGCAAATACGGAACGTCGCTTGTTGGTATTTTAACGGCCTCTTTGATGCTGGCTGCTTCCGCATCAGCAACACCCAATTCCCTCACGTATCAGGGAAGAATTCTCAAAAACGACGGCACTCCGCTGGAATACAGCAACGTCAGCTTTCAATTTGAAATCACCAGCCCCAACGGCCAGTGCATCATTTATCGCGAGCAAGTGGATCACATTGATCTGACAAACTCTGGTGGCGTGTTCGATGTGCCTATCGGAACCGGCTCACAAAGCCATCCGACAGCGGGCACATTCACATTGCTTGATTCATTTAAAAATTCCGGCAGCCTTTCCTGTGATGGTGGCGCCACTTACAATCCGGCCGCCAACGATCAACGCCGCCTGCGCGTCAGATTCCATGATGGGACAGGCTGGAAGACGATCTCTCCGGACAATGAAATCCGTTCTGTTCCTTATGCCGCTTATTCCTTGTCCGCGCAAAAGCTGGGCTCCTATCAGTCCACGGACTTTGTTTTGAAAAACACCGTCACGGCCTGCCCGGCAAATAACTTCCTGACCTTCGACGGCACCAGCTTTTCTTGTGCACCGGTAACCGGCGCAGCCGGAGGCACAGTGACGGACGTCACTTCCGCCAACAACTATCTGACTGTCGCTACTGGCAATTCCACACCAGTCCTGACTGTCAACGTCGGCACAACCGCCAACACCGTGGCTGCCGGCAATGATACGCGCTTCACAGATGCGCGCACGCCGTCAGGAAATGCGACTGGTGACCTGAGTGGCACCTACCCTAATCCCTCGGTCGCAAAAATCCAGGGCGTGGCTGTTTCAAACTCAGCCCCGACCTCCGGGCACTTCATGAAGTTTTCCGGCACCGAGTGGAGCAGTTCCGCAATAGCCATTGCCGATGTGACGAATCTGACCAGCTCCCTCAGCGGACTGCTGTCGACGGCAAGCTTTAACACCGCCGTTGGCAGCGCCAACTGTGCAGCCTATGAAACTGCGTACTGGAGTTCCGTCGCCGGAAAATTCCTTTGTCAGGCGATCAATGTGTCTGTTGCAGGTGATGTCAGCGGCTCGATCGGTGCCGTCAGCGTTGATAAAATCAAAGGCGTCAGTGTCGATGCCACAGCTCCAACATCAGGACAGGTCCTTAAATATGACGGCACCAAATGGGCGCCCGCGACAGAGTCCTGGGTGCAAAATGCCGGAGGCAGCCCCTCCATTCAAACAGGTCTGGACACAGCCAAACCTGCAAGTCCCGCTGCCGGTGCTATCTACTTTGCCACCGATAGCAAAGTCATTTATCAGTACAATTCCGGCGCCTGGGTTAGCATCGCCTCTATTAATGCCAGCACAAGCCCCTCAGGATCTGCAGGTGGAGATCTGACCGGCACTTATCCCAACCCCACGATCGACAAACTGAACGGAGTGGCTTTAAGTCTTGCCTCCCCGGCCTCGGGCCACGTGATCAAACACAACGGCACAAACTGGGTGAACGCAGCGATCACAGCCGTTGATCTTCCGACAATCCCCGTGAACAAGGGCGGCACGGGTCAGACCAGTTTTGTGAATGGTGAACTGTTGATTGGTAACTCCACCGGAAATACACTGACCAAAGCCACTTTGACGGCGGGCTCAGGTATTTCCATCACCAATGGCACAGGCAGTATTTCCATCGCCACAACCGGCGCTCCTCCAACAGGCACCGCCGGAGGCGATCTTTCCGGGACTTATCCAAATCCGACTGTTGCAAAACTTCAGAGTTATGAAGTTTCCACAACCGCACCGACCGCGAATGCTTACTTAAAATGGGACAACGGCACCAGCAAATGGACTCCGGGTTTTGTGAAACTAAGTGAGCTGCAAAACCTGACCGGCGGAAGCGCATTCAATGCGGCTGGTTGCACTGCTGCGCAGACTTTGAATTGGAGCTCAATCACAGATAAATTTGAATGTCAGAACATCTCTATCGCCAACACACAGGTCACAGGCCTTGGCACTGCTTCAACAAAAGCGGCCGGAACTGCGGCGGGTGAAGTTCTGCTTTTGGATGGAAGTGGAAAACTGCCAGCGAGCGCCCTGCCTTCCACTTTGGGACAATGGCAGGTTTCGGGGACAAAATTGTATTACGATGATGGCGTTATCGTCGCTGGCGGAGCCGGCACCACCTACACCGGCACAGAGCATCCTTTCATTGTAAAGGGAGACCCTGGCGTTTTTGCGCGATTCTTACTGGATCGTGGTGGCAACATGACAACCATGTACACCAATGGCGTCAGCTTCAACATGGGCAAATGCACCAACACGACCTGCACAAGCACCAATGACTTTCTAGCTATGGACTTTGCGACCAACCGAACGGATCTGGGCACAGGAGGCTCTAGCAACGAGCTGAGTATTACCAATGGTGGGTATGTCGGCATTGGCACCAATTCCCCCTCCTACAG
Source organism: Bdellovibrio bacteriovorus (assembly GCF_002208115.1). Taxonomy (NCBI): domain Bacteria; kingdom Pseudomonadati; phylum Bdellovibrionota; class Bdellovibrionia; order Bdellovibrionales; family Pseudobdellovibrionaceae; genus Bdellovibrio; species Bdellovibrio bacteriovorus. Next base: position 1,811,967 of record NZ_CP020946.1, on the reverse strand, counting down.
ACTTGATGTCCAAACTTCAGATGCGTTCCAGCAGCGCCTGTTCCATGCTTCAGACGCCGATTATAATGGGGCCGCACTGATGTTGACACGAACCCGCGGTACTATAGCATCTGGTACCGCAGTCAATTCTGGAAACACCATCGGTGGTCTGTATTTCCGTGCCCACGATGGATCCGGCACCGGAACCACCAACGCCGCCATCGAAGTCAGCGCTTCGGAAACACAAAGCACCACCAATCGCGGCAGCAAAATGATTTTTGAAACCACCACAACCGGATCTGCCACACGCACAGAGAAAATGCGCATCGATGGCAGCGGCAAAGTGGGCATCGGCACCACATCACCCAGCTATCAACTGCAAGTCAATGCCGCCGGAGATTCCATTGTCGGAACGTTTGGTGCCGACACCAGCCAAAGCGGTTTTGTCATGGGGAACAGTCTGACAAATCGCTGGACTATCGTGCAAGATGTTGCAGGCAATAACAGATCTCTGAACTTCTGGCATGACCATACCGGCGTGGGTGGTAGCTCAGGGCATGTGATGGCGATGCACACCACGGGTAACGTTTCCATCGGCGATTTCAATACAGATTCAAACCGTCTGAATGTCACAGGGCCTGCAACTGCTTCTGCTGTCCGCATTTCAAATGGCAGCTACGCAGGATACCTGACGGTCCCAACCAGCTCTCCGGGGCTGATTCTTTCCGGAGGCACAAAGTATACAGGCTCCGCCTGGGTCGCTGAAAGCACCACCGCTGCGGCATTGGCCGTCGGTCCAAATGGGGTTGTGTTTTATGGAGCCAACGGACTAACTCCGGGAAGCCCCAACACCAACACCCTGCGCATGATTGTCGGGCAGAACGGACAAGTCTCTATCGGTGCTTCGGGCACAGCCTTTCAAAGCGGTTTACTGACTATAGGTGATTATGGCCACGACCAAGGCATCTTCACATTGCGCAGATCCGCCGCCAGCGCCAACCTGGATGTGTACGTTCCGTACGAAGGCTCTGATAGCGGAAAATACTTCGGTTATGGCTATCAGGCCAGCACCGGCATGTTCCGTTTCTGGGACAGCACCGCTGGGCAACGCATGAACTTCACGAACTCTTCCGGAAACATGTGGATCGCCGGAACTTATTCTAACGGTTCCGACCGACGTTTCAAGACTGACATTGAAGTCATCCCGGATGCGTTGAAAAAAGTGCTGCAGGTGCAGGGCGTGACCTACCACTGGAAGCCGGGCGTGAATCCAGATCCAAGTCAGCAAATCGGGGTGATCGCACAGGAAGTAGAAACAGTGTTCCCTCAAGCCGTGAAAACGGATGCAGATGGTTACAAGTCCGTTACTTACGGAAACCTGGTGGCGCCGTTATTCAATGCCTTAAAAGAATTCTACGAGCTTTGGAGCAAAGATTCACAAATCACCAAGAGAGAAATCGCCTCCCTGAAAGAGGAGGTTCAAACTTTGAAGCAACAAAATGAGCAGTTCAAAAAATATGTCTGCGAAAAAGAACCACAAAATCCTATCTGCAAATAGACAACATTGGCCGCGGAATTTTTATTCAGCGGCTTTTTTTAGTTAGCTCTCTTGTGGCTTGTCGAGATAATGAAAGAGCATGTTTGAAGGACTCAGGATGCTGCAACTACTTCTAATACTGACACTCGCCTGTTCCGGGAATTTCGCCCACGCCACGACTATTGTCATCAATGGTGAAGATGACTGGGCACCCTACTCCTCGGCTTCCGCCGACTATAAAGATGTCGTGGGCCTGGCGCCGGAAATCGTGAAAGCCGCCTTCAAAAGTCAGGGGATCACAGTGATCACCCGCCCTGTTCCTTTTGCCCGCTGTATTTATGAAGTTGAAAAAGGGAAATCCCTGGGTTGCTTTGACACCATCATCAACCAGGACACCAAAGACAAATACATCTTTCACAAGACACCGATGTTTGAAGCGGAAATGGTCGTCTATGGCCGTATCCGCGACGGTCGGCAAAACGTCACTTTGAAGGATATGGAAAACAAAGTGGTTGGCACCACCAACGGCTACACCTACCCGACGGAGTTTTTGCAGAACAAAAAAATTCTGCATTCACAAAGTCCCACGGAAAAATCCCAACTGGAAAAACTGGCCAGCAATCGCATTGACTACGCCGTCGTATGGGGCCTGACCGGAGAATACCTTCTAAAAAACCATCCCGAACTGGCCAAGAAAATTCAGCCGGTGGGTCGTCTTTCCAAAGATGGACTGTATTTGAATTTCTCAAAAAGTCACAAGGATGGAGCGCACTACGCCCATGTTTTTGAAAAAGGTCTGCAGGCCATCCGGGCTGACGGAACCTATGACCGAATCATGAATCGCTTCAACAGCCTGCAGGCCCTGAACCCCTGAAACGAAAAATGCCCGTGCCTTAATTCAGACACGGGCGCCCCTCGAACAGAGAATATTGTAAATCTAAGGATTAAAGTTCGCGAACGCGAGCTTCAATTTCTGGAACTTCATTCAGGTGATTTTTCGCCTGGATGATGATTTCGACAGCATCTTTCTGAAGCAAACGGCCGGCAGCCATTTTTTCACAGATCAGAGCTTCCAATTTGTCAGTGATTTCGTAAACAGACTCATGCTGTGGCCACAGATTTTTAGAATCATTGCTGCCACCTGCACAAAGCGGGATGTAGTGATCAATCTTGAACGCCAGACGCTTCATGGAACGCGTTCTGTAGCCGATCTGATCGTACTTCTGGAAGATAGCCGCCTTCTGAGAAGAAGACACATCGCGCTCACAGTATTTGATTTTTTCAGGGTAACGGTATTCAGACGGACGGTTGCAAAGAGCACCCGGAGTCAGAGTGGCATCCGGTCCCTTTGGGAAGGCTTCATAAGCCTGGGACATGGAAACAGAGAACAAAACAACAACAAAGAGAACTGCGCTCTTCAACATATTCGCTCCAAATAGACTGCCCTTTACGGTGGCAGGTAGAAACGTCGGACCCTATCTCCGACTTATATTTGTGTAACCGCGGTTAGTAGTAACGGCGAGATTTCCTCTTTGCAATAAAAAACTAAGGACCCTAACGCACCCAGCCTATGTCCCCAAACAAAAAAAAAGACCCACCACAAGGGCAGGTCTTAAAAAATTAGATCTAATAAAAAGCGTCCAGCCAAAGGCGCCGACATTTAATCTCCCCAAAATGACCAACTTCAAGGCCGGTCAAAAAGGTTCAAGCGCAAGGCGGAGGGTTTTACCCGCAACGCAGGCGTGCTCCAAGCACGTCGGAGTGAAGGGTAAGGCCCGACAACGCAGTCGATTGGGCCTTTTTCACCGGCCGACTAGTACTCGTCGTCTTCTACTCCAGAGCCGGATCCTTCTCCCATTCCACGAACTTCTTCGATGAATGCGCTGTTATCCTCTTCAAAGTCATTGTCGCTCGCTGATTCGTCGATTTCCAGCTCTTGGATGGCTGCCAGGAAGTCTTTTTCAGTGCGCAAATCACGGCGGATCATTTCCAGGAATTTGTCCGGATAACGAGAGGTTAGCTCTTCCACATAACGCTCAAGTTTACCATCCTGAAGGATCTTCTTACGAACTTGGATTTTCTTCCAGAACATCAGGTAGTGGTAACGGCAGTAAGCATCCACGGCAGCGATCTGGTCGCAATCACGGGCACGGCAGTAACGGCGGCCTTCGGCATCCGTCAGAACCACTTCTTCGTCAGACTTGGCTTTTTCCTCGGCAACCCACTCTTCATCAACCTCGATCTCCTCTTCGGATTCCTCGACGGCTTTGAGTTCTTCCTCGTACTCGCCAATTTCATCGCCCATCAGATCGTCATCGGCGATAAAATCGTCTTCCAGCTCGTTTTCGTCCTTTTCCTTCTTCGCTTTGCCTTTTTTAGGGGCTTTTGCCTCTTTTTTAGGCGCAGCTTTTTCAGGAGCAGGTTGCGGGGCTGCCTTTTTTTCGGCTTTTTTGGCCGCTTCGACCTTGGTTTCTTTAACCTCTTTGGTCTCTTTAGCTGCTTTAACCGGGGCTTTAGCCGGTTTTACTTCCGGCTTTTTCTTCGCCTCAGGCTTTTTAGCCGCCTTAACAGGGGCTTTGTCGGCCTTTTTCTTTACAACAGCCTTCGGAGCCGGCTTTTTTGGAGCTGGCTTTGCGGCTTTTGCGGGCGCTTTCTTAGCTGGTTTTGCAGCGGCTTTGGCCGCGGGCTTCTTTTTAACGATTTTTGCCATAGTTCTACCTGGTAGTGCTTTAGATGATCATTTCATCTGTCAGACATTTGAGAAAAGCTGTCAACTCATTTCACTGAAATAGTGCCATCTTGACTGCGCACAAAAATGCTTCCTCTAGGTGCGTCGCCACGCAGGCGGCCTCGCACGCTTTTCTCTGCACTGAGTTTCGTCACACGAAGTTCGGAAGGAACAACAATTTCACCTTCCACCGTCATCAAGTTCAAAGAAGCGCCCGAACCCGGGGGCGTCTGAATGCTGACTTTGCCAGACTTGGATTTCACGTCCACTTCAGAGTCCAGAGTCATGCCGATGGTGATTGCGGCATCCTGATTCTGACCCTCAATGCGGCCCTGGAAGCCCTGAATATTCAGGCTGCCTTTACCACTTTCAAACTGAATGGTCCCGTTGCTTTGGTTGACCTTCGCTGTCGACTGTTGCGCCGACACAGTCAGGAATCCCCGCACTTTTTCGATGTTCATCTGACCCGAGAAAAGGGACGCTTCAACATCCCCCTGGATGTTTTTCAAAGTCATACTGCCAGAATAGGAGTCTGCCTCCACCTTGCCCAGATGATCGGACACAGACACGTCGCCTTTTTGCACGTAGACCTGCAAAGTCCCCGCCCCATTAAGTGCCGCAACGCGGCCTTGAGTCAGACTCACTTTAAGGTCTTTATTCCACTTCTGCGCCACGACGGAGCCACCACGCAACTGAACTTCTGTGGGTACTGCTGGCCCGGTGATTTCGATTTTTTTCAGTTGTGTATTCGCTTTTGGCAAGATGTTCAGCCAGGTTCTTTTCCCGCTGTATTCATTCATGCGCACTTCGATGATATTATTTTTCTTTTCGACGATGAAAACGCCTTCGGCGCCGGACTGCTCCACTCCGGAAACCCGCAACGCGGCACCAGGCTGCGCCACCATCTGAACCTGAGCCTCAAGTCCTTTGAGGACCAGACGATCCCCTTCAGAAACCGGCACGTCGAAAGTCGCCGCCATCACTGGCTGAAAAACGAGGTGGGCAAGAATGAAACTAATCGCTGACATGCGTTGACTCCCCTGCCCCATCCCGGGGGCTATTGACTCTGTTCCTAAAATATAAAAAAGTATCCGGGCATTTACAATAAGGTATTTATAAAGCTTCGGGCGGAATGCGCCCCAAGACTAATTGAGGTGAAATATGGAAAATGTCGTAATTGTGAGCAGCGTAAGAACCCCTGTAGCTTCTTTCCAAGGAGGCTTTGCCTCTGTTCCTGCACCAAAACTGGGTGCAGCAGCCATCAAGGAAGCCATCACTCGCGCAGGTGTTTCTGCTGACGAAATCGATGAGTGCATCATGGGCGAAGTCCTGACTGCAGGTGTCGGCCAGGCTCCAGCGCGTCAAGCGGCTTTGGGCGCGGGTTTGAAAAACTCCACTCCGTGCATGACCATCAACAAAGTGTGCGGTTCCGGTCTGAAATCTGTGATGCTGGCAGCGGACTCCATCGCTTTGGGTCACACTAAAATCGCTGTGGCCGGCGGTCAGGAAAACATGACTTTGGCTCCGCACTTGCTTGAAAACTCCCGTTCCGGTTACCGCATGGGTCCAACACAAATGACCGACTCCATGATCAAAGACGGCCTTTGGGATCCATACAACAACTTCCACATGGGTAATGCCGCGGAAATCTGCGTAAAAGAGCACAACTTCACTCGTGAAGAACAAGACGCTTTCGCAATTGATTCCTACAAAAAAGCTCAGGATGCGTGGGCGAAGAATGTTTTCAAAAACGAAATCGCTCCGGTTGTGGTTGAAGGCCGCAAAGGCGCTGTGACCATCGATAAAGACGAAGAGCCGTTCAACACGAACTTCGACAAAATCCCTGGCTTGAAACCAGCATTCGACAAAGCCGGCACCATCACGGCGGCCAACGCTTCCAAAATCAACGACGGCGCTGCGGCTCACGTTTTGATGTCTGAAAGTGAAGCAAAAAAACGCGGCATCAAACCTCTGGCAAAAATCGTGGCTCACGCAACATTTGCGCACGAACCAAAATACTTCACCACAGCTCCAGTGGGCGCGATCAAAGCCGCTCTGAACAAAGCCAACCTGAAAGTGGGCGATGTGGATCTTTGGGAAATCAACGAAGCTTTCGCGGTTGTGACTCAAGTGGCGATGAAAGAACTTGAAATCCCGGCTTCCAAAGTGAACATCCATGGTGGTGCTGTGGCTATCGGTCACCCGATCGGTGCTTCTGGCGCGCGCATCCTGGCGACTTTGGTTCACGCTCTGCACACTCACAACAAACGCTACGGCCTTGCGACTTTGTGCATCGGTGGCGGCGAAGCGGTGGCATTGATCATCGAGAAAGCGTAATCATCATGAGCAAAAAGGTGTTTAAAGACGCCAAGAGCGCGCTCTTTGACGTCAAAGACAACATGACTCTGGTGCTGGGAGGCTTCGGCCTTTGCGGCATCCCGGAAAACTGCATCACAGTTCTGAATGAAATGGGCGTAAAAGGCCTGACGTGCGTTTCTAATAATGCCGGCGTGGACGATTTCGGACTGGGTTTGCTTTTGCAAAAACGTCAGATCAAAAAAATGATTTCCTCCTATGTGGGTGAAAACGCTTTGTTTGAAAAACTGTACATGAGCGGCGAACTGGAGTTGGAATTCTGCCCGCAAGGCACACTGGCTGAACGCATTCGTGCGGGAGGCGCTGGAATCGCTGGTTTCTACACTCCGACAGGAGTGGGCACACTGGTGGCTGAAGGCAAAGAGATCAAACAATTCGACGGACGCGACTATGTTCTTGAAAAAGGCATTAAAGGCGACTTCGCATTTGTGAAAGCGTGGAAGGGCGACAAGTTCGGAAATCTGATCTTCAGAAAAACTGCGCGCAACTTCAATCCGATGGCGGCAACAGCCGGTAAAATCACCGTGGCTGAAGTTGAAGAGCTGGTTGAGATTGGCGAACTGGATCCGGATCAGATTCACACTCCGGGTGTGTACGTTCAGCGCATCTTCCAGGGCACTGACTATCAAAAACGCATCGAACAAAAAACAGTTTCCAAGGGATAGGAGAGCAAAATGCCATTAACAAGAGAGCAAATTGCTCAACGTATCGCTCAGGAAGTTGAAGACGGCTATTGTGTGAATCTGGGTATCGGTATTCCCACTTTGGTGGCGAACTACATCCCTCGGGACAAATTCGTTATGTTACAGAGTGAAAACGGTCTTTTGGGTATGGGTCCATTCCCGAAAGAGGCTGATATTGATGCCGACCTGATCAACGCCGGCAAACAAACTGTGACGGCACTTCCGGGTGCGAGCTTCTTTTCCAGTGCTGACAGCTTTGCGATGATTCGCGGCGGTCACGTGGATCTGACCGTACTGGGCGCGATGGAGGTTGATGAATCCGGCAGCATCGCCAACTGGATGGTGCCTGGCAAAATGGTCAAAGGCATGGGCGGCGCGATGGATCTGGTTGCGGGCGCACGCAACGTGATCGTGGCCATGCAGCACACTGACAAGGAAGGCAATTCCAAGCTTCGCACCAAGTGCACGCTGCCTTTGACTGGTGTTAAGTGCATCAAGAAAATCGTCAGCGATTTCGGCGTGATCGAAATCACACCTGAAGGTTTCGTTTTGAAAGAATATGCTCCGGATCTAACTCCGGAAAAAGTTCTTGCAGCCACTGAGGGCAAAATGAAAATCGCCCCGGACTGCAAAGCGATGACATTCTAGTTTCACTTCAAGACGGCTTCTCACAAGGAAGCCGTCTTGGTTTTAAACACTTCCCCGCTTCTCACCCACCAAGGTCCAGCACCTCGTTGCTCTGTCTGAAAATCCCATAGATAATAAATCTTCACGTACTTGCGAGTGGGGTTTTCGTGGCTGAAGCAAAAAAAGTGGCAAAAGACACCTATCTATTCCGAGATGGGGATGCTCCCGATGCCATGTATATCGTAAAGACCGGCGGCTTTTCCATCACCAAAAGCAAAGGCAACACTGAAGTTGTCATCGCAGAAATTCAGCCAGGCGCGATGGTTGGCGAAATGGCGTTGTTTGATAAAAAACCCCGCAGCGCGAATGTAAAAGCCACCAAAGACTCTGAAGTGATCGCACTTCCCTATGACTCTTTGAACAAACAGATGGATCAACTGCCAGTGTGGGTTCGTGCCATCATGAAAACGCTGAATGAAAAACTGCGCGATGCGAACCAGAAGATCCGTCTGCTTGAAAACACCAATCCCGATGAAGAGCGCTTCCCGCCTCACATCGTGAACAAATACATTTCCATTCTGAATCTGGTCGGCAACAAATACGGAAAACCCGAAGACGGCGGAGGCCTGAGCTTTTCGTCTGTTCTGATTCGCAATTACACGATTCAGATTTTCCAGGAAGCCACCAACAAAATGCAAAGCATCACCAACGCCCTGACCGATCTTGGCTATCTTTCCCAGGAAGACCGTGGCGACGGCACCCAGAAAATCACCAACCTGAAGCCGCAGGAACTGTTTGGCTTTGTCGACTGGTACAATGAGTGGCTGTTTAAACAGGACAAGGACCGCCTGCCAGCCCTGACTGAAGCTGAGGTCAACATTCTAAACGGCATCCTGCTGTTTGCCCGCCGTGCCCAGCCGAACAACAAGGGTTTATACAAAGTCGATCTGACCGATGTGCAGAACGAATCGATGAAAGAACTGGGGCAACTGATCCGCGCAGACGATGTGAATTCTTTGATTGAGAAAAAGTATCTGACGGAAAAAATCATGGATGAAAAAGGCGTCTACATCATGGTGGAACTGCCTTATGTTGAGCCTTTGGCGCGCAACTGGACCATCGTGAACAATCTAAAAAAGAAGCTTCGCTAACAAGCGGAAAAGAAAAAAGCCAGGGGTTCCCTGGCTTTTTTTATTTCTTCATTTCACACAGATCCTATTCAACAACCGGCTCTTCCTGACAGCGCAGAGGCAACTTGTCATTAGGAAGCTTCGCCACGTTTTCCCCGCCCACTGTGTGCACATAGATCGAATTGGTTTTTGCACCACAAGCAATCGGCTGACCCAATGTCAGAATCACACGGTCCCCGGTCTTACCCAAGCCATGAGACACCAACAACAGATCCACTTCACGCAGGATATCTTCCATCGTCTTATAGGGCTTGATCGCATGGGTCTGAATACCCCAGCCCAATTCCATGCCATTCAAAACATCCAGATGCTGAGTCACGGAAATAATGCGCGCCTTCGGACGGAAGGCAGAAATGATATTTGCCGTTTTACCGGAAGTCGTCAGACAGATGATCGCAGTCGCGTTCAACTTCAATGCGCTCAATGAAGCACTGGCGGCGATGGACGCCGGCGTACTCAGGAACTCGTTTTCAAGAGAGATTTTATAATACTCTTCCTCGTTGCGTTCCACCTCAGTGATGATTTCATGCATAGTACGGATGCACTTGAACGGATGTTTGCCGCTGGCAGATTCCGCTGACAGCATCAAAGCATCAGAACCATCCAAAACCGCATTGGCCACGTCCGTGATTTCCGCACGGGTTGGACGAGGGTTTTCAACCATGCTGTCCAGCATCTGCGTCGCAGTAATCACCGGCTTACCCAATTGATTGCACACCTGAATGATGCGTTTTTGATAACCCGGCAGACGGCTTTGACCGACTTCCACCGCCAAATCCCCGCGCGCCACCATGACAGCGTCACTCAGGCGACAGATCTCTTCCAGATTTTCAATCGCTTCCACCATTTCGATTTTGGCTACGATTTTTGCGTTGGAATTACCCGCCTCGATCAGTTCACGCAATTTGCGAATATCACGGGCGTGGCGAACGAAGCTCAGGGCAATATAATCAACTTTATTGGCAATACCAAATTGCAGATCCTCAAGATCCTTTGGCGTCATGCAGTCCACCGGCAGATTTACACCCGGAAGATTCATGCCTTTGCGGTCTTTCAGGATACCGCCATAGACAACTTCCACGTCGATCTCCTCACCGCGAACCTGCAAAACCTTCACTTCCATCAAACCGTCATCCAGAAGAATGCGCGTGCCTGGAACGCAGGCCAAAGGCAGCTCTTGGAAGTCGGACGGAACCAGCCCCGGCTTACCCAGAACTTTTGCCGTCGTTACCACCAGTTTTTCACCAGGCTTGATTTCAATGGAACCATTTTCAAATTTACCCACGCGGACTTTAGGGCCCTGCAGATCCTGCAGGATTGCCACGGGCGCCTGAAGCTCTTTAGAGAGCTTACGCAGGGAATGAACCACCTTCAGGTGGTCTTCATGACTTCCGTGCGAAAAGTTAAGGCGAGCCACGTTCATGCCCGCCTTAATTGCTTTTTCCAGATTTTTCTCATCACGTGTCGCTGGGCCGATAGTGGCCACAATCTTCGCTCGACGATCTGCTAACATTTGAACTACGCCTTCCTGCTATATGAACTCATCTTCACAGACAAGTTTTGCATATCTTCCTGATGGCGTCTATTCATTCTATCAAGTTGATCTTGATGCGAATTGTTCAACTGGGCAATCTTCGCCTCGTACTTCATCTGCATGGATTCTTTTTCCATTTTACCGGATTTGTCGCGCTCATCCACACGAGTTGCGTACATTTTCTCGATACGCTTGATTTCACGATCCTGACTGTCTTTCAGGGCCGCCAGACGGTCCTCATAGGTCTTTACCGTCTGCTCAAGCTTCGAATTAAAGCTGGCTTCCATTGTTCTGAAGCGCTCCGTCATAGCCTTGTTAGTGGCCGAATGATCAGCGCTGTTTTTCTCGCGCACCACGTCCATGCGTTCCATATAGTTCGCCTTCATGGTGTCCAAAGAATCGCTGTAATAGCGCTCCAACTGATCCTGATTCTTGTTGGTCAGATCAATCACCTTCTTCACCCGGGCCTCGGCGTTGTTCGCCACCTGGGTGACCTGATCTTTATGAGTCATCAGAAGATTTTCTTTTTCCTCGCGATGACGGGTGTTCATAAGACTGACCTGGGATTTGTTTTCACGGTCCGTATTGCGCAAAAGCTTTTGATTTTCAGTCAACACCTTGCCGATGCGCTCGTCGTTGATCTCTTTCATGCGATCCACGGCATTTTCCCGCTGCTCTTCAGAAAGGTTCAGGCGCTGCTCATAGGCTTGCGTCAGGTTGCGACGTTCAATGCCGCGCAGACGCTCATTTTTGGAAATTTCATTGTTCAAACGACTGTTCAGGCGCTGAATCTGACTGTCGCGGGACCGGATCTGGCTGTTGATACGGCCATTCACAGAATCACGGAAATCCTGATTCTGCTCATCCATCATATTGGATTTTTTCGCCAGGGTGTTTTCGTATTTATCACGAACCGCCACGCGCTCCTGATCCATGATCTGCTGCTTCATCTCCAGATTGTCGCCGTACTCTTCCTTGCTGTTGGTCACATAGTCAGAATACTTCTGTGACCAGCGGGAATTATCCGCCTCACGCTGACGCTCGGTCTGCTTCAGGCGGGACTCATAGGACTTGCGCATTTCACGCTCGTTACGATCCTTGGATCTCAGCGTCTCGTCGTGGCTGCTTAAAATCGCCTCTCTTTCACGTTCGTGGGCGTCATTCAGCTTGCGGGCGTTGTCGTGGATGGCTTTTTGGGATTTAAGACGGTTTTCCTCAATGGCAGTCTGGAATCTTTCGTCGCGATTGCTGACTTCAGAATTCAGTTGTCCCACCAGATTCTGTTTCTGGGATTCATTGATTTCTTTTTGCTTTTTGATGGTGCTTTCGTAGGCCGCTTTTTGTTCTTCACGCGCATTGTAAGCATCTTCAGTTTTATTGCGCAAAGACTCACGATAAGTCTGGCGGACTTCATCGATTTTCTTGGAGTTTTCATAGTCGCGCTCACTCAAGGTTTCGCGGTTGCGATCCTTCAGTTCGGCGATGCGGCCTTCATATTCATCAGTGATATTCTTGATTTCGTCGTGATGACGCTGCTCAAGGCGTTTGATTTCTGCATTCCGGCGCTTGGCATTTTCGCTTTCGCGATTTTCGTACTCTTCCCGAGTCTTGCGAATTTTTTCGTCCTGACGCGCACGATCCGATGATGAAATAGAAGACATCCTATCCTCCCAGACCTCAGATTAACATGAGGCATGGGAAGAAACTTCAAATGACATGGAATGCAAATTAAAATCAGGACCAGAGTCTAGCGCTCAAAGACGCGCTGGCGATACAGATCTTTCATGCGCTGCAGTTCCGCGGCTTTTCGCTGACGGCGCGCTTCTTCGGCCTTTTCCTGGGCCTCAATAGAGGCGATCTTTCTTTCAGTCAGTGTCTGATAAAGCCGGCTGGATTTCTGAGCCAGATCACCCCAATTATCGCGGTACAGACGCACTTCTTTTACGAAATCCTCTTTGCTGCCACGATAAAGGGAATTCCACATCGGCAGGTGCTCTTTCATATTGATAGGCTCAATCATGCCGTACTCGGTCTTACCCTGAGAGTTCAACCCGGCAACCCAGACCTCGAAACCCTCTGGAATCTCCAAAGTCTTTCCATCGCGCAAAGTCACCTTTAAAGACGCATTCATATTGCGGATCAAAATACGGGAATCCTGAGAGATCACCCAGTACTCACCCATCGTCGCCTGAGTGCTGGCATAAAGACTTTCAAGTTGCAGGTTTTTTCCCCCTTCAACCCAGACAGCACCTTTTACCAAACGCCATTGATCCGGCGTCAGGCGAACCACGGCTGATCCACCTGTGGCATGCAACTGATGATCCCCTTTTTCAAAATGAAAGGCCGAACCTGTCACCTGAATCGCGCAGCTTTCCTGGGATTTCAGACAGGCTGATGGCTGCTCGATCAGATCACCGGCGGCCCGAACCCGGACCTCCATCTGAAATGCCATCAGGAACAACATCAAGCGCACGATTTTCTTCATACTACTCAACACTTTGCGCCAGTTTGCGCGCCTGTTTTTTCAGGTTTTCATTCTTGAAGTTTTTAGCCACGGTTTTATAGATTTCAGCGGCCTCTTCAGTCTGGCTGTTGATTTCACTGATCTGCCCCATACGAAGCAAAATAAAACCTGTCAAATCATGCTGCGGATACTGAGTCACCATTTCATCAATCTGACCCAGGCTGCTGCGATAGTCTTTTTTCAGGAAGTAGCTTTCAGCAATGAAAAAACGCGCCTCTACACTGTGCTGGGACAACGGGTATTTTTCCAGAAGCTGACCAAATTCACGAATGGCGCGGTCATATTCCTGACCGTTAAAGTAACGCTTGCCCTTTTCATAGATGGCGCCAGACAGATCCAATGCCTCTTCACTGGCCGGAGCACGTACCACTGCGGAAAGATTATGAAGTTCATACTTTGCTTGAAGTGTTTTGTCGTTCGGAAGGACCTGCGCGACGGTTTGCTGGAAGTCCTTTAACTGATACGTCAAAAGAGAGTTGTTGAATTTCTCTTTTTCCACCTGTTTTTGCAGGGATGCCAGGCGCATTTCATACTCTTCATGACCATTAAAATGCGCCACGAATGTGGCATACACTCCCATGAACCCGACAGCCAGGCACAGGCAGAAAACGACAAATAAAGAGTTCTGATTTTTCATGTCTCACTTATCGGCAAAAACCGATAAATATTGAGACTGTCTTATTTCGAGACAGACTTCTGGTCGTAGGTATAGACGCTCTCGGCGTCCAGATCCTTCCACTTCCCGTCTTTCTGAATTTTCGGCGCCACACGCCCCTTAACCACCTGCAGCTTTTTGTCGGCATGGGAATACCAAAGATGGATCGGGTCAACGATAGCGGCGATGATAAAACTTGTGGGCTTCATACGAAGCTCCATCCACTTGCCACCAGCCACCTCTTTTTCGCCGACCTTTTGCAGAGTGAAGCCGACGGTCTCCAGGCGATCCCAAACAGCGAAGCGAACATCCAGCGGTTTCCCACCGGCCAGCGCGCCCCAGTTTTTCTCAACAAAGGCGTTGAAATTCGGCGTGCTTAACACAAACCCGCTCAGCTTTTCATCGGCACTTTTCTTTTTCCCACCCGGGCCTTCGTATTCGAAGTAAATGCGCCCCTCGCGCACCTGGAACCGGCCTTTTTCACCAGTCTGCTTGCGGTCGATTTCATAGGACAGCACCTCAGCCTCTTTGATCAGACCTTTTTCCGTCACCACAATCTTGCCATCGGGATCGCGAAACTCCGTCTGCGTCTGCACTCCATCTGCGAGGGCCGCAAGATCCACATTCAATGTAAAGAGAGTTTTTTGGCGATTTGATTTCAAATCGTAAAGGGTTGCGGAAGAATAGTTTTGAGCAAATCCGAATGCCGGAAACAAAAGTGCCAGAATCAACGCCATAAAGCCCCCCATCGAAAGTCCATAGTACCCAATGGAACAAAAAATAAAAAGCATGACACTTAACAGCCATTAATTTCTGCAACACATCCTGGACCGGAAAATTTCATTTCGCTTGACCATCCCGACACAGAAAACTAGGGTAAGTTCCTTCGGGATGAGGATTGGAAAGCTATGAACAAAGCGCAATTGGTGGAACTGGTCGCAGAAAAAACAAAGACAACCAAAAGTCAATCCGAGCTGATTCTCGATGCCACTCTGGAAGCCATTCAAGAAGCATTAAAAGATGGTGATGAAGTTAAACTTGTAGGTTTTGGCACATTCTCCCGCAGTTCCCGCAAAGCACGCCAGGGCCGCAATCCCAAAACCGGCGAAACCGTGAAAATTCCCAGCGCCTACATTCCAAAATTCAAACCCGGCAAAGACCTTAAAGACGCCCTTAATTAAATTCGGGCCGATCTAAAATTCGCGACCATCCGCTCATGCCGGACTTCCAAATGTAATTTTGAGCACTGACGCGCTGACTGCGCAAAGACTCCTGAACTTCACGGACAGAATAGGGTCCTTCCTGAACCAAAGCTTTGCCATCATCAGATGCCACCAGCAGCACCCACTCTTTATCATCAGCCGCGATATCCATCCCCTGGACATAACCTTGTGTGGCCGGGAATAAACTGCGATCAAACCCCCACTCCCAGGCAGATTTCCAACTTCCGTCAGAATCACAGGAAATCAAATCGTGAGGACCGATGTCACCTTTAAGTATGAGCTGACGGATCTCTTCAAAACCGACAGGGCCCTGGGGTTTCAAATTTTTATTGTAGTACCAACGGTCATTTTTCATAACTTTTCCTTTTTGCTCAGGAATGGTGCCGGCAGGGATTCAATCACCTCCAGCGCTTCATAGTAAACCACATCAAAATGCGGATTTCCTAATGGCTTTTTCAGGAAGGTGGCCAAAGTGGCAGCCTTAATCAGCTTTTTTTGATATCCGCCGAACAGGCGCTCCCCCATCATCCCACCCAACAAAGATGCTGCCAGAACATAGCTCCACTTTTTACGCGGACGCGCCTGCAGGCGATGGCCAGGAACTCCGGTGATGACCATCAGCTCATGCATCTTCTGCGCAAGCGCCAACTGCAAGGCCTCTTTCCCCAAATCCGACGGACCACGAGCCGCCAGGCTGGCCTTGATGTCTGCAATTGTGTCAGTCTTGCGTTTGTGGTTGATGATTTTAGAGCCAAAATAGGCCACGGCCTCTTTCCAAATCAGACGCAGAAAATCACTGGGAACATCCATCGGGATCTGTTTTTCACCGCTGACTTGAGCATGCACAAAATGCATTGCCAGAGAGGCCGCGTGATTCACCGTTCCCCGCGCCAGATAGGCCGCACTGATTTCCGGCAGATAGAAGGAGTTTTCATCGGCAATCATCATTTCGATCCAGCGCAATTTTTTGGGGTCATAATGCTCACGCACCTGACTCCAGAAAGAACTGTCACGGGCCGTGTAGACAGACAAGTTTGAAGTTGAAACCGTCAACCCCAGCTCTTCTGAAATGATCTTCACGTAACGGCCGACGTGATCCGTATAGTCCAGCAGATCCTCATCATCATCTTCTTCGTCGTCGTGCAGTCCCAGATCATAGGTCTGCTCCAGATACATCAAATAGTTTTGCCACTTCACCCACGGCGGAACACTCATCAGACAAAAAATATTCTGAGAAAGACGTACCAGGTCCGTAGTGGATTCAAGCTCCCGGTTCAGCAACTGGAAATAGATTTTCTCGGAGTTCTGGAAAATACGCAAAATACGCTTGGCAAACGGCGCCCCCAAAATACGCACGATCTCGGCAGGGATATGATCCGCAGCCAGATGTAAATCCCCATAAATAACGAAAACCAAATGATCAGGGTGAGCTTTCACCAGTTCCGCAATTTTTTTGCCCGCAAAGACATCCCGGGACTTTAAAGTGGTGGCATTGCGTTTTTTATAACTGCGATTGATTCCGCGGACCGCCACCTTGTTTTTTTGCGCCCAGCGCAACAGCGGACGATAGTATTCCCATGGGAATCCCCACTTGGTCTGCCATTGCACTGACTTAAGAAAATCACGCTCGGACATCTTCCCCGACATAAAGCGGTCGATTTTTTCCTGATCTGCGGCCTCGAGAAACTCCACCGCCAGAATGGTTTTGCGGTCTTTGGGGATATGACGAAGGATGCGCGCCTGGGCCTTTTGCGACTGATGAAGGGCGTGGAAGTCCCCGACCATAACGACCTGGGAATGGCTCATCTGCTCCCACAGAGCTTCCTTGGTGGAGGCCGTCCATTTCTTGGCGAACTCCTTTTCATAGACCTTTTGATAGCGCATCAATTCGGGCGTGTCCCGGCCCAGTCGATGCCGCACCTGCTTTTCCATCTGCAGATACAGGTCTTTGCGAATACGTATCCATTTTTGTAGGTCGTTCAAGCTGTCTTCCTTGAGAGCATTCCGAAGTATTTTTACATAATTTCGATTGATTTCAAACACGATTCTAAGATTCAATGGGGTCATGAAAAACACAGTCAGCAAATCCAAGTTCCTGCTTTTCGCCATGATTGCCACCCTGATCGGCGTGGGCGTTCATATCTATTTGACCCTGCACTATTATGACATCAAGTTCGGCCTGTCTGCCGGCGATTCCATGTGCAATATCAACGAAGTGCTGAACTGTGACGCTGTGACCGCCAGCAGATTCTCTGCTTTCCTGGGTGTGCCAATCGCTCTTTGGGGCGTGATGACCAATCTGGTTCTGCTGTATTTCCTGGGCGTCAGCCGCTTCAATCTTGTTCAGGATCCGGATCGCACCTCCCGCTACGCTTTGTTGCTTTCCGGGGTGACGGTGCTGGCTTCCGTTGTGATGGCGGTGATCTCTGTCACGGCGATGAGCAATCTTTGCATCTTCTGCATCACGGCTTACGTTCTTTCAATCATCGGCTTCATCTTTACCTGGATGGGGGCTGAAGATGTGTCTGCTGAAAATATCAGCAATGACATCAAAGACATCTTCACCTCCGAACGCTGGGTTGCCGGCTTCCTTTTGGCGATTCCGGCTTTTGCATTCCTTGCAAATATTATGTATCTGGAAAGCCATGGTCTTTCCGATGTTGAAAAGATGGCCAAAGAAAAAGTGGCTTACTGGCAAGTGGCTCCCCAGCAGAACTTTGACCTGACAAAGGGTCTGAGCATGCAAAAAGGAACTGACGAACCCGTGATGACCATCGTGGAGTTTGCTGACTTCCGCTGCGGTCATTGCAAGCATGCAGCCGCTCCTTTGCACAACTTCACCAAAAACCACCCGGATGTGCGCTTGATCTACAAACCATTCCCTTTGGATGGCACGTGCAATGAAGCCATGAAAAACGGCGGCGGCGATGGCATCTCTTGCGGTCTGGCCTTTGCGACTTTGTGCTCTGAAAAAATCGCACAAAAAGGCTGGGTGGCGCACGACTATATCTTCGAGAATCAGGAAGAAATCACGCGCATGATGAACCTGGACAAGAACCTTGAATCTATCGCGACAGCGACTGGCATCCAGTTGGAAGAACTGAAAACCTGCGTGAAAGGCACCGAGATCCCGGAAATCGTGCGCAACACGGCCAAAGAAGGCGAAGTGGCGCAGATCCGCGGAACACCGGCGATCTTTGTGAATGGCAAACTGCTGGACGGCGGTCAGCTGATCCCGGTCCTTGAAGCTGCTTATAAAACATTGAAAAAGTAAGATGAGAAACGGCCTCCAAGAGGCCGTTTTCTTTTAGAATCCGATCATTTCGGCCAGTATGTTGGCGAGCTTCCCGAAGCCGTCGTCAAACACCACAACACTGGTCTTTGCCAGGCCGTTGACGATATCCAGCCAGAACGCCAGGACAATAATTGCCAAGGATGCAAACCACGCCGCCTTCACCACATAAATGGTGGAACGAACATCCTGAATACGCAAATCGCCCTGAACTTTTTCAACGATTTTCAAAACATACTGAAGTTCGCGGAAGTGCTCTTTGAATTTCTCGCGAAGCTCCTGCTGCTTGGCGCGCGTCAGGGAGTTGATCCCCGGAAAGCTTCTTTTGGCTTTAATTGCATAGATCAAGTCGATGGAATGATTGATGTATCGAGTGACTTTATCCTGAAAGTTCGGGTACTCGGAGGGTTTTTCCAAAAAGTCTTTCAGCTCTTCGATGGCGCGATCATAACGCTCATCCAGAACCCATGTCAGAATGTTATAGCGCAGCGACTCCGGCCGACCCAGATCCGACTTGTCGACATTCATATCGAAGAAAGCGCCTTCTTCCCTTTTTTTAGCTGGATCCGCAGCGTTTGCGGCGTCTTTTAATGCGGGTACTGACATGAGTATCTTTTCGGCTGTTTGGCGGCGATATTAAGGTCTTTTCTTATTACCTAGGTCCAGTCTTAGTACCTTGGTTTGACTAATTATGTCTCATCCTGAGAACATGGACTTAGGGCGACCTAGACTTCATGGAGGAGGGCTATGGAAACCGAATCTTTCCAGACCGCGAAACTTGGACATTTAGATTTTGATTCACCTCGGGAATCCCAACCGGTGGGCAATATCCCATTGCCTGATGAGCTGCCCCGCCAGAACGATTTCAGCCATCTCCCAAAAGAGATCCTGAAGTCCTCCACTGTTGAAAATCTGATTTCACAAAACGAAGACCTGATGGCCCGCCTGAAGGTGACTTTGCGCCGTCTTTCTTTGCTGGAAACAGAAAATCAGAAATTCAGCGAAGAGGCCAACAAAGCCCGTCTTTCCCAATCTTCTGTGACCGATCAAATTCTGGTCTGGAAAGAAAAAGACAATCTGTGGAGACAAAAAGTCGATCAACTGGAAAGAGAAAAAGAAATCCAGGCTGAAAAGCTGCGCGCGCTGACTGAAAAAACACAAAACATGGCCACCGAACTGGCTCGCCATGAAAAGTACCACGAGCGCATCAAAACCCAGGTTAAACCTTATATCTCTGAGCTGAAAGAGTACTCCCGCACCCAGGACTTGCGCCTGCAGGAGCTGGAGCAGTCCGCCAGCCATAAAGAGGCCCAACTGCGCGATCTGCGTCACCAAATCATCGAGGTGACCAAGAACTCCCGCTATCAAGTGGAAGCCTCCGAGAAAAAAGCTCAAGAAATGGTTCACTTCTATGAAGAGCAAATCGAGCGCCTGACCAGGGAAGTCGCACAGCTACATCAGATTCAAGAAGAACTTGAAGTGAAATCCATAAAGCTGCACAGCGCCCTGGAACGTCAGGACACGCTGGAAAACGAAGTAGTGACTCTTCGCCGCAGCAAAGAGGAGCTGAAAGACCGCTACGAACAGGAAATCTCCCGCCAGCAGGAGCGCATCAGCGAGCTGACCCGCCAGAACCAAAAACTGGGTGTGGAGCATGCCGATTTGCAGATTCGCGTGGTGGAAGATCAGGAAAAGATCCAAAGACTTGAAAAAGACCACTATCAGGCCCAGGAGCAACTGGAAAGCCTCAGATACATGTGGACTGCCAAGAACGAGGAAAACGAAAAACTCAAGGTTGCAGCCGCCGCTTTGGAGCGTTTGAACCTTGAGCTAAGTCAGAAACTTAATGAATTGCGTAAACAGGACGGGCCCACAGCTTAAAAGCTTTGCAGGGCCCCTTCGATACTTTCGTGCACTTCCAGGCTGGCACACTCAGAGAATGAGAATAGGCGCTGGAAGTCCGGGGTCAAACCCGCGATCTTCACATTCATGCGGCTCCCCGCATTCAATTCATTCAAAACACCAAAGAAAGACTGGATCCCGGAAGAACCGACAAAATGCAGGTTTTTCATGCAAAATACGACTTTGCGGTCGGAAAAATTCTGCAGGCAGGCTTTTTTAAAGGACTGAGTTTTTTCGATTTCAATGCGACCGCTCAAAGACACAACGGTGATGTCACCATCGAGCACGAGTTTGACTTCCATGTTAAGACCTCATCAACCTAAGTTAAGTGTTCTATCTTAACGGCCAAAATCTATGACATTTTGAGTCCAAAAAGAGACCAGTTTCACCTCGACAAAGGCCCTAAACCATCCCTAGAATACTTTGGTGCTTCGAAGCTGGATCGTCTTGATTTCATTTTTACTGGTGACAGTGATGTCATCTTCTTTTGCCCTGGGTGCAGAACCCATGGCGAAGATCCATGATATGCTGATCAATGCCGACAGCATGTACCGCGATACCGAAAAAGAAATCGTCGAGCTGGAAGGCAATATCCAGATCGTCTACAAAGGCCAGCACATCAAAGCTGACAAAGCCATCACCTCCCTGCGCTCCCGCCAGGTGGAGCTGTACGGCAACGTTGAAATCATGGATGCCAAAAACACCATCGTCGGTGATCAGGTGTTCCTGGATTATGAAAACAACACCGGCATGATCTATAACGGTTCAGTGCAATCCGGCCCGATCATGTTCTCGGGGGATGTTTTGCAAAAAACCGGCGAATCCGAATTCGTCGTCAGCTCTGCTGATTACACGGCCTGCACCAACTGTCCGGCTTCGTGGAGTTTCTCCGGCACAACGGTGCGCGCCGAACTGGGTGGATACGCTTACATCAAAAATGCCGTTCTGCGCTTTGGCCACGTTCCGGTTTTCTGGATGCCTTATCTGATTGTTCCGCTGAAGAGTGATCGCCAATCCGGTTTACTGACACCGACCTTTGAAGTTTCCGACAAAGGGGGCTTCGCGATTTCCCAACCGTACTTCTGGGCGATTTCACGCAGCACCGATGCGACCATCGAAGTGAAAGACTACGCAAAGCGGGGTCTTAAAGGTTTGGTTGAGTATCGCTACATGCTGAATGAGACCTCCAGCGGAACCATGAATTTCGGAACGATCTTCGACCAGGCGTTCGCGCAGGATGATCGTTTGAATCTGTACCGCCCGGCCACGGAAAAAGGCGACCCTCTGGAACGCTGGTTCCTGCGTTATGATCACTACTATGACATGCCCGATGGCATCATCCACCGTGCCCAATTAAATCTGGCCAGCGACCTTCAATATCCGAAGGACTTCCCGACGGAGACCCTGAACCACGGGGACTCGGCGATGGAAAACCGCATGTCCTTCACCAAGAACACTCTGGATCAGCACTACAGTGTGGATTCATCGTACTATGTGAACATGCTGCACGGGAATCCGCAGGAAGGAAACGAAGACGCCGTTCACCGCATTCCGGAACTGCGCTTTTCGCAAACTCAGGAAAATATTGGCGAGACCAATTTCATTTATTCATTGAATCTGACCTATGTGAATTTCACCCGCGCCGGTCAGGCTTATGATGACATGACCGAGCAGACTATTAACGGAAGCAAAATTCGCTTCCCGACAAACACCTGCAACGACCCGCGCTGGGAAGACAATCCCAACTGCCGCCGCGTGTACGATGGCTCTTACGATCCGGGTCTGGATCAGATCCGCACTGGTCAGCGCCTGGATTTTATGCCGGCATTGTACTACCCGCTCAAATTCGGCGATGGCCTGGATGTGATTCCGGCAGTCAGCTATCGTGAAACACACTACGGCTTCAATATCGACGAAGACCAGTATCTGGCACGTCGCTATATCCGCACAGAAATCGGCGCACGCACAAACCTGAGCCGCATCTATGGCGACACTGTCAACTCCAAGGCCACCCGCTATAAACACGAAATCATCCCGGAAGTGACCTACACGCGCCTGCCGTGGGTTTCTCAGGATGACAATCCATTCTTCGGGACCGGGTCCATTTCCGATGCGCCCTATACGGCTCGTGACAGTATCACAGACCTTGATATCGCCAGTGACTATGGGGTGCAGTTTGACTATTACGATCGCGTCTATGACAGAAATCTGGTGACGTTGGCTCTGATCAACAAAATCACCGAAAAGCGCTGGATTGGTGAACGCCCTGAATACCGCCAGGTCGGCTATCTGAAACTGGCACAATCCTATGACGGCACCCAGGAAAACAAAGTCGGCGTGAAAGAACCCTGGTCTGATCTGACCGCCACACTGGATGTGCGCCTGGATCGCTTTCAGACTTACTCCATCTTCAATTACTTCCCCTATCAGAACGTGACCAATGCGTCTTCGCGTGTGCGCTTGCTGAACGATATGGGGCAGTTCTTCCAAGTGCAGCTAACCCGTCAATATAAAATCTCTCCGGGACAAGCCGTGAATACCAGTGATCGCCAGGAAGATTATACTTTCTCGGCGGGCTTTACTTCCAGATTCATCAACCTGATGGGTAAGTTCGTGTATGATGCCAACTGGGCTGAATCCACCACGCGTGACCAGGTGAAATCCTGGGCGTACATTGCGCAATTCAAGCCGCCGGGCGATTGTATGATGATCACCTTCATTCACGATCAGGTAACCGGTGGGGATACGAATTTCAAATTGAATTTCGAATTCACATTCGACGGAAATCCAAAACCGGCACTGCCGCCGGAAGCTTTGGATTCATACGGATTCTAAAAACTCAAAACCGTGGCAAACACTTCAGCGCCGTCGATCTGACCTTTTTTAAAAGTCGGTGCGATGGCAAAGTCCGGTTGCTGGGACATTTCTGGTTCTTTGTTCATGGAATAAATCCCATAAGCAATTCCCGCATACAACCCCAGCGAGGCCCCGCGGGCCACATTGTTCCAGCTTTGACTGGGTTTATCTTCAACGGCCAGACTAACCACCCCAAGCCCCGCTCCACCCAATGTTCCCCATGCACAACTGGTCAGGAAACGTTTTAGACTTTGCGCCTGAGCAGCCTGGGATTGAAGCAAAACAAAAATCAGAAGTGGCAGAATTTTTCTCATAAGACATTGTCCCCTGAAAGCGGGGTTTTCAGTCAATCATTGATATCTTCAAAGACTGTGATCTGCCCGTCTTTCGTGACAAAGGCCCAGTGAACCTCCACCGGGATGTCCCAGCGTGAAGCCAGAAACAGCATCGCCCGCACCAGACGGGCTTTTTGTTTTTTACTGATACGGAAAGGCTGAAAGTCCGAAAGATTGGTGGTTTTCACCTCCACCATCAGCAATGTCTGCCGGGAAGTTTTAAACAACAGATCCACCTCGGCAAAAGGTGTCCTCACCCTCTGTCCAAGCAATTGATAACCTTTAAGCTGATAGTGTTTGATAACCAGAGACTCGGACTGCAGTCCCCGTTCATGCGCCCAATAAGACGGGCGCTGAGAATTATTAAACGTACTCTTTGACGCCGGCGAAGGATCGGCGGTGCGCGATGCACGGGCCGTGATCGACGATGCTTTGTTTGTGAATTGGCGTGGAATAGCCTTTGTGCACTTCGAATCCATAAAGCGGATACATTGCCCCCAGATCTTTCATCAGACGATCACGGGTCACTTTCGCAACAATCGATGCCGCCGAAATCGGCGCCACTCGCAAGTCACCTTTCACGATGGTGCTTTGCTCAAAGCCCTTCAGATTCGGAATCTTTTTGTTGCCGTCCACCAGGACGTGGCCTTTCTTCACTCCCAATTTTTCCACCGCGCGCTTCATTGCCAGCAGTGAGGCATTGAGAATGTTGATTTCGTCGATCTCTTCCACGGAAGCAGAACCGATACCAACAATGTGCTCTTTTAAAATAAGATCCGCCAGTTCTTCACGGCGTTTTTCGGACAGAAGTTTTGAATCAGTCACCAGATCATTCAGGGCATCGGACTTGAAAATCACAGCCGCCGCATACACCGGCCCCGCCAAACAGCCACGCCCCACTTCATCCACACCAATGATCGGAGTCGGTGAATAGTCGCGCCATTCAATTTTCGGGAACTCGATTTTTTCTTTTTTCGCCATGCGGATGCCTCGATGCTTAAGGCCTGCGATGATAGTGGAAGAAGGCAAGACAGGTCACTCAAGATTTGAGTGCGTCAGACGCTGCCATTGTTCAGAAAAAACAAAAGACCCGGAATCGTAAAATCCCAGGTCTTTGCATAAAGCTGTATTTAGTTTTTAAAAAACTATTCTGCTTTGGAGGAAACCAGCTCAGATTCAATCTTAGCTGCTTTACCTTTAAGATCACGCAGGTAGTACAGTTTAGAACGACGTACTTTACCCATGTTTACGATCTCAACTTTATCCAAAGCTGGAGATGCGAACGGGAAAGTTCTTTCCACGCCAACACCAGCGGACATTTTACGAACTGTGAAAGACTTCGCAGCACCAGATCCTTGGATCTTAGTTACGATACCTTTGTAAAGCTGAACACGCTCTTTCTCACCCTCTTTAACTTTAACGAATACGTTAACAGTGTCACCAGAGTTGAAGGATTGGATGTTTTTGTTAGCAGCTTTAACACTAACGCGACGAACGAGGTTTGTTTCTTTAGCCATTGCTTAAAATCCTTATAGCAGTCAATTTTCACAAAAAGTAAAACAAGGGTCTACCATGGACCCATGACACGGTCAAGACAGATACTTACGGCAGATCTTACTGAAAGATGCCGATAATCTTTGGGGGGAGCACCCCTAATGCTCTCCAGAACCCCTGAAGAGGATCTGATGAGGTCTTCCGTCAGACCGAAGCCCGTACCAAATAGCATAAAAACTGGCTTTTTGGCCACATGCATTTCATTGCGCAGCTCGGCAAACGAGTACTTGTGCTTTGCCCACTCCGTACGGGCCGTTGTCGCGATCGTCAGCGCCTCCGGGACATTCCAGTCCTCAAAGGCCTTTTCAACGCTCTCAACGGCTTTTACGTTCCCCAGGGCGGTCTTTCTCATGGGGTTGAACTTCGACCCCTGACCGGTGCGCCAGTGATCCAGCACGCGGTCCACAAACATGAGCTGCTCTTTCATGGGATGGATAATGTAATATTTTTCCACTCCGAAAACGGTCGCCGCCCGGGCGATGTCATGAATATCAAAATTGGTGATGTTGGTGGCCACCGTCTTTTGTTTGCTGTCGCGGACCGGATAATGAACCAGTCCAATTGCCAGACGGGGCACGTAAGGTGTTTCTTCAGCCATTGAAGCTTTCCTCATTCAAATCCTCAAGACCCAAAACTTCGCGATCCTGAGGGGATAGTTGCTGCCAGAACTTAAAGAGCTCCTTCAGGGGCTCTGCGGTTTTTTTCTTTTTCAAAGCGCGGTACTTTTCCCGTTCTTCCGCCAGATAGATTATGAACAGATCCGGGCGTTTTTTCAGGGTCACCAGCGCTGACACTTTCTTTTTCCAGTCCGCGATCAGCTTGTGATTGCCGCTCAAAAGAACTTCGGGAACATCCTGTCCTAAGTACTCGCGAGGACGGGTGAAATTGGGATGCTCCAGCAGCCCTTCAGAGAAACTGTCTTTGTCCGCCGAATCCGCATGCCCCAGAACACCAGGAATGAAGCGAGAAAGTGCATCGATCACCACCAGGGCTCCCAGCTCCCCGCCCGAAAGCACATAATCCCCGATCGAAATCTCTTCATCGACATAGCTGTTGATGATTCGCTGATCGATGCCGCCATAGCGACCACAGACCAGAACCAGATGTTCCGCCTGGGACAACTCCCGGGCTTTGTCATCCGTAAGCACCGAGCCCTGCGGAGACAAATAGATGATTTTGGAATTCTTATGTTGCACTTTTTGAAGGGACTTTTCGAGAGTCTCAGACAGCATGATCATGCCGTCACCACCGCCAAAGGGGCGATCATCGACCGTGCGGTGCTTGTCGGTGGCAAATTCGCGCGGAGTGTGCGCCTGCACCGACAAAAGATCACCCTTTAATGCCTGCCCCAGGACGCCGTGAGAAACCGCGCCCTGGATCATCTCAGGAAAAAGAGTGATCACATCGATTTTAAGCATTTTCGATATCAAGAAGCCCTTCAGGCAAATCCATCACGACAGCCTGATGTTTGAAATCGATTTTTTTGATGAAAGCATCCACGAACGGGATTTCAGCGGTCTTGCCGTCAGCCGTTTCAACCACCAGCAGATCCTGAACACCGTTGGAGGAAAAACCAACGATTTCACCCAGTACTGTCTGTTCTGGATTCTTCAACTTGAAGTTTTTAATCTCGGACAGGAAGATGGTTTCGCCCGGCTTGGACACCATCAGCTCATCGTCGATGAAGAATTCCATGTGCTCCAGACCTTCGGCCGCTGTACGGTCAGCCACTTCAGCAGCTTTCACGATCAGACCTTTCTTGAAGGGCTTGGTGCGTTCCACTGTGAAAGTTTTGATTTCGTCTGAATCCTTCGCCTTAAGGCCGAAGGTTTTCATACGTTTTGCCCAGGCAATTTCACCAGAGAAGACCAGAACATAAAGGTCTCCTTTAAGGCCGTGAGCTTCGCGGATTTTTCCAACCAATTTCATTTTACGACTCCAGTGAGGCGAAACTGTAAGTCCGCCAGCACAAATAAGAAAGGGGTCACCTATTTGGTAACCCCTTCCATGAGAATTAACTCTAAATTTACTTAAACCAAACTACTCTACGATATCCAAGTGATAACGTTTGTTAAGCTTAGTACCAGCTGCGCGGATGATAGTTCTCATTGCAGCAGCAGTTTTACCTTGCTTACCAATCACTTTACCAAGGTCTTCTTTATCAACCTTCAAAGCAAGAAGTGTGGTTTGCTGACCAGGGATTTCATCAACTTCGACATTTTCAGGTTTGTCCACCAGGGACTTCGCCATGAACTCAACGAGGTCTTTCAAGCTATCCATATTTACCCCCACAGATAGTACCTACCTGATCTAGTTTAGCAAAACCAAGTAGGAAGCCAACAACTTATTTAGCTTGAGCCAATTTGATCACGTGTTTTACGCGATCTGTAGGTTGAGCACCTTTTTTGATCCACTCTTCAACTTTAGCCAGATCAAGCTCAATCTTTTTGTCGTTACCTTTTGGAGATGGAATGTAAGTTCCAAGAATATCAAGGAATTTACCAGTCACATAACGACGGGAATCCGCTACAGTAACGCGGTATTTAGGTTCATGCTTAGCGCCCATACGAGCCAAACGAATTACAACTGCCATTTCTAAACCTCATGTATCAAAAACAGTAAGTCCAAGTTTGTACTTGGATCGTGGTTAAATATCAAGCCCTAAAATGGAAACTTCATTCCGCCCCGGCCCATACCCATTTTCATCATACCGCCCATCATCTTTTTTGCATCCTCAAACTGCTTTATAAGCTTGTTCACGTCCTGAACTTGAGTCCCGCTCCCCTTCGCAATCCTTTGACGACGCGAAGCGTTTAAAATCTTATGGTTATGACGTTCCTGATAGGTCATGGAGCGAATGATCGCTTCAATCTTTTTCATTTCTGCATCCGGAGGGGTCATATTCTTCAGCTGTTTGCTGAGCTCCCCCATGCCCGGTAAAAATTTCAAAATACTTTCAAAGCCGCCCATTTTCTTGAGCTGCTGAATCTGAGTCAGGAAATCCTCCAGAGTGAACTCATTCTTCATGAGTTTCTTGGCGGAATCACGCGCAGACTTTTCATCAATGACTTCCTGGGCTTTTTCAACCAGCGACAGCACGTCGCCCATATCCAGGATACGGCCGGCCAGACGGTCCGGGTGGAAGACTTCCAGAGCGGTGACTTTTTCACCAACCCCCAGGAACTTGATTGGAATGCCGGTCACTTCACGGATCGACAAGGCCGCACCACCGCGCGCATCCCCGTCCACCTTGGTCAGAACCAGGCCCGTCAGATTCAGGCGCTTATGGAACCCCTCAGCCACGTTCACGGACTGCTGACCCAGCATCGCGTCGGCCACCAGCAGGATTTCCTGTGGAGTCCAGATCTCTTTCAAACGCCCCAGCTCACCCATCAAGTCTTCATCGATCTGCAGGCGTCCTGCTGTATCGACGATGACCACCTCGACCATATTGTCGCGGGCCCATTGTTTTGCTTTTTCCAGAATTTCTTCCGGCTTCATGCCCACTTGGGTCGGGAAAGTCGGGATGTTGTTTTGCTTACCCAGAACCTGCAACTGGTCGATCGCCGCCGGACGATAGATGTCGGCGGGAACCAAACCCGGTTTTTTATTCAGCTTCTGACGGATATACAGAGACAGTTTCGCTGCAGAAGTGGTTTTACCCGCCCCCTGCAAGCCCACCATAAAGATCACGCTGGGATTTTCACGGACATTAATATCAACCGCACCGCCGCCAAGAACGTTCACCAGTTCGTCATGGACGATCTTTACGAACATCTGGCCGGGATTGACGTTGGTCAGAACTTCCTGACCCAGGGCTTTTTCCTTCACCTTGTCGATAAAGGTTTTCACCACTTTGAAGTTCACGTCGGCTTCAAGAAGGCTCAGACGGATTTCCTTGATCACTTCCTCAATATTGGCTTCGCTGATCTTGTGCTGACCGCGGACCTTTTTAAGGCTTGTCATGATTTTATCTGATAAATTCTCAAACATGTGAAACTCCTGAAGGATCTTTCTTTATAACAAGTCGGACGGAATGACAAAGAACCACACTTAACGCACTGCGCCCCGAGTGCGGGTTGCCGGGCACCTTTTCACACTGGGAATAATATACTCCGGCAGAGCGTCAATCCATTCTTTCTCCATGCTTTGTGTGTATGAGAGTTCGCAAAGGGGCACTTTTATGAAAAAAATTGTACTTGTTTCTGTATTGGGGACTGCTGCAATCGCAAATGCGCAGACAGGACTAAGAACGACTCACTCTACGACAATGGAAGGTCTTCGCGACGCCCGCAAACAAATGGAAGTTCAAACTGAAAACTCCATTTTGGAAAAACTGGAAGCACAACGCATGGAAGACGAAAAGAAACGTTTCCGTGAATTTGATTCCTTGAACTTCAGCCTCTACACGTTTGAAATGGTTTTTTTGTTGGAATTCTGTGGATACACACGGAAAGCCACGGTTTTTTCGTGTCAGTTGCCAATTACATTTTTGTATTTAGACCGTTCCACGAGTTTCTTAATAGGTTTTGTCGTGCGCTTTTGGAGTGTTTTGCTCCTTTTGCGAAACAAACAATAACCACACCAATTTTGGTAAGGAGTTCCAATGAAAAAGGTTCTATTCACAATGGCCGCACTTCTGGTTTCTGTCAGCGCTCACGCAGTTCACCAGGGCAGTTCCTGGTCTGAAATCTTTGCGTCCCGTCACGCGGTTGTGACCCACGGATATGCCTTGGGCGGCATCAAGCTTGAAAATGCCTGCATGACTGACACTGAAATCCGCTCCATCACGCCAACCCGCGAATGTGCGGAACTGGTGCCTCGCCAGGTCGGCAATCCCAACAGCGAGCAAGGTGGCTACACTGAGTGGGTTTGCGCACGCTATGAAACTACAACTTTGGCAGTTTCCCGCAGCTACGAACAGCCCGTGTGTGAAGAGTTCACTCCAGCAAACGGCGATCAAACTCCAGAGTGCACGCGCTTTGGTTCAAAAATCGTGACGGTCCCTCGCACTATCGACACGCAAGTGATCATCACTCGTGGCGAAGCTGACCAGTCTTTCTGGAAGCGTTTCACGTTCCCAACATGTGAAGGTGTGTACCCTCACTAAAAAAAACAAAGGCCCTGACTCATAATCAGGGCCTTTATAAAGTTTCCGGGGTCTGTTATTCGTCTGAAAAGATCTTGAACGGACTCTTGGATTTCTTATGTGGCTGAAGTTCTGTATGCAGCTTCAGGGCTTCGTTGCCGGCTTCGGATTTAACCAGATAGGCGGGCTTTTCGGGGCTGCCATGCCGGGTGATGCTTTTCCCTTTGATGATTCGGGTCACCGACTCCAGATACACCTCTTCGACCGTGCCGACAATGGCTCTTCCAAGCCACTGCCATTGAACTTTGTCGTGCACTTTAAACGGCTTCATAAACACCTACCAGCGCTGGAACGAGCCTTTGCGCAAAGAAATCCGGGCAACCGTATAGAACACACCGATCCCCACCAGCGAGATCAAAGCAGCCGTCCACACATTCACATCGCTGACACCCAGAATTCCATAACGAAGGCCGTTAATCAGATACAGGAGCGGATTGGCCTTGGAAACCGCCTGCCAGAACGGATGCAAATGTTCGATCGACAAAAACACCCCTCCCAGATAAGTCAGCGGAAGCAGAATGAAGGCGGAAAAAGCCGACAATTGATCAAAGGTGTTGGCCCAAAAGGCAATGCTGATACCGATCATTCCAAAGATCAAACCCGCCAGGACCACAAAGAACAGTGCCGCCACCGGGTGAGCAATCACCAGCCAGGTGCCATTTTGGTAGTACAAGAACAAAGAACCCACGATATAAGTAATCACCGCCACGATACTGCCGCGAACCAAGGCGGCCAGACTCATGGCCCAGATGATCTCCTGATCAGTCACCGGCGCCACACGCAGATCCTCAAGGTCGCCGGAAAACTTGGCCGACACAATCGAAGAGGATGAGTTCTGAAAGGCATTGTTGATAATACCCATCATCATCAGACCCGGGATCAGGAAGCTAAGATAGCTCACACCCTGATGCGAGGCCATTTGTTCACCCAAAGACACACCAAAGATCAAAAGATACAGGAAAGACGAGATGAACGGCGTCACCACCGTCTGCACCAAAACCTTCAGGAACCGCGCAATTTCGCGCTGGAAAATAGTCACAAAACCGGTCATAGAGACACCTGCGATTCTTTCTTGGCAACAAGCTTCAGGAAAGCGTCTTCCAAACTGCCTTCTTCGATCTGAACGTCTGCAATAAGCCCTGTCGGAATGTGGACCTCGTTCAGGAACTCACCCAGAGTCTTATTCTGAGGGACGACGAAACTGTATTCTTTGCCGTCCACTTCCGTCAGATACTCCGACTGGATCAAATGCTTTTCAGTCAGAAGAACACGGATTTTTTTATGGGTGTATTCACGGATGATAGCTTTGGTGTCACCCAAAACAACCAGTGAACCCAGATTGATAATACCCACCCGGTCGCAGAGCTGTTGCGCTTCTTCCAAATAGTGAGTCGTCAGCAGAATCGACATGCCTTCGCCCCGAAGTTCCTGAACGAACTTCCACAGATCTTCACGCAGACGAATGTCGACCCCGGCCGTGGGCTCATCCAAAAGCAACAGCTTTGGATTGTGAACCAGGGCCTTTGCGATCATCAAACGCCGCTTCATCCCGCCGGAAAGCTGTTTTACTTTTTTGTGGCGGTGTTCATACAACGACAGTTTTTCCAGCAGGAAGTGGATGCGCTCTTTGTTTTTGCGCAGACCATAATAGCCGGAATGGAAAGTCAGAATCTCTTCAACGTCGAAGAATCCGGAAGTGATCACTTCCTGGTGAACGACGCCGATTTGTTTTTTGGTGAACATCGGATCTGTGCAGACATCCACCCCGAACACTTTCACCGTCCCTGACGTGGGCTTTTCCAGCGTCGTGATGGTTGAAATGATCGTGGTCTTACCCGCCCCGTTCGGCCCCAGCAGTCCGAAGATCTCGCCGGGTTTTACGGAAAAGGTCATACCCTTCACCGCTTCGACAGTGCCGCCGCGGTAGGTTTTTCTAAGATCGGTAATCTCTAATGGCAAATTCATAGTTTTTACCCTCCGCCGCTTCAGCACTTTGCACTAGCGGGCGCGCGAGATGCTGGTGTGGAATTCCACTGTTGGGTTTTCACGCTTGAGCCAGTTCAAATCCCATTCCTGGTTTACCAGAACGACCGGGTTGTCCTGCAAATCGCGGAACATGTTGGCGCCGCCCTTCAGGTCCGTGACGGGTTTTCCGTCTTCCGTGCGCGGCCAGCGGGCCACACCATATGGCAGACGGCTCAACTTCACTTCCAGGTTGTACTCATCCTGCAAACGACGGATCAGAACTTCGAACTGAAGCTCCCCGACCGCGCCGATGATAGGATCCTGAGGTCCGATGATAGGGTCAATGAACAACTGAATTGCGCCTTCTTCTGACAGGTGATTCAGGGCTTCGTTCATCTTCTGACGTTTCAAAGCATCACGCACAGAAAGCTTGCCGAACAATTCCGGCGCAAACTTTGGAATGTCTTCGAAATGGATTTTGCCGGAAGCGTAAACGCAATCCCCTATGGCAAAGTTCCCGGTGTCACCGACCCCGACGATATCGCCCGCGTAAGCATCATCCACGGTTTCTTTGTCGGCCGCCACGAACTGGCTGGCGTAAGAAAGTCTTAGCTCTTTGTCATGACGGGAATGCTTCACCTTCATGCCACGCTCGAACTTACCGGAACAAATACGGATAAAGGCAATACGATCACGGTGACGCTTGTCCATATTGGCCTGAATCTTAAATACGAAACCAGAGAAGTTTGCATCACAAGGATCCATGTCCTTGCCGTCTTTCAGATGACGGGGCTGCGGACCCGGAGCGTACTTGGTGAAGAACTGCAGGAATGTATCCACCCCGAAGTTCTGTTTTGCAGAACCGAACGTCACCGGAGAAATAGTCCCATTCAGGAAGTCATTCACATCAAATGGAGGAAGTGCTCCTTCGATCAGATCCAGTTCTTCCAGAACCTGATCTGCGGATTCTTTGTCCAGATAGTCGTAAAGGATTTTGTCGTCTTTGCCTTTTTCAAATGGAATGATCTTATAGTCTTCCACTTCCTCACGGCGCTGATCGTAGATCCAGATTTCTTTGGTCAGACGGTTGTAAATACCGCGGAAACGCTGCCCGATGCCCAAAGGCCACGTCACTGGATAACATTGCATGTTCAAAGTCTTTTCAACTTCATCAATCAACGTCAGCGGATCTTTACCTTCACGATCCAGTTTGTTCACAAATGTGAAAATCGGAATATTGCGCAGGCGGCAGACTTCGTAAAGTTTTTTGGTACGTTCTTCCACGCCCTTGGCAACGTCAATCAGCATGCAGGCGGATTCCACGGCCATCAAGACGCGGTAAGTATCCTCGGAAAAGTCTTTGTGTCCCGGTGTATCCAGCAGGTTCACGCGCAAACCATCGAAATCAAAAGTCATCACGGACGATGTGATGGAGATCCCTTTTTCACGCTCCATGGCCATCCAGTCGGAGGTCACGGCCTTGGTCCCCTGCTTGCCTTTGACTTCCCCGGTTTCGTGGATCACGCCGCCGTGATAAAGCAATTTTTCAGTCAGCGTGGTCTTCCCGGCATCCGGGTGAGAGATGATGGCAAACGTCCGACGACGCTGAATTTCTTTTTGGATCTGAGGAGTGACTTGCATTGTGGAATCTTTCCTTTGAAAACTTCTTTTTACGGGGAAATCCCACAGGTTACAAGCATTTGCCGCACTGCCCTCGGCGCTTGAAACCCTCCTTGGGTGGATTTGTGCCCAACCTGACGGCGATCATGCCCAAAACCGGGCAATTCATACAGACTTCTCCTCGTTTTCCGGCCGGAATGACGAGGCCCCCTTGCGCTAAAATGCAAAAGCCCTTATAACCGTCCGACTACTTTGAACTCCCCTTGGTTTGGAGCCAAGCTACCCGGACGCTCGCGCGCCGGCAGGACACGAAGGTGACACAATGTCTGAATCGCTGAACTATTATGTTACGGCTTATTATCGTTTTACCAAACTGGCGGATCTGCCAGCCATCCAAAAAGCTCTGGAAGACAAAGCGGAAGAACTTAACGTCAAAGGACTCGTGATCCTGGGCGATGAGGGTTACAACTCAACCTGCGCAGCTTCCACTAAAGAATCCTTCGAGGCCTGGAAAACCTTTATCCGCGAGTACTTTAATTCTCCGGATCAGTTCTTCAAAGATTCTGAATCCACGAAGTCTCCGTTCCGTCGATTCAAAGTCAAAGTCCGCAATGAAATCGTGACCACGGGCATTCCTGGCGTGATGCCTCCGGAAGGCGTCAATCATCACCTGTCCCCGACCGAGTGGAACAAGGTCATGAAAGAAGAAACTGACTATGTGATGATCGACACGCGCAACTGGTACGAATACAAAATCGGCACCTTCAAGGGCGCGCTGAACCCGAACATTGAAAAGTTCACGGAGTTCCCGCAGTACATTGAATCTCAAGGCATTCCGAAAGACAAAAAGATGCTGATCTTCTGCACCGGCGGCATTCGCTGTGAAAAAGGCATTCTGGAGCTTCAGGACAAGGGCTATAACAACGTCTTCCAACTGGATGGCGGTATTCTGAATTACATGAAAGAATATCCGAACGATCAGTTCGAGGGTGAGTGCTTCGTCTTTGACCACCGCGTGGCCGTGGATCAGAACCTGCAGCCGACCACCAAATTCGGCCTGTGCCCGCACTGCGGTCAGCCTTCCACGATCAAAATTGAATGCAAGCGCTGTGACGCCCATGAATTGATCTGCGAAGACTGCATCAAAGTGGACTACGCAAAAGACACTTGTTCCAAGAACTGTGCTTACCAGTTGGAAAAACATCCGGCCCGCAAAGGTCAAAAACAACTGGTGCCATTTGAAATCGAAAAAATGAAGGCTGAAGGCAAGGACCCGTCTGCGTTGCCGCAGATTCGCGTGACTCGCACAAAGTACATTTCCTTGAATAAAAACGGCGAAGCAGAAACCCGCTCCACCAAAGAAACTGCTGAGTAGGCGCCAGCCACAGTGCTGTAGCGACGGCAGTCGCGAAAGCTGGAGTAGCTATCTATTTTCCTGAGGGGGCTTTCTGAGCCCTCTCAATATCCCGGGCAAACAAACTGACAACCCAGGAATCATTCACCCCCACACGGGTGCTGTTGAATTGCACTTTCACTTTGGAACGATAAGCTGGATCATAACCAATCGCTTTGGCATCAAGCCCGGCGCTATCCAAAAACTTCGACATCTCTGATGCCGCTTCATCAGCATCGAATTCACCGCCCGCATTGATATTCTTTTCCATCTGATCGCAGAAATCCAAAGTCGCAGAGTCCTTGGCCAGTTCCGGCTTTGCCGCCACCGCGCGCGCCAGATAGTGCATGTTATAGCTTTTTTGCAGAATCTGATCCATTTCCGAAGTGTGCTTCTGCAGGTAATCGCCCGCGCGATAGATCTCATAGTAAAACTCGGCTTTTTTCAGCAGCCCCTGATCGTTCTGTGCATCCGCACTCATGATCTGTTCCACGACTTGCTCCATACCTGGTGCACGGAAAATAAAGCGCAGGATCGGCGCTGCGGTTTCAACCATCGGATCATGATTCCCATCCGACAAGCTGCTAAAGAAGTATTTCGCCGAGGCATTTTGCGGATCACGCAAAAGCCCGCTCTGTGCTGCTTTTTCAAGATTGCGGCACCCATCCACAAGTGGTTTGCGAGGATCAGCAAAATCCTTCAGCAACACATCCACTGTGTCCTGCGCCAGCTTTTCACGCGCACTCAGGGCTGGAGGAGGCGTCGGCGCAGGTGATGAATCGGCCGCCGCGACAGATGCCTCAGAATTGCTTGCAGCTAACGGTTTCGCAGATTCAGTGCTGTTTGCATGAGCAGATTTTTGTAAAGCAGGTGGAGTCAGCGCTTTTTTCAGATCAGAAGCTGAGGGAAGTTTGGAAAGACCCCAGAACAAGAAACCCAGCAGACCTACTGCGGAGATAACAAAGCTGATTCCCAGAATTTTTAGCAAGTTTTTCGCATTCATATTCACGTCTCCTGCAACACAGTCGAACTGAACCATGAAATGCGAGCACTGACAATGATACGTGGTGCTATATTACAATTATTAATAATGAGGGGTTGACCCCTCGGCGCTTTGCACCTATACCTATGTTTCCTTGTCGCGGGGTGGAGCAGTCTGGTAGCTCGTCGGGCTCATAACCCGAAGGCCGTAGGTTCAAATCCTGCCCCCGCAACCAATAAAGGCTCGATGGTAAACCATCGGGCCTTTTCCATTTCTAGGCCTTTACTTTAAGCTCTAGCGAGCACGTCTCCACAGCACTCGATTCGCAATACGGAATTGCTCCATGACACCCTGACTTTCCAGGCAGGCCAATGCCGCTTGAGTCACTTCGATAGCTTCGGGATAACTTTCCCAAGCGATCCAATACAGATGAATACCTTCCAGCGTGTCCGCAGCCTCTGGATTTACTTGCACCTTGCGCGTGATTTCGCTCATCGGAAAGCGCAGAACTCTATCGCTGCAATCGAACGCCAGTGCGTTTCCCGCAAACCCAAATACCACCACCAAAACCAAGAACAACTGCTTCATAAGAACTCCTCAGTAAATGATTTCGGGGATTTCATGATTTAGGTCAATGCCGTTGTGATTTTTTAGGAAATCTCTCACTATTTATCAGGCCCGGAAATATCTGCCCACATATCGGGCATTATCGTTCTCAAATAGTTAATTTCTTGGATTATTTTGGATTTATACTTGCGCACAAGGACTCTCCCGTTCTAAGGCTTTTATTCAACACTTAACAGGAGGACATCTATGATCATGAGCGCAGCCCAATTCATCCGTAAAGGACTGGAACCCCAGCACTTGGTCTCTTCTTTAAGTTTTGTTGTATTCCTGCTTTCCAGTATCTTCGCCACGGACAATCTATGGGTTTCGATCACAGCCGCCGTTTTCCTGGGCGTTGCTGTCATGTCCTCGGTCCACCACGCCGAAGTGATCGCGCACAAGATCGGCGAAGGCCTGGGCACCCTGGTCCTTGCCCTTTGCGTGACCATTATCGAAGTTGGTTTGATTGTGTCATTGATGAATCAATCCACCGTTAGCGCTGATTCTGCCGTCTTGGCCCGTGACACCGTGTTTGCTGCGGTGATGATCATCACCAACGGGATGGTGGCCCTGTGCCTGATCCTGGGCGGTATGAAGTACAAAGAGCAGGAGTTCCAGGTTCAAGGCTCTAAAAGTCTGATGGTCGTTTTGATGACCCTGGCACTTTTGGTGTTCGTGCTTCCAAACTTCACCACCACAACAGCGGCAGGCACTTACAACCCGCCCCAAATGATCTTCATCGGTATCATCTGTGTGGTCCTATACCTTCTGTTCATTCTTTTCCAAACGACCACACACAAAACATACTTCGAAGCTGTGGATACCAAAAGTGACATTTCACCCATCGACTCCACCCATGAAATCACCACGACCGACGCGTGGCTGAGTTTTATTTCCCTGTCAGTCAGCCTGATCGCGGTGATTGGCCTGGCAAAAATGATTTCACCTTTGATCGAACAGGGCGTGGATTATGTCGGGGCTCCGAAATCGATGGTGGGTCTGCTGATTGCAGCCATCGTGCTTTTGCCTGAGACCTGGGCCGCCATCAACGCCGCTCGCGCCAACCGCCTGCAAACAAGCTTGAATCTGGCGCTGGGTTCCGGCATCGCCAGTATTGCGCTGACGATTCCGACGGTGATCGCTTTCTGCCTTTACACAAACCAGACACTGATGCTGGGTCTTGACCCGAAAAACATGGTGTTTCTGATCATGACGTTCATGGCCGGCACAATCACTCTGGGAACAGGCAAAGCGACCCTGCTTCAGGGCGCCGTGCACGGCGTGATTCTATTAACTTACTTTGTGATGTCCTTTATCCCTTAAGAGGTTTTTTATGAGCGAAGAAAGATTCGTGGACCTTGAAATCAAACTGACTCACCAGGAACAAAAACTGGAAGAACTGCACCACGTGCTTTACGAACAACAAAAGACCATCGACAAACTGGAGACCCTTCTGCAGGGTCTGACCAGCCGTCTGAAGGAAGTTCTGGGAACAGAGGGTGATGAGATTCGCGGCAATGAAAAGCCGCCTCACTACTAGATATCTTTTTCAGAAGCCTGATAAAGCGGCAGCGCCGGAGGAACAACCCCCTGCTGCTTCATCAGCTCTGGATCGCGCAACTGGATCTTGATTGAATTAAATCCGTGGCGATCGATGAAACGAATCACGGTTTCATCCCCGTCAGCCTGAGCCCCGGATACAAACAAGTGCATATCAAACAACGGGCGGATCGCTCTAAGACGCAAAACTCCGTCCGTCACATCCCACAGTCCCTGTCCGTCCCCCAGCTTGTCCACCTGATAGTAGAATTTTCCATTGGTGAACAAAGCCATACGCATTGGGTACT
The DNA here is from genome assembly GCF_002208115.1 of Bdellovibrio bacteriovorus. Taxonomy (NCBI): domain Bacteria; kingdom Pseudomonadati; phylum Bdellovibrionota; class Bdellovibrionia; order Bdellovibrionales; family Pseudobdellovibrionaceae; genus Bdellovibrio; species Bdellovibrio bacteriovorus. The sequence goes on along the minus strand of NZ_CP020946.1, from coordinate 1,773,410 downwards.
CAGAACCTGTTTCAAGAAGCTTGACCTGATCCAGCTTTTCCGGAGCGCTCGCCATTTGATCTGCAGGGTTTACGAAGCGACCATAAAATTCCGCATCACGCTTGCTTGCCGTCATCGAACTCATCGGAGAACAAGCCGCAAACAAAGTACACAAAGACAACACCAGGATGATTTTGGATTTAAGCATGAATTTATGATGACCTCGACCCGGCCTCAAGTCAACTCAGGACCCAGACCGCGCCTGTATGCAAAGCAGATCACATCGTTCGTTGTGCTTAATTCCCGAGTGCGCTTTGACCCATTTCCATTGAACTTCCCGCACCGCCAGCAACCGATCCAGTTCCTTTAACTGACTGACCTGCGGAATCGCCTGACCTCGCGACTTCATCCAGCCCAGCGTTTTCCACTCCGGGACCTTTTTCAGGGTTTCAATCAATACACGAGAGTCAGTATAAAGATCGATGCGGGACTTTACCGGCAAAGACGACAGGGCTTCGATAGCCGCCTGAAATTCCATTTGATTGTTGGTGGGCCTTAAACACGCCCCGCTGGCTTCGCGAAGCACACGGTTACGGCGAACGATCACATAGGCCCAGGAACCTCGCCCATGCTTAACACTGCCGTCAGTGTAAACTTCAAAGCGCGGCAGAAAGAGCCTGCGCAGTATTTGATTGAATGCTTTTAAAGTTTTTAAGATAGACCCTGCTTCGTCACCCACATGGCAACTTCCACAGAGGTATTCACACCCAGCTTGGTCATGATGTTTGTCTTGTGAGTTTTGATAGTCTGATCAGAACAACCCAAAGCTTCAGCGATCTCTTTATTCGAACGGCCTGTAGCAACCATTCTTGCCACTTCGATCTCTCGCTTGGTCAGAACTTCGACGCCGGCTTTATCAATGGCCTGACGGATATTTTCAGAAAGGAAGCGGTCCCCGTTTTTCAATGCCAGCAATGCCTTTGGAACATCCTCGATATAGGACCCCTTGCTGACAATCGCCACCACCGGGGAGTTCCAGTAGGTTTTCAAAATAGCGGATTCAAGAGATTGCGTAAACACAATCACACGAATAGAAGCATTGAATTTGCGGATGAATTCCAAAACCTCAAAACCACTGGAGCCACGCAAATGGTGATCCAGTAAAATCACTGAGGGATTTTCAGTTTGAATCATCTGCAGAGCGCGGACGGCTTCTTCAGCCTCTCCGACAACCGTGAAGGTGTCAGAAAGACGCTCTACTTCGGTTTTCAAACCGGCGCGGACAATCGGATGGTCATCAATAATCAATACTTTTTCCAAACTCATACTAAAAGTCTTTACGCCCGGCTTAAAAAAGTCAATTCGGGCGACTTCAGACTTTCGCCGCATCGCTTCGCCTCAGGCCCTCCGTGACAAGTGGACGGGGCTCCCTCTAAAATGGGCCGATTTTTAAGGAGTTGTCCCTTGGCATTTCGTTGGATCGGCAAATCAGCAGACGGTAAGTCAGTCACCCTCAAACACCTTGAGGACTGCAAACTAAACACGCCCCCTTATGCGACCACGACCTGGGTTCGGGATAACGCCGATATCGTTCGCGTTGCCGCCATTTTGGACGTCGAGACCACTGGCCTGAACCAGGCCGAGGACACCATCATCGAAATCGGCATTCGCCAGTTCCTGTTCAATAAAAACACCGGGGAAGTCCTGGCCGTTACGAAGTCTTACTCCAGCTTCCAGGATCCGGGGAAGCCTATCAGTGCAGAAATCCAGGCTTTGACCGGGATCACTGACGAAATGGTCGCCGGAAAGCACATTGACTGGACTGCTGTGGATGCGCTTTTAAATGAATGCCAATTGATTATCGCGCACAACGCGAAGTTTGACCGTCCCTTCATCGATCGCAGATCCAAAACCTCTGCCGAGCGCGTGTGGGCATGTTCCTTCAAACAAGTGGAATGGTCCGACAAGGGCTTTACCAGTCCGAAACTGGAGCTGTTGAATATCTATCACGGCTTCTTCACGGATTCCCACCGTGCGATCAACGACGTGGATGCTTTGCTTTATCTGCTAAGCCTGCCGGATGCAGAAACCCAGAAACCTTATCTTTTTGAATTGATCAACAATGCCCGCCGTCCGATGACTCATGTGATTGCGACTTCCGCGCCGTTTGAATCAAAAGACCATCTAAAGGGTCGCGGTTACAACTGGGACAGCATCAATCGTTTTTGGTCCAAAATCATTTTCAAAGACGAAGTCCCGGATGAAACCAAATGGCTTGAAGAGACCGTGTATTGCGGCCCCTTCGGTGGCATGACTAGGGATATTGCGCTGGTGGACGGGTTTAAAAATTAACGGGGAATTGCGGCCAGACAGTTCTTTAGCGTGGTGCCTCCTCCGATACTGCGCGCACGTTTTATGTCGTGCAGGACGAATTTTTCAAAAAGGTCTGCGTTGCCGTCAGAAACACACATAAAGTTTTCTGTTGCCTGCTCAATCAAAGTCTCACAGTTTTTCTTCGACGTCCCTCCACCAAAGACAGTACCCGTATCCAAATTCGTAGGTTTAAAGCGCTCAAACAGATCCGCATTGCCATCAGAAATACAAGCCAAGGCAGATCGCACCTCTGAATTCTGATAACGGCTCAACACCAATTCCAAGCGGTCCAGACTGTCACGAACCTCCTCATGGTCTGCATAGATCAACTGACCTTGCACGGCCTTTAAATGAGCTGACAGCTTCTGCGCTCGCTCAGCCAAAGAGGGCTTTGCAGTTTGGGCACCGGCCCCACCCGCCGCCACCAACAATCCAATAACCAAAAATACTAACTTTTTCATAACTGACCTTTCTGGAAAAAACTCATTTCCGATGTTCAACCCCATCAGCAAGGGATGTGCCTTGCCAGATGCAATCAGAAGCCAAAAGGGCGCGGCCGAAGCTCTTTTGCGCATCTGAAATCCAGGATTAACTGTCCGGAAATCCGGAAAACAGGATGACTTTTAACAGGCCCACAGACCAAAGCGATCTTTCTTTCATGGGAGTGATAAAATGGACTGGCTGGAGGCCAGCTATGGAAAGCAACACACGGCAATCTTTGGAGGTCATCAAGGACATCTACAATATCGACCAGTTGCTTTCTGGAAAAGAATACATTCGCGAGCTCGTGCATCGCCTGGCCACCACCCTGGACGTGAAGTATGTGATGGTCGGTCACGCCATCGAACCCGAACGCAAGTCCATCCAGACCGATTTTCTGTGGGCAAATCAAGGATTCACCGACAATGTCGTCTATAGTCTTGAGGACACACCCTGCACTCAGGTTCTTTGCGGAACCCGTGTGGCCTGCTATTCGATGAACGTGCAGCAGGAATTCCCCAAAGACCAGATGCTCAAGGATATGAATGTTCAGTCCTATCTGGGCGCACCGTTCCTGCACACCGACGGGCGTTTGATCGGCCTCCTGGTCATTATGGATGACAAACCTTTTGCAAGTACTGAATTACCCACTGCCATCGTGGAATTTTTCGCAGCCCGCATTGGCACTGAATACCGCCGACTGGCGGCTGAGGATTCATTGAAAAGAATCAATGAAAGCCTGGAAAGACTGGTGGATGAACGCACCAATGAACTGCAAAAAGCCTTTGCCTCGCTGCAAGCCACACAAAAGCAGTTGATCTCCCAGGAAAAGCTCGCAACCATCGGGCGCATCACTTTCGGCATCGCCCACGAACTGAAAAATCCGTTAAACATCATCATTAACGCCTCAGAGCTGCTCCTGGATGACGACCTGGACAAGGAATCGCATCTGCGCGCGGCGGAAATGATCCAACAACACAGCGTGCGCGCCAGCGAAATCATCACCAACATGCTGAAACAAGCCCGCCAGGATACCAGTCAGGAACCGGAATGGATTGATTTTTCCGCCTTGGTTGAAAGAGCGCTGGATATGTTCCTGCGGTCTATCTCGGATATCGACCTGAAAACAGCCCTGGTGCAAAAGATCAATATCACCCCCCGTGTGCAGGCGCGACTGGTGGATGCCCCTGCAATGGAGCGTGTGTTTATCAATATCATCGACAACGCCCTGTACGCCCTGAATGAAAAATTCCAACGAAACCGCACTTCCTTTGTTCCGGAACTGCAGGTGGAACTGACTCCGGGCAAAACCCTGTGTCGTCTTACTGTTCGCGACAATGGTATCGGCATTCCTCAAAATCACCTGCCTAATGTCTGCGATGAATTTTACACGACCAAACCTCCCGGAGAAGGCACCGGACTGGGGCTTTGGATTGCCAAGCAGAATGTTGAAAAAAACCGCGGATCATTCCAGATTCTTAGCAAAGAAAATGAATTCACCCAGATCACCATCGAACTTCCCAGTGCCCCCCGCACAGCGGAGGTCAGCCTATGAATGTTGCAGCACCTTTAAATGTTGTCGTGGTCGACGACGAAAGCAGTGTCGGTGCCTTGTGCGAACTGAAGTTCAGAAAGCCCATTGAAAAAGGCAATATTCAATTTCATTTCTTTGAAGACGCCCGGTCCTGCTTAAGATATCTGGAAAACTCTCAAAGAAGTCCGGGCTCCGAAGTTTTATTCACGGACATCAACATGCCCAACGTCTCGGGTTTTGAATTGCTTAAAAAAGTTAAGCAGCGCTTCCCCGATATTGATGTCTATATGATGAGTGCCTATGACGACGAACTAAGTATTCGAAAATCCCTGAATCTTGGTGCGCAGGGCTATTTTACGAAACCTGTAAACTATAAAGAACTCATATCCCGCATGGAAAAAGATTATGGGGTGACCCTGGCTTGACGGCTGGCGGATCGTGCTCATCTTTAAGAAAGCCCCCAATAATGGGGAGAAACGAGGTAACACGTGTCATACGTCTCTGGTTACGTCCCAGTCATTCCTCTGAAGAATTCCGTACTGTTTCCTGACATCAGTATGCCTTTACGAATCGGACGTGAAAAAAGTATATCGGCTTTACAAAAAGCCCTGCGCGACAATCACTGGGTGATTTTGCTGACGCAAAAAAATCCCAATGCATCCGTGGATAAAATCGAAGACCTTTATCAAGTGGGAACACTGGCAAAAGTCGAATCATTCCGCATGGAAGAAGACGGAAGCTACAATATTTTCGTCAAAGCGCACCAGCGCATTCGCCTGATTCACAGCCGTGATTCAGAAGGACACATCGAAGCGCAAACTGAAGCCCTTGAGGACACCGGACGTCTTGATAAAAAGACGGAAGAAGCCCTGCTTTCCTCTTTGCGCCAGCTCAGCGATGACCTCTTGGACCTTCTGCCGGGAAATACAAGGCAGATCCGTGAGATGATTGCTGAAATCGAAGATCTGCAAACACTCGTAAACATGTGTGCCGCATACGCAGACATCAATATATCTGACAAACAGGAAATCCTGGAAATCCCGGTTCTGAAAGACCGCGCCCTGAAGCTATTGGATCGTCTGCAGGAGCTGAAAGAGCGCCTGAAAATTCAGCGCGGCATCCGCGACAAATTGCAGGAAAGCTTCCAGCAGAATCAGAAAGAAAGCATTCTGCGTGAACAAATGCGTGTGATCCGCGAAGAGCTGGGCGACAACGAAGGCGAAGATCTTTTCACCAAATTCAAAGACAAGATCGACAAAGCCGGTATGCCACCGGAAGCCCTGGAACTTGCCAAGAACCAGTTGCGCCGGCTGGAAACGTCCAACTCGGCCTCGCCCGAATACCAAATGATCCGCACCCATCTGGAGCTGATGACAAGTCTTCCGTGGAACCAGTCATCCGCCCAGCAGGACATCGACCTTGAGGCCGCCGAGCGCGTGCTGAACGAGGATCACTATGGTCTGGATAAAATCAAAAAAAGAATCCTGCAGCATCTTGCCGTGATGAAACTTCGCAAGTCGCAGCAGGGCTCCATCCTGATGTTTATCGGGCCTCCGGGCGTGGGGAAAACATCCCTGGGTAAAAGCATTGCGCGCGCATTGGGTAAAAAATATGTGCGCGTGGCCCTGGGTGGCGTGCGAGATGATGCGGAAATCCGCGGGCATCGCCGCACCTACATTGGCGCCCTGCCCGGTCGAATCATTGCGGGAATCAAGAAAGCCGGCGAAAACGATCCGGTCTTTATCCTGGATGAGATCGACAAGCTGACCCGTGGCTTTGGCGGTGACCCCGCCAGCGCGATGCTGGAAGTGCTGGACCCCGAACAGAACAACACCTTCCAGGATCACTATCTGGACACACCTTTCGATTTGTCGAAGGTGTTCTTTATCGCCACAGCAAACTCATTGGAAGGCATTCCCTTACCGCTGCTGGACCGTATGGAGGTGATTGACCTGAGTGGCTACACCATCGATGAGAAGCGCCAGATTGCGCGCAACCATCTGTGGCCGAAGCAACTAAAAGAGCACGGATTGGAAGACAATCAGTTGCAGATCACCGATCAGGCCCTGACGAAACTTCTGACCCATTACACCCGGGAAGCCGGTGTGCGCGATTTACAAAGAAAAATCGCCAGCATCTGCAAACACATGAGCCTTAAGATCATCAAAGCCGAAGGCCTGCCACTGCGCGTGGAGGAAAAAGACCTTGAAGAAATCTTCGGGGCTGAAAGATTCTCGGCCGACATGATTGGCAGTCTGCTGCCTCCGGGCGTGGTGACAGGCCTTGCCTGGACGCCGGTGGGTGGTGACATTCTGTTTATCGAATCTGCGCAGATGCCCGGCAAAGGGAATCTGCTGCTGACCGGCCAACTGGGTGAAGTCATGCAGGAGTCCGCGAAGATCGCCCTGACCCTGCTGAAGTCACGTCTGCCCCTTTTGGATCCATTGCTGGACTTTGCAAAGAAAGACATCCACGTGCACGTCCCTGCCGGAGCCATCCCGAAAGACGGGCCTTCCGCCGGAATCACGATGCTGACCTCCATGGCGTCCATGCTGCTGAATAAGCCCGTGGATCCGAAGATTGCCATGACAGGTGAGATCTCTTTGCGAGGCAGTGTGATGCCGGTTGGCGGGATCAAGGAAAAGGTTATTGCCGCTCACCGGGCGGGAGTGCAGGAAATTCTTCTTTGCAAAAGAAACGAAAAGGATCTGAAAGAGATCCCGGAAGATATTCGCAAAGACCTGCGCTTCCACTTTGTCGAGGATGTGAATGAAGTTCTGAAGATCACTTTGGGCCTGGATGTGCCGAAGTGGGATCAGGTGCAGCTTCCTCCGCCATCCCCGCTTAGCCCCACAGATGCAGGGACATAAAAGAAGTCACTACCGCGATCAGGGCCGTCAGAGGAAAACCGATTTTCAGGAAATCAACAAATCGGTAGTTCCCCGGCCCCAGTATCAGTAAATTCCCATGATGACCAATCGGAGTCAGGAAAGACGCAACGGCTCCGACGGTCACACACACCACCGCCGCTGTTGGAGAAACACCGGCGGTTTTTGCAAAGGCAATCGCAATCGGGGCAATCAAAACAGTGGTCGCCGCATCCGATAATATCTGAGTTAACAACCCGGCCGCCACGAAGAAGGTCATCATGATGGCCCAGGGCTCCCAGTGTGCGATCACCCGAGCCAGATTTTCCGCAAACAGGGTCGCCAGTCCCGTTTTTTCCATGGCAATCCCCAACGGAATCACCCCGGCAATCATCACAAATATTTTCACTTCAATAGAATCATAGGCCTGACGCACAGAAATGCATTTACTCAGCACCATGGCCACAGCCCCGATCATAAATGCAATATGCGGCGGCAGAGTTTCGGTGGCCGCCACCAGCACAGAGGCCCCCATGATTAAAGCCGCGGTTTTGGCTTTCACCCGTTTTTTGGGTCGCACATTCATCGGGAACAACATCAGCAGATGGCTGTACTTGGCGTTCAGCTCATCAAGCTGAGGTTCATGACCCCACAAAATGATCAGATCCCCTTCGCGCAGTCGCACCTGAGAAAGCTCATGGTACATCCAGCCTCCCCGCCGCCACAGACCGATGACGATCACCCCCATGGTACGGACAAAATCAATTTCGCCGATGCTTTTACCGACCAACGATGACTGCGGCGCGATCAACGCCTGCACGATCATCGGTTCAGCAGCCTTGCTGTGCCCGTCCTCAGCGGCAGCCGCGATTTCTTCGCCGTATTTTCTTACAGTTCTTAAGGCCAGGCCCATTTTTTCGTCCACGGACAACAATTCATCCGGCGAGGTTTTGACCAGCAGAACATCATGAACCTCAAGCTGCACCCGGGCCTCCAAAGTGGAAATTCTGGTGCCGTTTCTTTTTAAGCCGACGATTTCAAAGCGTTTGGCCGTTTCTTTCTGAAACTGGGACAACTCCATTCCCGCCCAGCGCGACCCCGGAGTCACAACAAGTTCGGTGAAAAGCTCATCGATGCGGAACTTTTCATCCTGTTGATCACGGCCCGAGGTTTTCGGCAAAACCCACAACAAAAGCAGGATCAGCACAAAGCTGACGCCGACAAGCACAGCTCCCAAAGGGGTCACAGAGAACAGGCGCAGGGCAGGTTCTCCAGAGCGCTTTAAAACGCTGTTGGCAAGCAGAAAGGCCGGCGCCCCAATCAACGTCAGAGTGGTCCCCAGCGAAGCTGCCGTAGCCATGGGAATCAACAATCGCGAAGAAGGAAGATTTTGTTCACGACAAAGCCGCATGACGATCGGAAGCATCATTGCGGTCACCATCAAATGATGTGTGAAAGCCGAAAGAGCCGCCACCGTCGTCATAATCACGATATTCGCAGTCCACTGATTTTTTCCAGCCACCCGCCCCACGGCATTTCCGATGGCATCAGTCAGACCCGTCGCAGAGAGCCCCGCAGACAGCACAAATACCGCCACCACAATCAGCGCGGGTTCACTGGAAAATCCGGCAAAGGCTTCTTTGGGATCCAGAACACCCGTGACGGCCAAAGACAGAATGATCAACAGCGCTGTCATATCCACACCCAGCTTTTCGCTGACAAAAAAATACAACGCCAATGCCAGGATTATTAAGAATAGGATCTGATTATAGTCCATCTTGCGATTATGAGCTGCACACCAGTGAAATCCAAATTTCAACTGGGAAAGCTCTCTCCTTTACTGCAGGACCACCAGCACCAATGCGGTGGTGGATCGGGCCATTTCTTCAAAGACGCCGGTTTTATTCTGCGCAGGCGCAGCTCCCGTGGCTTCAGCCGAAGATTTCACTTCGTAGTCATCAGTTTTGAAAAGCTCGCTCAATTTGGAGGGACGCTCGCTCATATTGTGCGTATCCACAGAGTCGATTTTCAAATCCTGCTTCAGAAATTTTTTAATGGCTTCGGCGCGGTCCTGCGCCAGGGATATTTGCTTGCTGGACACCTTTTCGTCCTTCGCCGGATACTCGCGATCCCCCCAGCTTAGAACGCGCACCGATTTGATCTTTTCGGATTCACGCAATGACGTGAAGAACGTGCGCAGTTCTTTTTTCTCTTCGTTACTAAGGCTGTTTTTTCCCGGATCAAAAAAGACAGGGGCCACCTGGGACGCCCCCACCATGCGAGCAGTGGCCAGTTCCACATCGGGTTGAGCGTATGTGATAGCGCCGACAAAACCCAAAGCCAGCACCAAACGGATCATTGAAATCATGAAAACCCTCCTTGTTATCTCACAAGGAAGGTAATGCAAGGGAACCACCAGGGCTTAAAACGCATTAAATCGCCCTAAGCCCCAAGACGAGGCAAATCACCCCGATTTACCTGGGATTTTCTCCCTAGATGGACGTCTGAGGATCAATCTCCTGCAACTTGCGATACAGGGTTTTGCGATCAATGCCCAAAGCTTTCGCGGTCAGCTCTTTTGCGCGGTTTTTTCGTTCATAGACAAACTGGACGTACTTCTTTTCCAGTTCATGCAATGGTTCTACCTCGTCACCGAAATGGAATACGAATGCATTCTTTTTGTCTTCACCGCCAAGGAATGCATCCTGCAATGCCGGTTCATCAAACAAAGTGAACGCGGCCACGTCAATCTCGGTCCCTGACGAAAGAACCACGGCTCTTTCAATGGCATTTTCAAGTTCACGCACATTTCCCCGCCAGCTTTGTGTCAGCAAAAATTCCTTCGCCGACTTTTTAAAGCCCTGAACCTGGGTGCCATTGATGGCGTTGTACTTTTTAAGAAAGTGCTCTGCCAGAGGAAGAATGTCCTCGCGACGATCGCGCAACGGGGGAAGTTTCACCGGAATCACATTCAGACGGAAATATAAATCCTCGCGGAAGCGCTTCTCCGCCACTTCCTGACGCAGATCTTTGTGAGTGGCCACGATCACACGCACATCCACCGGACGGGACTGATTTTCACCCACCCGTTTGATTTCACGCTCCTGCAACACCCGCAAAAGCTTTGCCTGCAGGGACAAATTCAAATCCCCGATTTCATCCAGGAACAGCGTGCCGCCGTCAGCTTCCTCAAAAAGACCGACTTTCTTTTCCACGGCGCCGGTGAAGGAACCCTTGGCGTGACCGAACAATTCTGACTCCAGAAGATTTTCCGGAATGGCAGAGCAGTTGATCGCGACAAAAGGTTTTTTAGCGCGCGGACTCCAGTTGTGAATGGCTTTGGCAAAGACCTCTTTACCGGTCCCGCTTTCACCAGTGATGGAAACGGTGGAAGCGCTTTTGGCCACCCGGCGGGCCAAGTCGACCACCTTGCGAATCGCATCACTCTTTCCGATGATGCCCTCTGGATTCACACCTTTGCTGAAATCAAGCGTCTGACGCAGGTTTTCGTCTTAAAAGCCCGCTGCGCTGAAATTAATAACTGGGGGAAATGCAGAGGTTTCACCACAAAATCATAAGCGCCGGCATTGATGGCTTCCACCGCAGTTTCAACATCATTGGAAACAGTGATCAGAATAATCGGAAGCGCCACCCCTTCATTGCGTGCGGCTTTGATAAAATCCAAGCCGGACATCATTGGCAGGTTCAAATCTGTGATGATGGCATCGGGCACAAGTTTTTTGGAGGTGATGGATTTCAAAGCCTCCAGCGGATCTTCCATATGCAGAACCTGAATGCCTTTTTGGCGGAAATAGGCTGTCGCCAGCTCGGCTAAATCCAAATCATCTTCAATTAGCAGAATTTTCTTTTGAGAGTCCATTAAGCCCCCTTCTTTTACAGAATTAAACCAATGGGGCATATATCCGCAACATTTTTGTGGCTTTTTGCCACCCTTGGCCAAAAATAAGAATTCTATATCTCTTTATTTTGTTCTGAGCATTTTTAAAGCAAGGCACCCCAGTTGCAACCACATTATAGCAACGGGCTTCTGGCCCCATGAAAATACACCACAAGGAGACATTATGTTACGCTCTGCGGGCCTTATAATCACCATCACCAGCTCCCTCTTCCTGAGTATTGGCTGCTCGACAAGCCCCACGAATACCCAACCGTCACTGACATCAGCGGATGCTTTACCCGGCACCGCTCACTATACCGTTGTGAATTTTCAACCCGGCACCAAGGAACTTAGCAAAGAAGAGCAGAACAAGATTCATCAGCTTACCGAACTGGCCGAACGCCATGGCCACATTCACGAGATCCGGATTCTTGCCTGGGCCGATCGGGACTATCCCTCGTCAGGGCAGAATGTCCCCCAGGGAGATTCTAAACTTGCTGATGAACGAGCCGCGGCAGTTAAAGCTTTGCTGAAAAAAGATCTTCAGCAGATGACGGTGATCGATGAGCGTAACGCAAACCTTCACCCAGCGGATTCAGAATTAAACACCGCCAAAGCCTCCAAAGCCTTGGTGCTGATCACATACAACCCAACAACCCTCAACAAAGGAGAACACCATGAATAAGGATGTCATTCAGGGAAAATGGAAAGAGATCAAAGGCGACCTGCACAAAGCCTGGGGCAATATCACCGATGACGAGTGGGAAAAAACCAAGGGTGATGCCACAGCCATCGCAGGCATTCTGCAGCAGAAGTACGGCATGGCAAAAGAAGAGGCTTCAGAAAAAGTCTCCAGCGTTTTTAAAAGTACGCGAACAGCGCAAGAGAAAGTCTGGACAAGCCGACTCCTCCTTCGCGCCGTCCCCCACAATAGTATTTAAAATTTGTTCGTCATCTGACCACGACGGATGACGGATAAGCAGCCACCCCTTCAAGCATTCTCCGAAGGGGTGGCCTTCCATCAACACTTCACACTGAAAGGAGCACATCATGATTGTCGCCATCATACTGGGACTGCTGGTCGGAGCCCTGGCCAAACTACTAATGCCCGGACGGGACCCCGGAGGCTGGATCATCACTTGCGCCCTGGGAATTGCCGGATCTTTTGTGGCCCACTTTATTGGCACGGGTGCAGGATATTATGCGCCCTATGAACCTGCGGGCTTTATTGCGTCGGTCCTGGGCGCCATGCTGATTTTATTTGTGTATCGACTGCTGGTGGGGAAAACCAGTCACTCATGAATACTGCTGCAAAAGAGCGGTCACCTGCTGCATCAGCTCCCGGGCCGCTTCCAGCACAGCTTTGGCATTTTCTGAAAGAGCCGCCGACTCCAGCTTTTTTCCCGACTCCGCCAATTCAGCAAACTCGAACGTGGCGGCATTGCCCTTGACCTGATGACCCACTTTCTTTCCAAGCTCAAACAACTCGACACCTTCCCCCATCGCCAGCAGGGACTCAAGCTCGGCAGCGCGACGGCGCAGATACTTCACTTTTGATTCCACCGGCACACTCATCGCCGTCATCTTACACCTTGTGATTCAGATAGAAATAAACTTCCTGCACCAGCAGTTCACCGGACACAGGCTTGGTGATCTGACCGTTGCAACCGGCTTCAAGGCAGCTTTGCAGCTCTTCATGAAGGGCATGGGCCGTCAGGGCGATCACACTGCGGGTGAAGCCCTTCTGGCGAATGCGCTTGGTCGCCTCGCGGCCGTCAAATTTAGGAATCTGAATGTCCATGAGGATCAGATCCGGATTGTAGCGGAAAGCCTGATCCACGGCTTTTTCACCGTCGTCAGCAATCATCACGTCCGCGCCGGCACTGCGCAGGAAGTGTTCAAAGATCTCCTGATTGTCCTCTGAATCCTCAACCAGCAGAATGCGCGATCCGGCCAGCAGATTCTTCAGATCCAGCGCCCCCCAGTCGATTTCACGCTTTGGACCGTCATCCAGCGCGCTTTCCACTTTCACCACATTCTTTTCCGGTCGGACGTTGAAAGATTTCTTTTCCAGATCCTTCAAAGGAATGCGCAGACAGAAGGTCGAGCCCTTGCCGACAGAGGATTCCTGCAGGAACAAATCCCCGCCCAAAAGCTCTGCCAGACGCTTGGAAAGGGCCAGCCCCAACCCGGTCCCGCCATACTTGCGAGTCGTGGAAACATCCGCCTGAGAGAACGGCTTAAACAGCATCTCCCGGCCCTTTTCACTGATACCAACACCGCTGTCCTGAACCTGAAATTCCAGGAACTGCTCGCCGTTATCATTGCTATAGGTTTTATACAGCAGCTTCACACCGCCTTTTTCGGTGAACTTGATGGCATTACCGACCACATTGACCAAAATCTGCTTCAGGCGCACATCATCAGTCACAACCAGCGACGGCACATTGCTGAGCTTCGCCGTGCTGAACTGGATTTTCTTATCAGAAGCGCGCACTTCCATGATGGATTTGATTTCCTGAATCAGGTTTTCCAGATTCACCTGAGCCATTTCAAAGTGCAGCTTGCCGGCCTCCACTTTTGAAATATCCAGAATATCATCGATCAGCCGCGCCAGCTCTTTGCCGTTGCGCTTGATGCTTTTAACAATCTGCTCCTTATCCTCGGATTCAAGCTCATCATCAGCCAGAATTTCGGAATAGCCGACAATCACCCCCAGCGGAGTGCGGATCTCGTGACTCATATTGGCCAGGAAGGAGCTCTTCATAAAGTTTGCATCCTCTGCGCGACGAAGCAAAATGGCCTTATCATAGGACATCGTGAACTGTCCGACCACCCGCTGTACAGCATAGGATTTCATCTCGGAGTCCAGCAGATTTTTCGGGCCCTTCAGGATCATCAGCACCGAAGTCTCTTTGCCGGATTCGTGCATGACTGTTCGACTCATGTAATAAGATGACTGATCCAGGACTTTTCGCACTTCCGGCGCCACGAGCGCCAGGGCTTTCTGTGCCGCCTCCGCGTGCCCCTGAGTTGCCAGAACCTCCTCGCCCAAATGCTCGTCAAATTCGTTTGGGATGTCCAAAACATCAGGGAATACATTCAGCTTTTTCTGAAAACGCTTTTCGTAAGGACCTTTTTGCTCGCGAACAAAGACGACACAGTCTTCAATGCCAAAAACAGACTCCATGTGCTTGCAGAACTTTTCAAACAACGAGCTTCCCTCGATCGCCGAGGAAAGGTCGGCCTTGACGGTGTTCAGCTTTCTGAACATGGCAATATCCTCGGACTTGTTTTTGGAAAGCTGGGACAACGAGGCCTTGTGACGCTCACTGAACTTCAGGAACTGCTGCGTTGACCACAGAGCCAGGAAGATCACCGACAACATCACCAGCGTCACGAATGCAAAAAGAATCGGCACATAGCGCTCATACCAGTTAAAGAAATGCGGCAAGGGCTCAAAATGGATTGTCCAGGTTTTATCAAAGACCTTGATTTCCCGGCTGACTGAAATGTCAGACAGGACCTTGGCTTCCGATTTCGAGGGAAAGCGTTCATAGATGGGAATGGTGCGACCCATCTTCTGATCATAGATGGTGATCTTATAGTTGACCTTTTCATCGTAGAACTGCGGCACGCCAAACGCCCCGTTAAAGAAACGATTGATACGCACTACGGAATAGACGAAACCCAGCAGCATATTTTTGGGCTCCACCTCGCCGGACACATCGATGGTCTTGGTCACGGGCAAATAAATCAGGAAGCCCTTTTGAAATTCCTCCTGATCATCCTGCACCAGCACCACGGGATCAGATACAGCCATCAAATTCCCCAACAGAGCCTTGTCCATGGCCGACTGGCGGGTCAGATCGGAATACATATCAAAGCCCATGGCTTTTTTATTACGCCAGTCCTGGGGCTGAATCAGAGTGATGGAGGTATAAAGAGGGCGCTCCCCTTCAGGCCAGAATTTAAAATCAACAAATCCCTGATCCCGCATGGCACGCTCAAGATTCGCGACACCGTCTTTTTCAACTTTCTGCGCAAACCCGATCCCCTGAAGTCCCGGGAAACGTCGAAGCACCTGGGAGGAGTCCACATAGTCCTGATATTCCTTGGCTGTGGGAATGCCCGCCAACTGGAAGAACGCACGCGTGTCCATCAACGACTGGCCATAGCCGAAGAACTCGCGGTTGATAACCGCCTGAACACTTCCTATTTCTGAATCCAGACGTGCATTCCATTCTTTTTCAAGATGCACTTTGACCATCCACCAGCTCAGGACGCTGACAGAGATGATAATCAACAGAACAAGAAAGACATTCCATTCATGTGACAGAACGAACAACCGCTTTAGTCTTTTCACAAAAACCCTTCTCTCCCAGGATTTATGATTTATTCAGTCTTAATTCATTCTTAGGTGAAGAAAGCTCTCACCGCAAGAAAAAGAGACTAATATTATTGTAGAAATGCATGGGGGTCTTTCTCCAGTCGCCTGGGTCATTTTGCCCCGTAAAATCATCCAAATTCTGCCAGATGAAATATATGCGTTTTCACACGGGGCCCATCGCTTGCATTACTGAGTTAGCATGAACGATGTAACGGCAAATAGCCCTGATCAACAGCTTCACTTGCGCTTTCATACCACAGAGCCCATGCACTTCTCCCAGGGTGGTCTCTATGGTGAGAAAGATCAGTCTGGCGATCTTCACTCCTATTATATAGGAGGCGGCATTTACGCTGTATCCATTCAAATACCCTTCCCTCCAGTGAGGGGGCCTGAGCAAGAGGCCCTCTCACCCCTCCTCCCGTCGGAGTCTCATTTTGAGAGGAAGGAACTTAACACTGTCAGTAAATTCTAGACACCTGTTCACGCACTTTTTCTGAAGAGCCCTTCTGCGCTGGTTGGCGTTGGCTTCATGCTTGCTTTAGGGAATCTGAACAAGGGGGAACCTAAGAATGATGAACACACAAATCTTTATCACCGGAACAAACCGCATTCCTGCACAACTGAAAAATGAAAAAAATTTCGATTGCACACTGATCGACAATCCCTATTCATTGCGCCCGCTTTTGCAAAATAACGACGTCGAAAAAATCATCATCGTCTTTTTGCCTTTTCTGGAGATCCGGCACTTTGATCTTTACAGCTATCTGCAAAAAACCACACGCAATGTGAAGACTTTCTTCGTGGTCAATGAACTTTCAAGTTCGATGAAAATCCGCCTGAAGTCCCGCAATGATTTCGTGGTGCTATGGAAAACGGAAGAAGCCAACCTGCTGAAAGACATTCAGGCATACCTGAGTGGCCGCCCGCTGGAGCTTCGCCAGGACAAGCGGGAAATGCAGGAAAGCCGGGCCATGGTCAGCCCTTCCATGCTGCCGGCGGGAATGGAAAACCGCGGCTTTCAACCCATCATGGGAGGTGCCTTTGAGAACATTTCACTTAACGGCTCTTGCCTTAAGATTAAGGCTCCATTCTATACGAAGAAAGACTTTGTCAACCTCACCTACCAGAACAAGGAAGGTGAATATGTCAGCGTCGAAGGACAAGTCCGCTGGTCGCGCTGGAACGAGACTGAGCAGGCTCAGGAGCTGGGCGTTCAGTTTCTTACCCAAGCCTGACACTGACGCTATGCCTTGATAACAGTGCCTGTTGCCTCCCCCTCTAAACTGTGCGTTGATTGAGAGGCGGAGGCCTTTATGAAAACATTGATCATTGCAGTATTTGCAATTCTTATATCACAGTCTGTTTTTGCCAAAACCATCCAGGTTACCGGTCGCGGATCCGAGTACTCTTACTGCAATGCCAACAGCGGCAGTTTCTGTTTTAACAACATCAAACAGCGTTCTGAAGATGAAGCCGAACGCGACGCCCGCTGGACTTGCGAGATGACTCATCGCGGGCGCTCACTGACTTACACCACTTTCACCAACACCTTCTGCAGTCCGAATTATCTGCCACCCCGACATGATGGCACCTGGGTCAATTGTCGCAGTGATGCGCGCATGCAGTGCGAGGTTCAAAACTAAATGTCCGACAATATTTTCAGCAAAGCCCCTGACGTGATGTATTCAGAGCCGGCGGTCGATTGTGACTTTGGTGAATTCACGAAAGTCGTCGAAAGCCGCCGTTCTGTCCGCCACTATACCAATGAACCGATTCCGGATTCTGTTGTTGAAGAATGCCTGCGTCTGGGTCTGCTGGCACCCAATTCATCCAATCTGCAGCCGTGGGAGTTTTACTGGGTAAAAAGCCCCGATAAACTTCAGCGTCTGAAAGAGTTCTGCCTGAATCAGCCTGCCGCACGCACTGCCCCGACGCTGATTGCCTGCGTTGCCCGTCCTGATCAGTGGCAGCGCGGTCAGAAGATCAACCAGATCTATTTTTCCAATCGTCAGGATACTCCGAAAAGTGTTCATGCCTATTACAACAAGCTGGTGCCTTTCGTGTACGGCAACGGTCCGCTGAATATTCTGGCGCCATTTAAAAGTCTTGCCGTGTTTTTCCTGGGAATGTTCAGAGTGATCCCGCGCGGCCCCTTTGGTCGCAGCGGCAATTTACTGTGGGCCACGAAGACCACGGCCCTGGCCTGTGAAAACCTGATGCTGGCTTTCCGCGCTGCCGGATACGACAGTTGCCCGATGGAGGGCTTTGACGAAGTTCGCGTGAAAAAGCTGCTGGCCCTGCCGTCCGGAGCCGCCGTCACCATGATCATCAGTGCGGGAAAAAGATCAGAAAAAGGCATCTATGCTGAACGTATTCGCGGCAGCCAGGATTTATTTATCAAGAAAGTGTAGGACGTTATGCTGAATTCTTTTAAAGACAAACCTCAAGCTGTGCACTGGATTTTATTGATACTTCTTCTGGCGGCATTTCTTTTCATCAATGTTCCATTTCTGATGCCATTGACCCTGGCGGGCGTCTTTGCGCTGGGGCTGAATGACTGGATAGAAAAACTCAGCGCCAAAGGGCGTCTGGGGCGTAAATCCTGGTCACTGATCTTTATGCTTTTGGGAATGGGCCTGTTCCTGATCCCGCTGTCTTTGGCCATCTACCGCATTGTCGTCTATGCCAGCCAGCCCAAGGACATTGAAACCGACAAGATTCTGTCCCAGGCCCACAATCTGAAAAACTATGCCTTGAATCTGCTGCAGAAGCTTTCTGATTTCACCGGAACGGATCTGGCAGGCCCTGCCCGCGAGGTCATGGAAAATGTTCTGCACAAAATCGGCAGCGGCGCCCTGGAATATTCCACCCAGTTCCTGGGCCAGCTTCCGGCGATTCTGCTTATGATCTTTGTGTTCCTGATTGCCATGACGGTCATGCTGATCAAAGCGCCGGGCATCAAAGCCTTCACTTTGCGCTACAGCCCGTTGAAAGCTGAAACAACCGAAAAGCTGATTGTGATCACCAAAAAAAGCTGCTGGGTCACTTTGTTTTCAACTCTGGTGATTGGTCTGATTCAGGCAAGCCTTATTGGTGCCGGCAGTCTGATTTTTGGTGAGGGTGATTTCTGGCTGGTTCTGACTGTGACCTTCTTTGTGTCCTTCATTCCTGTGATCGGCGCCGCGCCCGTGGGATATTTACTTTGCGTGCTGGCCTTTATCGGGGACCGCACCGGCGCCGCGGTGGGGCTTTTCATCGTGGCAACCATCGCCGGCAGTATCGATAATATTCTGAAGCCCTTCATCGTGGGCGGTGATCAGGACATCTCTCCGGTAATTGGATTTACGTGTGTGGTTGGAGCCATCATCATGATGGGGCTGCCGGGCTTGCTGATTGGACCGGTGATCATGAATCTCTTTGTCGGCATTTCGCCGATCCTGCTGAAAGAGACATAAAAAAAGCCTCCCGCTGGGAGGCTTTTTACTTTTACAACTTTCTGATAACGGACTTGAAGAAATCGTTTCCTTTGTCATCAACGATGATAAAGGCCGGGAAGTCTTTGACTTCGATCTTCCACACGGACTCCATGCCCAGCTCCGGGAAATCAAGCACTTCCACTTTCGTGATGCACTCTTTGCCCAGACGGGCCGCCGGACCACCGATAGATCCCAGATAGAAGCCCCCGTACTGCTTGCACGCTTCCGTGACCTGCGGGCTGCGGTTTCCTTTACCCAGCATGATCATGGAACCACCCAAAGCCTGGAACGTGCCAACATAGGGATCCATGCGCTCACTGGTGGTCGGACCGAAGGAGCCCGAAGCATAGCCTTTTGGTGTTTTCGCCGGACCTGCGTAATAAACCGCATAGTCCTTGAAATACTGAGGCACGCCTTCACCGCGATCGACTTTTTCTTTCAGTTTCGCATGGGCAATATCACGCGCCACGATCATCGGACCGTTTAGCATCACGCGGGTTGCCACTTTCTGCTGCGACAGAACCTTCAACGTTTCCGCCATTGGCTTGTTCAGATCAATTTCAATTGCTTCAGCGCCCGCGTCCTGCAGGTGATTGGGCAGGTATTGTTCCGGGTGAAGCTCCAACTGCTCAAGGAAGATGCCGTCACGGGTGATCTTGCCTTTGATGTTGCGATCCGCAGAACAACTGACCCCCACACCAATCGGGCAGCTTGCACCATGGCGAGGCAGACGGATCACGCGCACGTCGTGCACGAAGTATTTGCCACCGAACTGAGCGCCGATTCCGGTTTCGCGAGCCCACTGCTCAACTTGTTTTTCCATTTCCAGATCACGGTAGGCACGGCCGCCTTCGCTGCCCGTGGTTGGCAGACCATCCAGATAACCCGCAGAGGCGTATTTTACGATCTTCAGCGTTTCTTCGGCAGAAGTTCCGCCCACGCAGAACGCCAGATGATAAGGAGGACATGCGGCTGTGCCCAAAGAGTTCAGCGTTTCGCGCACGAACTTTTCAAAACCCTCAGGATTCAGAACCGCCTTGGTTTTTTGATACAAATAGGATTTGTTCGCACTGCCGCCACCTTTTGCCAGGAACAGGAAGTTGTATTCATCACCCTGCTCGGAATAAATGTCGATCTGTGCCGGCAGATTGCTGCCGGTGTTTTTTTCCTCAAAGAAAGAAATCGGCGCCATCTGAGAGAAGCGCAGGTTTCTTTTTTGATAGGTGTTGTAAATACCCTTGGACAGGAACTCCTTGTCATCAGCACCGGTAAACACGCGCTCGCCTTTTTTTCCAACAACAATCGCTGTTCCGGTATCCTGACAGGACGGGAACTCCATCTGTGCCGCGATCACCGCATTACGCAACAAATCCACCGCCACGAAGCGATCATTTGGGGAAGCCTCAGGGTCCTGCAGAATTTTTTCGAGCTTTTCCAGATGTTTGGGACGCAAGAGATGCGACACATCGCTCAAGGCCTCTTGAGCGAGCAATTCCAGAGCTTCCGGTTCCACGATCAGAACCTCGCGCTCGCCGATCTTTTCCACACGCACGTGATCAGAAGAGATCTTTTTATATTGGGTAGTATCTTTTTGTTTTTCGTAGAGGGGGAAATATTTAAATGACATGGGATTGAAAGTAGCATTGCGTCGTGTTCGCGCGCAACCCTCGGTAGGCTGTGTTAGGTGGGCTATTTGGGTGGGACTTTGTGAGCCGCGATTGCGGCGGTTTTCTTGGGACCGGGTCTCTCTTCGCTGGAGAGTGGTCAGGAACCTACCGAGGTTAGAAGGTTTCGTTTGTAACGTCTCCTTCTGAAACACAACATATCGCCCTGGACCTATAAGCACAAAGTCATAATTTTTAGCGCTTCCATAAGTTTTGCTTATGGGTAATTCAGGGGTCCAATTAAACAGATTTGAGAGATTTCATCGTGAAGTTTTTGCAGCGTATCACAGAGAGGGGAAAATAAAATCCCACTCTGGAACCAGTTTCCCGGCGCCCTGACACAATCTTGAAATAACTTCGGAGGAATTGAAGGCTCTTTAGATTGCAAAGTGGCTCATTTTCCTTTAGCTTCCTCGAAATTTTACCGGAGGTTCCATGGCTTTACTACTCGTCAGCGCCTGTCTGTTCGCGGTTATTTTCTTGTACTTCAAGAACAACCCGCTGGGACATTCACGCAAGTTCATGATTCGTCGTTTCGTAAACTGGTTCCCTCTGGGTATGACCTATGCCTTCCTGTACATGGCACGTTACAACCTGAACGTTTCCAAGAACGCTCTGGGCGACCTGATGACCAAAGAACAATTTGGTATCATCTTCGCCGCCGGTACAATCACCTACGGGTTCTCTTTCCTTCTGAATGGTCCGATCGTTGATAAGATCGGCGGTAAAAAAGGTATCATCATCGCGGCTCTGGGCTCTTCCATCATGAATATGCTGATGGCGGGTGCAACCTATCTGTATCTGATGGGCACTTTGAAAACCAACATCGTGGTGGCGTACTCTGTATTGTTTGCGCTGAACATGTTCTTCCAGTCTTACGGTGCGGTTTCTATCATCAAGGTCAAAGCATACTGGTTCCACGTGCGTGAGCGCGGTGTCTTCGGTGCGATCTTCGGCACTTTGATCTCTTTCGGGGTTTACTTTGCCTTCGACTGGGGTCAGGCGATCGTTGAGGCATCCAAACTGCAACTGGGCCACGAACCAACAGCCTTCCAAAGCTTCATCCGTCACATCTTTGCCATCGATACGGGCGTAACCAACGCAACGTGGCTGGTGTTTGCGATCCCGGCCTTCCTGCTTCTGTGCTGGTCCCTGATCGACTTCGTTTTGCTAAAAGACTCCCCGGCAGAAGCGAACTTCGGCGACTTCGACACGGCAGATGCTTCTTCTGACTACGATGATTCCAACGTTAAAATCACTATTGGCTTCATGCTGAAAAAGATCTTCACAAATCCTGTGATGATCACAATCGCCCTGGTGGACTTCACTTCCGGCGTTCTGCGTAACGGCATCATGCAGTGGTATCTGGTATTTGCGCACGAAATGAAAGACAAAGATGCCGTGTTCTTTGAAGGCTCTCAGTTCTTCATCAAAAACTGGGGTCTGTTGCTTTGCATGACTGGTATCTTTGGTGGTTTCATGGCGGGGATTATCTCTGACCGCTTCTTCCAGTCCCGTCGCGGTCCTCCAGCCGCGATCAACAACTTCATCATGATCATCCTTTTGATCATCATGGCGTTCAGCCTGTTCTCCAACCCCACTGTGCTGGGTCTGGCAGCCATCATGATCACCCTGACAGTTATCGGCGTTCACTCATTGATGTCCGGTACTGCGGCGGCTGACTTCGGCGGTAAAAAAATGACGGCTACTGCTTCCGGTATCGTGGATGGTTGCGTGTATCTGGGATCTGGTATCCAGTCCCTGGCAATCGGTTATCTTTCCCACAAGAGCTGGGCTTACTGGCCATTGTTCCTGATCCCGTTTGCGGTGATGGGTCTTCTTCTTTCCTTGCGCATGTGGAATGAACTTCCGAAAGCGACCAAGAAATACATCGAAGAGATCGAAAAGGCCGAAGAAAAAGCTCAGAAGCTTGGCACCACAACAGTGGGCAGCTCTGATCCGGCTCCGTCCACATAAGACCTTTCCGGTTTAATTTAAAAAGCCTGCCCTTCCCGGCAGGCTTTTTTCGTTTTAAGCCCTGTCACCTGCCACACTGATTCCCGACATGCTCTAAGGCGAGTTCTTTATTGCGCCTCCCCTTCACGGCACAATAGGGGCCGGGAGGTTCTATGAGAATCATCTGGGCTTTAGATGCATTTGAAGACAACAAAGAACTCAACCAGCGTATGGCGGACTATCTGACCAGCCTGCATCACACTTTGCTCGCAGAAATAGAGCCCCTGTACCTTCTGCGTGAAAACGAAATCGTGCTGCCGACCTATGAAGTCCCAGCCTGGGTCACGGATCATTCCAAGACCGCCGAATCGCTCTTTAAAGAAGTTCTGGCGGATTATAATCTTCCCTTCTTGCTCGCCCCCAAGGTCATCCCGCACGCCTCACAGTCGCACGCTGGGGCTGCAGAAACCCTGTCCCATTATGCCCTGCGCACCGGAACCGACCTGATCGTTGTCGGCAGCCATGGACGCGAGGGATTCCAGCGTTTTATTCTGGGAAGCTTCGCCGAAAGCCTGCTTTTGCAAAGCGAAGTCCCGGTCTGCGTCGTGGGGGCCCACACCACCAAAACCCGCTCACCTAAGAACATCCTGTTCCCGACCGAATTTGGGGAGCATTCCAAGGACAACTTCCGTCACGTTTTGGAATTGGCGAAAAACCTGAAATCCAGTGTGACCCTGTTGCACGCGATTGCCCGCCCGATTGAAAGCCTTTTTGATCTGGACACCCGTCCGCGAATTTATAATTTCAAAGGGCAGATGCTGACGCTGGATCAAATCATCGAGCACACCATCGAAGAACAATCCCACCGCGCTCAGCACTGGGTCGATTGGGCCCACAAAGAAGGCGTCGAAGCGCAATTCATTATTGATAATTCTTTCCGTGGCGTGGATGAACTGGTGATGGAGGCCATTGACAGCACCGAAGCAGATCTTGTGGTGATGGAAGCTCAAAGCGGCCCGATGAGCGCCGCTTTGCTGGGAAGTTACACCCGCAACGTCGTTCGCAAGGCCCATTGCCCGGTGTACGTGCTGACCCGCCACTTCTATGACAAGAAAGAGGACCGCTTTGTCGAGCCGTCCCCTTAGTTGCGCACCTGGGATGGGCGCATGGATTCTGGAAGTTTCTTATAAATATTATTCAAATGAGTTTTCAACGTCGCCTTGGAGATGAAAAGCTTCTCGGCGATGTTGGCGTTGGTCATACCCTGAAGAACCATCTGCATGATACGGATTTCACTTTTGGTCAGACCTTTTTCGCGGAAGTAGGCTTCCTGTTTCTGGAACTTTTCTTCGCTTTCATCCAGTGGATAAAGCATGGTGGTGATCTTGTCGCCGTCATTCACGATCAGCGCATCCACTTTGTGACCTTCAATTTCAGTGGCTTTAAAAAGTTTCATGCCTTCAGAGATGGCCGAACACTCTTCGATCTTCTTGTACAGAGTCATGCATGTCTTGGAGCACTGCTGCCCCAGCATATTGCCACAAGTGCGGATGCTGTTTCCATTCTGATAAAGAACTCGTTTGTCCTGATCCTTCACGCACAAACCCAGCTTGGTTCCCAGATTTGCAAAGTGCTTTAAATCATTCTGGCCATCCACACACCACCTCCATCCATTTCATAGTCGCCGAAAGCCGCTCTGCAAAACATGATGCCCATCATAGGACCCAAAATAATTAAAGACCTCTCGCAATCCAGATGCTTTGCAAAACTAATTAAGACTCGTAACTTCGTATACTTAGCAGCCTTACTAATGGTGGTTTAAAATGTGAGGTCGATCGCCTCCATGAGCATTGCGCGCAGCGATGAACGGCAGGAACAAAAGCAACGTATTGGATCCCCAATCCTGCTTTCAAATGAACTTTTCGGTGAGTTTCCGCAGCAGATCTCAAAAGTTTCATTCACAAAGTTAGAAGGAATATTTAAAAACAGCTCGTAGAAAACACGTATTTCGACATAAACATAATTAAAAGCTCTTATTTCTACTGTTTTTTGATTACGATAGAGCAATACTTCTAATGTTTAGGGGTATAGGATCAGAATAAGACGATAGTTTTAATTTTATGTTAAGAACCGGTAAAGATGTACCTCTAGGGAGGACGTCGGTACCGCTAAATGATACTTAGGGAACTAGTATTGAATTATAAACCCTCTTGGCCGAATATGAACCTGAGCCAAGTTTATAACCTCAAAAAGGAGGAAATTATGGGTGCAGCTCCACAAACTCACACAAGTCCTGAAAAGAAGTACATGCTGAAAATCCCCGTCCAGAAACGTTCCAAAGAGACGGTGGCTAGCATTGTAGAATCCTGCGCACGCCTTCTGGTTCAAGAGCCCTACCACGCTATCACTACTGACAAGATCGCCGAAATGGCGGGCGTCAGCATCGGGTCTCTGTATCAGTTCTTTGCCAACAAAGAAGCCATTGTGGCTGCGGTGATCGACGATCTTCTGCAGAAAGATCTGGCATATATTGAAGAGAAACTGGCTCATCTTCAAACGCCGGACCTGGATGCCAAGATCCATGCCTTCATCGACATTGGATTTACGCGCTTCCACGACAACCGCCCACTAAGAACGGCCCTGCAAGGCGTTCAGGGTATGCTGGATTACTGGGAAACACGCCGCGTGTTCTTTGAACACTATCAAAAAGCGGTTCTGGCACACATGCCGGCTTACCAGGGGCGTGACCGCGACATGATGGCCCTTTTCGTGGTCAGTTGCTTTAACAACATCCTGCAACTGGGATTGTTGGGACCGCAAACTGTCGAGCGCGAAGAAGCGATCAAAAAAGAAGTCTTCACTCTGTTCAGCAGATACCTGAAGCCTTAAGAAATTACTTGCGTCCTCCAAGCCTCCCCGTATTCTTTATGAAAGCAGGGAGGCTTTTTTTATGCTCAAAAAGATCAAAACCAGTTTCACCGACACTATGGGCATTAATTATCCCATCATCGCCGCCCCGATGTTTCTGGTAAGCAACACGGACATTGTCGTCGAAGCCAGCGAGGCCGGCGGAATCGGCACCTTCCCTGCACTGAATTATCGTCCGATTGAACAATACGCCGAAGCCCTTAAGAACATCAAAAGCCGCACCAAGAAACCTATTGGCGTGAACGTCATTGTGAACAAAAGCAATACCCGCCAAAACGAAGACATCAAAGTCGCTTTGGATCACGGCGTGGACATGTTCATTACCTCTTTGGGAAGTCCCAAATCTGTAATTCAGGACGCCCACAAAAACGGCGCGAAGGTTTTCTGTGATGTGACGAATCTTGAGCACGCCCTGAAGGTTCAGGACATGGGTGCGGACGGCGTGATTGCCGTGGGCGCAGGCGCTGGCGGCCATGCCGGCCCGATTTCTCCGTTGGTTTTGATTCCGTGGCTTAAGACCCGCCTGCAGATTCCGATCATTGCCGCCGGAGGCATTGCTCACGGCTCGATGATATCCGCATGCCTGGCGCTGGGCGCCTCCGGAGTCAGCGTGGGAACCCGCTTTATCGCCAGCCGCGAAGCACAGGTGGATCAGTCCTACAAAGATGCCATCGTCAAATCCACCCCGGAAGACATCGTGATGACCACGCGGGTGTCAGGCACACCCGCAGCAGTGATCAACACTCCTTATGTACAGAAAATGGGAACTGATTTGCCTTGGGCGATGAAAATCCTGAAAGACTACAAACTGACGAAGAAATACATGGTGCCTTTGATTCATCTGATGGGAATGAAATCCCTGGAAGCGGCTGCCACCAAACCCACTTGGAAAACCGTCTGGACTGCAGGCCAATCCGTCGGTCTGGTGGAGGAAATTCTGACCGTGAAAGAGATCTACGCCAAGCTCATCAACGAATACGATGAGAGCGTAAAAAGCCTTTCCCAGTTAGGCCTTGAGTGATCTGTTTCGGACCGACAGAGTGAGCTCATAAGTCATGATGGGCTCAGTCTCGCTGACGGAAGGAACAATCGCGTAACCTTTCATTTTTCTTTCGATACGATGCGGATTGGTTTTGGATTCTTCGATCAAAGAATTCACCATTTCAACTTCGTCACAGATAAAATGAACATCGCCGTCACCGCGCTTTAGATAGTCGCCCTTGAAATCCTTAAAGACAAAATCAATCTTCTGCTTGCTTTCGGCAATGGCAAACACCGCCGCCGCGGCGATCGAAAGCTCAGCGCCAATCCCCAGGGCGCCAAAGTACATCGAGTTCAGGTGATTCTTCGTGCGGTACCCCAGCGGGATCTTGATCACAAAGCGCTTTTTTCCCGCCTCCACCACACGTGGACTGACAAACAGAACCAAAGGAATTTTGAAAAGACCATAAAGGTGAACGAACAGAGTGTATTTGAGATTTTTCATATTCATATCTTGATAGTAGGACTCCCGCCCAGAGATGGACCAGCGTTTTTCACTGGCGCCTCGACCTTTTGACAAAACGCACCATCAGGAGTGTAATGAAATCAGACAGGAGCTCCGTGAATTTTCCCCTCATTCATGTTCTCATTCCCTCCTTCTCACGGACTCCTGCCCCGTTTATTGACCCCTTGACTATTCGCCTTTAAAGGAGAGGATAGATACAGCAGGGGGTTCTTTTTTAGATATGGAACAAGCTCCACCCAAGACAAAATTTCTGGATCGCTGGACGCCGCGGGTGTTTCGTGAAGCGAAGCAGATATTCCGCGAAAGCGGATTAAAAGGCGTGATCCGCCGTTATGGATGGAAATTCTTTGCGGTCTTTTTCGCGTACTATCTGATTCGGGACATTACTTTGTACATCATTCTGCCATGGTATCTGGCGAAGAACTTGCTTTAAAACTTTACAGATCAATCCCCAAAAGGAAACTGCCCACCAAAGCCACAAACACCGTCAGCGCCATCACCGCCAGGCCCTTGTCCTTTTGCTTCAGGAACAAAATCGCAGTCATCAGGACTCGCACCAAAGGCAGACAGACCAACACCACCAGCCCGAACTGAGCAATCAACAAAGCCCGGTCATTCATCACCAGCGCCCACTGAATATTCTCAACAAAGGGACGAGGTTCATAAACAGTGAAAGACTGCAAATTGTCGCCGTCACGCAACCACATCCACACCCAGCCCGTCAGCAGAAAGATTCCGGCAAACAGTACGCCGCCACGAAGGATCTGACTGATTGTCAGCTCCAGGTCATGCAAAGAATCTTTGTCAGGTTTTGTTTGCGGCGTTGGCGTCATTTCAACCCCTTGATGATCATCTGAATGGAAACGATGCTTAGAACCACCACGAAGATCTGACGAATGCGCACGGCCGGGATTTTCACCATGGCCTTGGCCCCCACAAAGGATCCCACGATAATTCCCACTGCCACGGGCGCCGCGATTTCAGGACGGATGTCCCCGCGCAAAAGATACGCCCCGGCGCTGGCAGAGGCCGTCACGCCAATCATAAAATTGGACGTCGCACTGGAAACTTTGATCGGAAGCTTCATCGCCCCATCCATGGCCAGAACTTTGAAAATGCCACTGCCGATACCCAAAAGAGCCGACATCACACCCGCACCGAACATGGCAAACAATCCCAGTGGAACATTCTGGACTTTGTATTCAACCAGTCGGTTGTCGCTTTCAGGATAGATACCATCCAGCTTCAGTTTTTCCGCCCAAGGGTGATTGACTGTCGCAATGTGTTCGCCGCGTTTTCGCAGCATCATCAGCGCCGAAAACAGCAAAAAGGTGCCAAACAAAAGGAACAGGAATTGTGCTTTGATAAAGGATGAAATCAAAAAACCAACAATGGCACCGCTGACCGTTCCCACTTCCAGAAACACGGCCAGTCGCAAATTGGTCAAAGAATCTTTCAGATAACTGGCAGCAGCGCCCGAAGACGTCGCCACAATCGAAATAAGACTGGCGGCAATCGCATAGCGAATATCAACGTGGTACACAAGCGTCAGAACCGGCACCACAATAATTCCGCCACCAAGCCCCAAAAGGGCCCCGAGGAATCCGGCGGCCATGGAAGTGATCAGCAGCAGTAACTCAAACATCGTGCCTTACTTTGCGCACTCGTACAGTTTTACCAGACGAGCTCCGAAATAAGTGTCTTTCTTTGTGAACTGCCAAGGCGGATAAGGCAGGAAAACAGCCTCAGCGCACTGACCCGGCTGCGCCACCGCCCACTGACGGTCTTCAGAAGACGCCGTGAAGATTTCGTTTGTTTTAGTGTCCTTAATACCAATAGCGAAAGAGAACACCTGAGAAGTGATGTTACCTTCAGCGCGTGTGACAAGCGCCACAGGAAGCTCCACACGCTCAACACTGGTGATTTCACCAATCACAGTTTTAGAGAAAATCACGCTGTAGTTCGCCAGCACCGCCCACAGAATCAAACCAAGTACAACCAAACCAATAACAAACTTTGTAAACTTCCAAATTGTTGCCATATCCATGGCTTATCGGTAAGTTTTAAACACGTCAACAAAAAGGACCCCCCGTGTTTTCCAAACAAGAAAAACTCCTTCTCGCGATCCTGGCTTCCATTCAGTTCAGCTCCATCGTGGACTTCATGATCATGATGCCGCTGGGACCGCAGTTGATGCGCATGTTTGCGATCAATCCACACCAGTTCGGACTCCTCGTGTCATCGTACACCTTCTTTGCGGGACTGAGCGGCTTTGCCGCCTCTTTTTTCCTGGACAAGTTCGATCGCAAAGCATGCCTGCTGTTTTTCTTTATCGGCTTTTCCGTGGGAACAGTGGCCTGCGGTCTGGCGCCCAATTATGAAATGCTGCTTTTGGCCCGCGGCCTGACCGGCGTCTTTGGCGGTGTGCTGGGATCTTTGGTTCTTTCCATCGTCAGTGATGCGATTTCCTACGAGCGCCGAGGCAGCGCCATGGGCGTGATCATGACTTCGTTTTCCATGGCTTCCATCCTGGGGGTTCCGTTCAGTCTGTATCTGGCAAACCAGTTCAACTGGCACGCCCCGTTCATCTTCCTGGGCTGCACGTCCCTGGCACTTTGTGTGGTGATCTGGTTCAAAGTGCCCGCCATGAGCAAGCACCTTGAAGGCGGCACGAATAAAGAGCCGATGTGGAACACCATCACGCGCATCGCGAGCAACAAAAACCAGCGCCGTGGACTGTATTTCATGTCTTCGGTGATGTTCGGCCATTTTGCCATCATCCCTTTCCTGTCCCCTTCACTGGTTGCGAACGCCGGCTTAAGCGAATCCCAACTGCCACTGATGTACATGATCGGCGGGGCTTTTACGATCTTCAGTTCCCCGTTTATCGGTCGCCTGGCGGATCGCTATGGCAAACACAAAGTTTTCCTGTGGGGTGCCCTGGTGACGCTGATCCCTTACTGGGTGATCACCCATCTGGGACCAAGTCCGCTGTGGGTGGTGCTGGCGATTTGCGCCTTCTTCTTTGTGGTTTCCGGCGGGCGCATGATTCCCGCAACAGCATTGGTTTCTGGTACAGCCCGCCCGCAAAACCGCGGGAGCTTCATGAGTATCGTCAGTTGCGTTCAGCAGTTGTCATCGGCAGTTTCAAGCTATATCGGCGGACTGATCGTCACCACCGGAGCGAACGGACGGCTGGAGCACTACCCGACGGTGGGCTACATCGCCATCGGCTTCACCTTTGTGGCGATCTTCCTGTCCCGTCGTATTGAAGCGGTCGAAGGTGGCGGTCCGGCTCCAGTGGAGCACGTCGCAGAACCAGCCGTTTAGATCATTTCACTTTTTGGCGCAGGGTTTTGGTTTCAGAGTGCTTGCGCTTGGTATCCAGACGCTTGCGCACAGAACTGCGAGAAGGTTTGGTGGCCACCCGTTTTTTGGGAACAAAGAGTGCTTTTCTTAAAAGTGCATGCAGACGCGCAATACACTCAGAACGGTTCTGATCCTGATCGCGATGCACATCACTGCGAATCAGAATATCCCCGTCTTCGGTCAACTGCGCTGCCAGCTTGGCCTGCAGGCGCAGTTTTAATTCTTCACTGATCACCTGGGAGCTCATCAGATTCCAACGCAGGATCGCCGCCGAGTTGGTGCGATTGACGTTCTGCCCGCCGGGTCCGCGAGACCGGGCATAGGTGAAGTCAAGTTCGGCAAAAGGAATCTGAATTTCGATCATGCCTTGGCTGCGCTTTCAAAATCGGCCTGTCCTTCGCCAATCTTTACATCGTTCAGAAACACTTCGTAATCAATAGGGGAAGCCTTCACGACCATGGCACTGACACCGCAGTACTTGGTCATGGACAGCGTCACGGCCTTCATCAACTGCTCGTTTTTCATGTCGCCTTTTACGAGAAATTTCAGTTTCACGCGGTCAAAAATGGACGGATAGCCCGCCGTGGTGTCGGTATCTGCGTCCACGTTGCAGGACTGAAGCCCGACTCTCATTTTTTGCAGAATGGAAACCACGTCCATTCCGGTACACCCGCAGATGCTGGCCAAAAGCAGCTCTTTTGGAGATGGTCCTTGGTCCTTGCCTCCGTCGCTGCGTGAGTCCATAGCAACCTTGTGGTCACGAATCTGTGATTCGAACCCGATTCCTCCAACCCACTTCGTTTGACACGCCATATGACCCATTAAAACCTCCTGCAACGCGCTTTGAGAGGTAGCCTACCGTCCATAACGCCAGAAGTAAAGGCCCCCATTGGCGCGGCAAAGGTTTGCAATGACCTTCCTTTGGGAGGTACAATAACGGGGTTAGGAGTACCCTTATGATTGCAATGATTGCTACAGCCATAATTGGAATTGTCGCCGGTGGTGGTTTGGGCTGGGCCTTGCACAAATTCTTCAGAGCACGCACTTTGCGTCTGGCTCGCGAAGAGGCCCAGGATATTTTGGACGAAGCCAATGAAGTCATCGAACTTCGCAACCTGGAGGAAAAAGAACGCATCCAGGAAATCGAAATGGAATTGTGGACCAAAGTGGAACCCGAGATGCTGAAGTCCGAAGGACGCATCGAGGATCTGCAGGAAGTCGCCAACGAGAAAAAAGCCAAAGCCGACGCCATCGTTCAGGAAGAAAAAAAGAAACTTCAGGATCGCGAAGCGGACGTCAAGGTTCAGGAACAGGCCCTGCGTGGTCAGGAAGCTGAGCTTGGAAAACTCAAGGAAGCGCAAAAAGCCCTGAACCAAGAACTGGTTCAGAAGCTGACAGAGCGCCTGGGAACTTCCGCAGAAGAATTCAAGACCCAGTTGAAAAACCAGATGGAAGAGGAATCCCGCCGTCGTGCCGCGCGCATGATCCAGGAAACCGAAGCTGACACCAAAGAACACGCTGAATCCGAAGCCAAGCGCATTTTGAGCCTGGTGATTGACCGTTTTGCCCGTCCTTACTGCGCCGAGCGCGGTATTGGTGCCGTGAACTTCCCGGATGCCCACATCCGCAAGCTGTTCTGTGATCCGGCGGGCAACAACATCAAGGCCGTGCAGGATGCCTGCGGTTGCGACATCATCGTGGAAGAAGGCATGGAAATGGTCGGCGTTGCCGGCTTTGACCCTGTTCGCCGCGAACTGACCCGCCGTACTTTGGAGCGCATCTTCAAAGAAAAGAAAAACATCAATCCTGATTTCATCAGAAAAATTGCTGAAAACCAGAAAAAGGAACTTTTCAAAAACATCAAACACGATGGCGATTCTTTGGCCAAAGAGTTGAAACTGGAAGGTTTGAACGCCGAGATCCGTCAGATGATGGGTTCTTTGCGCTATCGTTATTCCTTCACTCAGAATCAGTATTTCCACTGCGGTGAAGTGGGCTGGTTGGCGGGCCTGATGGCGGCCGAGCTGGGTATTGACATCAAGAAGGCACGCCGCGTGGGTATGCTTCACGACATCGGTAAATCCATGGACCACACTGTCGAGGGCGGTCACGCCGTGATCGGCGCTGACTTTATCGCGGCACGCGGTGAAGCACCTGACGTTGTTCATGCCGTGAAAGCCCACCACTTTGACGAACAACCCAGCACCGATCATGCGTTCCTGGTGATCGCGGCCGATGCGGTTTCCGGGGCTCGCCCAGGTGCGCGCCGTTCGACAATCGAATCTTACAATCAGAAAGTTTCTGAACTGCAGGATATCGCCCGCAGCTTCTCTGGGGTTACGGACTGCTTCGTATTGAGTGGTGGTCGCGAATGCCGCGTGATGGTGAATGGCAAAAAGGTGGATGACACTCAAGCCATGGATCTTTCGCGCAAAATTGCGGCACGCATCGAAGAAGAGTGCAACTATCCAGGATCAATTAAAGTGGTTGTGGTGCGCGAAACA
This sequence comes from Bdellovibrio bacteriovorus, assembly GCF_002208115.1. Taxonomy (NCBI): domain Bacteria; kingdom Pseudomonadati; phylum Bdellovibrionota; class Bdellovibrionia; order Bdellovibrionales; family Pseudobdellovibrionaceae; genus Bdellovibrio; species Bdellovibrio bacteriovorus. The sequence continues at coordinate 1,740,485 of NZ_CP020946.1, read as the reverse complement.
GTTGTCACCGAGCAAACAAGGAAAGAACTCGCATAAGCAATGTGAGTTCTTTCTGTCTTTAGACAGACCTTCTATTAAAATCCCTTCATGCTAGTTCTTTTAGAAGATTCTCCGATCTACTTCGGTTTCAATTACTGAAGTAGCGACACACAGGGAGAATATTCATGGTCTTAGAAACTAATCTCGAAAAACAACGCACACCTCGCGTTCTGGTGATCGACGATAGCTTGGATTCTGTGAAACTCATGTCACACATCCTTGATCACTACAAATGCGATGTCACGATGGCTTTCGACGGTCAAGATTCCATCCCACTTCTTGCGAACAGACATTTTGATTTGGTGATTTTAGACTGGCAAATGCCACAAATGGGCGGCCGTGACACTTTACTTTTGATGGATCGACTTTTGACTGAAAGGAAGGTTCATAAGATCCGTCGCCCGATTCCGGTTGTGATTTACACCGGCCACAGCGAAGAAGAACTGGATCTGCCACTGGTCAGAAACTTCACCTATATGGGCTTTATCAACAAGCGCCAGGCGTTCAGTTCCATGATGAGATCATTTAATTTTATTTTGCGTTCTATCTAAGGCAACTTAGGAACGTATGCAACGGGGCCGCGGGCATGATGTCCGTGGCCCCTGAACTATCACCTTACGGCTTCGCGCACTGCCCTTGATTCTGACAACGGATCATTTCATAACGATGCTGATGCATCTCTTTCAAAGTGTATTCAAGCTCCACCTCAAACCCCTGGGACGCAGAACCTTTCTGTGCGATAGAGAAGAACTCTTTCACGAAGGCAAACTGCTCTTTATCGAACGTCTGATTCGAAGAGGTCGAACGGAAGAACAATGGTTTTCCGGAACGGTTGTACTTCAAGAAGCGAGCTCTTTGTTCCTGGGCTTTTTGCAAACCGCCGCGAACGTCTTTCCAGCATTTGACTTCAGCGATTTTCAAGACCTTGTTCAGATTGTTATCAAAGATCACCACATCCAGTTCACCAATGATGCGGGAGCCATCGCCGTAGGCAATGCCCACTTCCACTTTATATTGTGGCGCCGGGTACGTGCGCTGCATTTCCAGACGCGCGACTTCTTCACAGATGGCGCCGGAATCTTCATAGCTGCGTGGAATGTCTTTTAGTTCAGAAAAATCCTGAGCCCAGTCTGCAGACGCCGTGGAAACAGACAGCAAAAGACCAAGAATCAACGATACAACTTTCATAGAGCCCCCTCGAGGCCCCTTTTTTGCCGGGTCGCGCCACCAAAAGCAACTACATTGTCCACGAAGTCTTATGACGCATCGCCACCACAAACTCCCCAGCCGAAAACGCAGTGCCCCTTTGCGGGAAGGGCCCGCCCGTTGTACTATCTGAACCCTATGGATCCTGACCCTTACCCGAAATACTCGTCCCTTTCCCGCAGGAGCGCACATGACTGAGTTCATCGTTGTCGCCGCCTGTCTTTTCGTAAACATGCTTCTTTCCGGTTCCGAGATGGCCTTTGTCACGGTCAACCGGCAGCAATTAAAGCGCCTGGCACCGACTCACAAAAATGCCCGCCGCCTGTTGAAATTAAAAGAAAATCCGGAGCGAACCCTGTCCGTCATCCAAATCGGCATCACCCTGGTGGGTGCGATCGCGGCGGCCGTCGGTGGTGCCGGGGCCGAAGAAGCTTTAAGTCCGTGGCTGATGAGCACATTTGCGATGTCCGAACAAACCGCCGAGGCCGTGGCCATCGGTATGGTGGTTCTGCCGATCTCTTACTTAAGCGTCGTTATTGGCGAGCTCGTTCCCAAGACTCTGGCTTTGCGAAATCCTCTGGCCATTGCGCTTTTCACGGCGCAAGGTCTGTATGTGGGTGAAAAACTGCTGTCCCCGGCCGTGACCATTCTAGAGTGGTCCACGAACGTGGTTTTGAAGCTTTTCACTTTCGGGAACTTCCACGGCGCCCCTAAAGAAACGCACATTGAATTTGAGGATCTGCCACAGCAGACCAAACAATACGTTGTGAATCTGGTCAGCGCTGACAAAAAGATGGCCCGTGAAATCATGCTCCCATGGAAGGACGTCATCTTTGTCAGAAAGACGGACTCTGTCGAGGACGTTGAAACCATCATCATGAATTCCCGCCACACCCGCCTGCCGGTACTGGACGGCGAAGAGGTCATCGGCCTGATCAACACCAAAGAATTCCTGACTGCGCGCCGCTATGGCGAAGCGGAATGGCAAAGTGTGATCCGCCCGATCCTGCGCTTTAAGGCCTTCGAGCCGCTTTTCAGAATTCTGCTGAAAATGCAGGAGCAAAAATCGCATATGGCCATCATCTATGAACAACAAAACCCGATGGGTCTTGTGACCATGGAAGATATCTTTGAAGAAATCATCGGCGATGTCTTTGATGAAGATGACGATGGTCTGATGAAAAAGATCCTGGCCTCCAAGTCCCGCCGCCGTCCGATTTAATCAGCCTCATTCAAGGCCGGGAATTCAATCCTGGCCCGAGTGCCCTGATCATTGATCAGGGTGAACTTCCACCCATAAAGCGTCGCCACCGAGAACACCCACGCCAGACCCAGGCCGCTGCCTTTTTCCTGCCCGGAGCGGTGTGGTCCGCGGTTAAAAGGCGTCCCCAGACGCTCGATCACTTCCGCCGGAACTCCGTCCCCCTGATCCTGAACGATGAATTGGTTCTGTTTTAAGATCACTTTCACAGGACCGTTTGTATAGCGAAGAGCATTCACCGTCAGGTTTTCAATCACCTGTTCCAAATGCAGTGGATTACACATCACCTGAAAATCCGCGTGAAGATCCAGATTCAGACGATCCGGATACGCACGCTGAATCGAACTGCATACTTCGCGCACCACGGCTTGAGTCTTTAAAACGTGCAGATTCTGGGGTTTTTCGGCGTTAGCCAGATCCGCCCAGTCCAGGAAATTGGTGATGGTACGGGAAACCCGGTTCAACTGCCGCTGCACTTCGTGATTTTCGCTGGCTTCCCAATGGTATTTTTCCTGCAGACGTTCCAGCTCGCGGTTTAAAAGGGTCAATGGGGTTTTGATTTCATGGACCATCTGAAAGGTCCAAGATTTGGTGAATTTGTTATTCATATTCACCCGCCCCACCAGTTGGGAAATACCCTCGACCAGAGATTTGAATTCGTCCCGGCGGCGCAGATATTTTATCTGCGGAGACAACAGGCGATGCGGGATTTCGGGAATATCCTTTTTACTTTCAAGCATGGCACTGGCTTCATGCAGGAAGCCTTCCAGATCCCGCACAGGTGAAAACAACTGGGCTGACAGGAACCAGGTCATGACCAGAACAATTCCCACGATCAACGAAATCAACACCACGGATCTTTGCGTCAGCGTGGACCAGAAGATGAAATTAGAGTCCGTGATAGCTCCGACCTGCAACGTGCGGTTGGGAAATTTGGGCAGACTTAGATTCAGAACTCGCAAAAGTCTGCCGTCTTGTTCGATCGTCACCCACTGGGGACTGCGCGGAATGGCGACATCCAGCAGACTGACGTTGTCAGTCTGAAACAAAATCTCGTCCTTGGAGTTTCGCACGATAAAGAACTTACCCACGCGGTCCGGCCCGAGTTCTTCAGAAATCAGGGCATTGGCAATCTGGTAGTCATAGGTTTTCAGATCTGACAATTCTGAATCAACAATGGCCGTGGCCGTTTCCCGAACCTGATCGTCGATAAAAGCCAGACGCTCGCTTTGATAAAAATAGGCCAGCAAAAAAGTGATGCAAAGACTTGTGAAAACCAGAGTCAGAAGTGACAGAAGAAAAAACTTAAGCCTCAAGCCAGTACCCCACATTGCGCACGTTTTTTATTCCGCAGGAACATTTCCCGGATTCAAGCTTTCGGCGCAGATTGTTCACCGTGGCTTCAACCACTTTGGATTCCACATCGCCCTTATTGTCCCAGACTTTTTCAAGCAGGACCTCTTTCGGAAAAACCTTGCCCGGATGATGCGCAAACAAGGACAAAAGTTGAAATTCCTTTTGCGACAAGTTCACCACTTCGCCAGCCACTTCCGCCCGGCGAAGTCCCATGTCGACAGTTAGATTTCCCACGGTGATCAACTGACTAGACGCCACCAGCGTGGATCTGCGCCCCAGAGCCTTGACTCGGGCCACCAGTTCTGAGGTTGAATACGGCTTTGCCACATAATCATCAGCCCCCAGGTCCAACAAACCGGCTTTTTCATTACTGGTATCGATGGCGGACAGGACCAGAATCTTTGTATCAATAAAGGACGTCTTGATGCGCTCGACATACTGAGCCGAATCGGTGCCCGCAATCATGCGGTCTTGCACCACCACTTGCGGATAAAAGGATTTTGCTTTTAAAAGTGCGACAAGCTCTGAAATGGACTGCACGGCTTTCACCGCCCAGCCTTGAGACTCAAATGTGATTACAAGACGCTTGCAGATCTCTTCGTCGTCTTCCAGCAACAGGATGTTCATGGCGTCACTATAGCCCAATCCGGACTCGACTCTGTAAGTTATTTTCCATGTTAAAAGATTTTTTATTTTCAGCCATTGTTGGTTCTTTGCCATTTGCTAGGCTTAAAAAAAAAGGAGTCCCGATGAAAACCCAATGGATTGCATTTTTCGCTCTAGCTCTGACATTTGCTGTCACTCAACCTGGCTACGCTGCAAAAGCCTCTAAGAAAGAACTGAAAGCTTACAGCCAGGCTTGCAAATCTGAAAACCCAAAAGCCAGCAAAAAAGAAATCCGCAAGTGCGTGAAAGAAAAAGCGAAAGCATCCGCGACGACATAATTTGATTTAAGCTCGACTAGAAGCGTGTTGAATTTCCCTTCATACATTCTTCTAAGCCTGAAGACCCAAAGTCTTCAGGCTTTTTTTGTTTGCGGCTTACTTGCGCCGAAACACCCACAACAGTTGATCGCGCTTGCTGCGCACGATCTTTTGATTCTTGTAAATCCCCAGATGGCCTGACACGAAATACGCCACCAGACAGGCTAAGAATGCATAAGGGGCGATATGCCATCCGAAAATTTCACAAGCCATCACCGCACAAGCCAACGGAGTGTTGGCCGCAGCACCAAAGACGGCGGCGAACCCCAGTGCCGCCAACAAGGAAACGGACACCGGCAAAACCACAGAAAGCGCACTTCCCAGGCCCGAGCCGATAAAGACCAGGGGAATAAACTCTCCCCCTTTAAACCCTGATCCGACGGTCAAACCTGTGAAAAGGGTTTTATAAACCGGATCCAGAAAGGCAGCACTTTGCGAGAAATAATCCTGAATGACGGGAATTCCCAGTCCCACGAAACGGAAACTGCCTTCAAGCTGATAAAGAATCACCAGCAACACGCCTCCCACAACGGGTCTGAATGCCGGATGCCCGATATATCTTTTCTGACAACGCTCGATCCAATGTGTGAAGCGCATGAAAATATTCGCAGCAAGCCCGAAGACCAAACCCGCACCAACAACAGCGACAAAACCAAGCGCGTTGAAAGAAACATCCCCGACCGGGCCGAACACAGAATGCGGAGCCCCCAGCAGACGGCAAACGTAATAGGCCACAAACGAAGCCACCAGACATTCTGCCAAGGCGAACAAGCGAAGTCTGCCCACCTGAATGACTTCCAGACCGAACAAAGCTCCGGCCAAAGGTGCGCCAATAGCCGCACTAAAACCCGCCCCGGCCCCCGCAATCAAAAGCGCCTTACGATCTTCAGGGGACATCTTAAAAAAACGGTTGAGCTGATCAGCAAGGCTAGCCCCCATCTGCACGGCCGTGCCTTCCCGCCCCGCCGATCCGCCGAAAAGATGAGTCAGCACGGTTCCCAAAAGCACCATCGGCGCCATACGAAATGGAATGATATTGGATGGGTCATGGATTTGTTCCAGAATCAACCCTGTGCCCTTGTCGGTGCCTTGTCCATACTTGTAGTAGGCATAACCGATCACCGCTCCAGCCGCGGGTAAAAGCCATATCAGCCAGGGATATGACTCCCGCAACAGGGTCGCCGCGTTCAACGCAATTAAGAACACTGCGGCGGCCATTCCGGCCATCACTCCCACGGCAGCACTTAATAGTATTCTTCTGATCTGAAAATTCATCCCTGGAATCAGACGCTAGTCCTGCATCCCCAAGTGGTCAAGCCCTTGAAAAAGAAAAACCCCCGTGGTTCACACGGGGGTTTTAAGTTTCGGAATCAGTTCCGTCTTAAGAATGACGGGACATGTATTCTTCCTGGGAGAAATCATCCACCAGGATCGCGTCGTAGCGAACCGCATCGGATTCCTGGATCAGCTTCAGTTCGTCCTGAGTGATCACATTCTTCTGAAGGGCTTCATCCAGCAACAAGTGAACTTTCTTTTTAGGCAGAACACCTTCACGGATGGCTTTTTTCACTTTTTTCTCGGCCGCTTCAGCTTTGTTCGTCACAGAGAATGCGTGCTCCAGACGACCGATAGCTTCGTTTTTATCTGTTGGCAGATAGATACCATCAGACAGACGCTCACGGATACCGCCTTCTTTCAGCATGGAAGCCGCGATCGCGTGAGACCAGCCGTCAGAAGCCTGGGAACCGATGGAGTTGATGCGGGACCAAGCACCGATCCAGCCTTTGAAGAACCAACGCAGACCCGGGATTTTCAGGTTGTCGAAGATGCCATCAAAACCAGTCTGGATGTTCGCCATGCAACGTTTCAGGTTGTAGTGAGCAAACGCCAGGTCTTCTTCACGACGACCTTCGTACTCGAAACGACGAAGAATTGCTGTCGCCATGTACATATTCGCCAGAATATCCGCGAAACGACCGGTGATTTTTTGTTTTGCTTTCAACTGACCACCCAAAACACCCATCGCCACGTCAGACAACAACGCGAACGTTGCAGAAGTCCAAGTCAAACGACGAACGTAAACTTTCATTTGCGGGTGCACATCCGGAGTGGACGCCAGGAAACCACGGGAACAAGAAAGCAGAATCGCGCGGCAAGTGTTGCGCACAACGTGACCGATGTGACCCCAGAATGCTCTGTCGAAGCCTTTCAAATCACCCGCTTCCGCCGTTTTAACTTCCGCGTAAGCAAATGGATGGGCACGAAGAGCCCCCTGACCGAAGATCATCAAAGTACGAGTCAGGATGTTTGCACCTTCAACCGTGATACCGATTGGAGTCGCAATATAGATTTCCGCCAGCACGTTGCGAGGACCCATAGAGATACCCGCACCACCCATGATATCCATGGAGTCGTTGATCACATGACGGCCCATTTCAGTTGCATAGTACTTTTGCATCGCTGTGATAACGCCCGGCTTGATACCTTTGTCGATGGCACCAAGGCAGTAACGTCTCATGGCTTCAAGCTGGTAAGCTGCCGCCCCGATCCGCGCCAAAGGTTCTTCAACACCCTCGAAGCGACCGATGGACATACCGAACTGACGACGAACCAAAGAGTGCGCAGACACAACACGAGCCGCCAGTTTCGCGCCACCGGTTGCCTGAGCTGGCAAGGAGATACCACGACCTGCAGCCAGACACTCCATCAACATCAGCCAGCCCTTACCGGCATTGGCAACACCACCGATGATGGCATCTTCTGCGTTAACGATAACGTCTTTACCTTGAGTCGGACAGTTGTAGAACGGAATACCCAGTGGATCATGACGACGACCCAAAACAACACCCGGAGTGCTGGAAGGGATCAACGCACACGTGATACCCACGTCTTCGCCTTTACCCAAAAGATTTTCAGGGTCACGCAAACGGAACGCAAGACCGATCGTGGTGGAGATCGCAGCCAGAGTGATCCAGCGTTTGTTCCAGTTCAATTTAATTTGCAGTTTGCCATCCGGACCTTTGAAAAGAACACCGGTGGAAGTGATAGAACCCGCATCAGAACCCGCTGTTGGCTCTGTCAAACCGAAGCAAGGGATTTCTTCACCCGTCGCCAGGCGTGGAAGATAGCGGTTTTTCTGTGCATCAGTTCCGTAGTGAGCCAGAAGCTCTGCAGGACCCAAAGAGTTTGGAACCATCACCGTGATTGCCGTAGACAAAGAACGGGAAGAGATTTTCATGATCACTTCAGAGTGCGCCAGCGCAGAGAATCCAAGACCGCCGTACTCTTTCGGGATGATCATGCCTAAGAATTTTTCTTTCTTGATGATGTCCCAGGCTTCTTTAGGGATGTCTTTGTCTTTGTGGATTTTCCAGTGATCCAAAACCTTACACAGGTTGTTCACCGGGCCGTCCATGAAGGCCTGCTCTTCCGCCGTCAATTGCGGATAGTCTTCTTTCAGAAGATTGCCGAAGTTCGGGTTGCCGGAGAAAAGATCTTTTTCAACCCACACGGCACCGGCGTCCAACGCCGCTTTTTCCGTGTCGGAGATTTTCGGAAGGAACTGCATCTTCTTCATGAACGCCAGCAAACCGGATGTTACCAGTGCTGCACGCAGCGGCGTGATCAGGAAGATGATGGCGATGACAGCGTACACTGCCAGCAGCCAGGTTGGCGCTCCAAAGCCGACAAGAATTGCGGCCAGGGCAATCGCCCACACAATCAGAGGGCTTGAGAAAAAGCCCACAAACAACAGAAGCACCACAGAGCCCAATACCCACAGGCCCGTGTAGTTCTCCAAAAACATTCCATAGAATGAGCTGATAGAATCCACGATGAATCTCCTTTATTGAAATACACCAATAATTAGACTCAATAATGTGAGCATGTGCAAGCGCATCTGGCCCGTTATCTATATATACACGGAATATGAGGAGAAATTGATTTAACCTTTGGGAGCAGAACTAATCACCTTGGGTGATCCGGGGGGATGGAGAAATCACAAACTTCAGAGGGGAAAAAAGCAAAAGCCCTCTTTCGAGGGCTTTCGTCGTAACTTAAGTACTAAGCCTAAAGGCTAATTACTTAGTTTCGCCAGCTGGAGCTGCTTCAGTTGGAGCTGCAGGAGCTGCTTCAGTAGCAGCTGGAGTGCCTTCTGCAGGAGCTGCTTCAGTAGCAGTTGCTTCAGCAGCAGGTGCAGTTTCAGCAGGAGCTGTCTCTGGTTGGTTTTTAGAGCAAGTGAAGCCAGTTGTGAAAGATAGTGCAAGCAAAGCTGCTACTACGATTGCTTTCATTGATGATCCCTTCGTTATTTATTTAAGCTGACCTTGTTGACTTAATTGCCAACAGTGGGCCCGCGTTTGTTTTAAAACTCGACTAAGGCCTAAGTTACACAAAAATTGGCCCGCTTAGCAAACGAAATTTTGCAAAATTATTTTTGGCAACGCGAACACCAGAAGGTGTTTCGGCCACCCAGAACTTTCGACTTTACCTGTTGCCCGCAAGTCACACAAGGCTCTTTGTCCCGCCCGTAAACCTGAAAGCTCGTCTGAAAATAACCACTTTCCCCGGAGGCTTGGGCGAAGTCACTAATGGAAGATCCACCCGCCTTGATTGACTGAGATAAAATTTTTTTAATCTCGCCAACCAAAAGCGAAGCTCTTTCCAAAGACAGCTTTCGCGCTGGCAGAGTGGGTTTAATTCCGGCGGCAAACAACGCTTCGCTGGCATAGATATTCCCGACACCCACGACAACCTTCTGATCCATGAGGGCAACTTTCAAAGCCACATCCTTGCCGCGCAGTTTTTCCCACAACAGCGATCCATTGAATTCCGCCTCTAACGGTTCGGGCCCCAAATCCGCCAACTTAGGGTGTTTTAACGGGTCTTGAACAAAGTCAAAACAGCCAAAACGGCGCGGATCGCGGTAAGCCAGGCGCAGGTTTCCGGAAAAGTGCAGATATATATGGTCATGCAGACGCTCATCCCCCGGCACCGCCACCCGCCAGGTTCCGGTCATTCCCAAGTGCGACAGCATGGCGCCCTTCGGGGTCCACAAAAGCAAATACTTAGCGCGACGCTCGATGGAGGTCAGCGGCTGGCCGATAAGGGTGCTTATTTTTCTAGCAGGAATCGGCTCGCGCAGATCTTTGCGCATCAGTTCGACTTTTTCCAAAATCGGCTGGTCTTTTAATATGGTCTGCAGGCCCCGGCGGACGACTTCGACCTCTGGAAGTTCAGGCATCACTCACCTCGTGTGAGCCCAATTTATCACACTTTTTCACCCGCTGCGGACGAATCCAGCAAATACCTAATTTTACTTATCTTATTTAAAATACCTAAACTGGAAACCCGATAGGAAAACGAACTGAAACCCGGGTGCCCTGCACAACATTCGGGTCAAAGATCAAAACCCCGCCCATCTGATTCACAAAGTCCTTGGTGAATTTAAGCCCCACCCCGAAGCCATCATCCTGCGACGACATCACCGAACCTGAATCCGACAACGAGGCCATAATTTCCGCCGATACTCCCGGCCCCTGATCCTGAATAGTCAATTCAACCTGATTTCCCATAATCAAGCCCGTCACTTGAATGGTTCCCCCCTCAGGACTGAACTTCACCGCATTCGACAGCAGATTTCTTAAAATCGTTTCAACAACACGAATGGATCCCCACAATTGAACTTCCCCAGTTGGCAGGTCCACGTTCACCGAAACATTCTTTTGCAGAATCTGAGGAGCCAGATGCCCCACTGCTGCATTGACACGCGTCTTCAGATCAACGCTTTCCCGACTTTCGCCTTCATGACTCCAGACCAGAATATTTCTCAATAGCTCCAAAGAGGCCTTGTGAGCTTCCCGCACGCGAACCAGCGAATCCGGAGTCAGAACACCGTCTTCACGGGATACTCCGCCCAGCAGCAACTGCGTCCCTGCCAGCGCTCCCGTCAAATCATGCGCCAGCACCGTCTGCACCCGTTTGTTGAATCTGTACATTTTTAAGATTTCCCCATTCAGATCTTTCAGGGCTTTGTTGCTTTCCTCAAGCTCGGTCACATCATTCAACAGATACACCTGCGCCTGACTTTCCAGACTGTCGCCTTCCAAATTGTGACGGCGGATCTGATAACTGAGCCCGTGAATCTGAAAACGCTCGGCACCGGAAATGATGTCCCGAAGAACGGGGATTTCCACCGCAAGACGTCCCTGCCAGCTGTCCTTAAGACCCAGCACTTCCGACGCCGCCGCATTGCCACCCCAGTATTCAGAGCGCGCATTCAAAATCACTACGGGCCCCGGAAGCTGCTCGAAAACTTTTTGCTGCGCCAGGGATGTGATTTCCAGAACGTCGCCCTTGTTCGCCGCATAATGAAGGCCCCATATAAAGGGCCACAGGGCGGCGATTTTCAACTGACGCAAATGCAGATCCGCGGGGCTCAGCAAAACCAGGCCTTCAAGAGCAAAGGGCCATAATGCTGCTGCCAAAAATACCAGGGCATATTTCCAACGACGCCCTTTAAGGGTGCATACAGCATAGATCAGGAACGCAAATCCCACTGCGATCGCCACGGCCCCGAAAGCAAAAGTCGCCAGCACCCCCGGTCCCCGGGTGAAATCCACAAGGCCACTCATCCCCGGGATCAATTGAAAGTCGTAATACATCCACCGAGAGGCCGCAGGAAGCCCAGCCATCGCCAGCAAATTGCCGACGATCATCAACACCGGAAAGGCAAAAACCACGTACCAGTACTGACGAAGCTTCGCCGACACCCTTGGTAAAAACAGGCCCGCCCCCAGCAAAGCCCAGGACGGAAACAACAAGGGCAGCCCCAGCATCCGCACATGGGTCATAAAAATCTTAAATGCCATGTCATCAATGGCAAAAACACTGATGATGGAAAAAGCCCACAGGGCATAGCCAACTTCAATAATAAACACCAGTCTATGAATGTAAGATCTGCGGTACGCCCAGGAACGGACGGCAAAAACAGAACTGATTAGAAAGCTGAGCGCCGTGGATAAGAAGACCAGTATAATTGCCATCGACAAATTGTACCCGGTCGGACGTTGAGTGCAACGAAACTTTATGCACAGCGCCGACTTGCCTTTTTCTACGAAGCCGACAAGGATGCTATGCATGTCAAAACAGGAAGCACCACCAAAAGAAAACGGCCTTTTAAATATCGTCTTTAATATCGTACTTCCGGTGCTGATCCTGAATAAACTGTCGAAGTTTATCGGACCTTTCTGGGCACTGGTTTTGGCGTTGGCCTTCCCGTTGGGATACGGCGCCTATGACTTGATCAAACGCAAAAAATTCAATGCCTTTTCAGCCCTGGGTCTTTTGAACGTACTACTGACCGGCGGCCTAGCACTATTGGGTCTGCACGGATTCTGGTTCGCCGTAAAAGAAGCGGCCTTCCCGGCCCTGGTTGGCTTGTTCGTTTTGGGATCAGCTTTCACCAAAAAACCATTCATCGAAACTCTGTTCCTGAATCCTTCTCTGATGAAAGTGGATCTTCTGGAAGAACGCCTGAAAGAAAAGGGCAAACAAAAAGAATTCCACGATCACATGAAGAGCGCCACCGTATGGCTGTCACTCTCATTTGCCTTCAGCGCCGTCTGCAACTTCGTACTGGCCCGCAAGATTTTCATTAATATTGATTCAACACTGTCCGCAGACGCTCAGTCCACAGTGCTCAACGAACAAATCGCCCAAATGACCACCTGGTCAATGGCCATCATCATGGTCCCATCCATGATCTTCCTGCTAGGCATTTTCTGGTATCTCATGAGAGGCATTAAACAACACAGCGGCCTCTCCACCGAAGAACTCCTAAAAGAAAACTAAAGCACAAAGGCCTTCGGCACTTTGACTTCCAGGCTCAAAATGGCAAAGCCGTTTTGGCCCCTCCCCTTGGCACAAATGCCAAAGGCATTTGGCCCGCCCCCCCCAAAAAAAAACCGGGAACCACGAAAGCTGCAACTTGCCCAAAATCAAGGCGCAAGGAGAAAGGCGTGCTAACAGCACGCCGCCGACGCAGCAACGCAGAGTTTGGGCAAGTTCCAGCTTTCGCTTAGAAGTCGCCGCCGCCTTCGAATGGTGGGGGTGGTGGCGGAGGTGGGAAGTCTGAATCGCCTCCGAATCCTCCTCCAAAGTCATCGCCAAACGGCGGTGGAGGTGGTGGTGGCGGAGGAGGTGGTGGAATATCACCGTAATCTTCTGGCATATTGGGCGCCGGCACATAGCCGCCGTCGCCGCCAAAATCATCAAATGTTGGTGGTGGCGGGAATGAGGGACTGCTAGATCCCCCACCGAAACTGGAACCGCCGGAAGAGCCCGAGCTGGCACTGGAGCCGAACTTGGGCTTACCGCCGAACATGGCGCGCTTGCGATAGTCGTAACGTGGACGATCTTCAAGCAAACCCAATTCCTGAGATTCAGACGGCAGATTCTTTGCCCCACGATCCAAAGATTCGCGGCGCGCACTTTCGGCCGCATACACTCGACGCTCCTTTTCATAGGATTCGTCCCAGCGTTTCTTAGCAGCCGCATCAGCCTGAGCTTCCGGGCCGTCTTCAGTCATAACAATCGATTTTTTGTTTTTCTTGTATTCTTCAAGCTGGCGGTCTTTCTGACGTTCCCACTGCTCTTCTTCTTCAAGATAGGCACGCTCGCCCTGCTGACGAGCCTGTTCAAAGCGATCCTGCGCCTTATGATGCTGAGCAAAACCCTTTAGACGAGCCTCTTCCGGGCTTTCCCCCCATGCAGAGGAAGCAAAAAAACTAAGCAGAAGAAGAGAGGTCAGACGCCCTGAAGGTTTCATTCGTACTTCCGAGTCTATCAGGGCTCCCGGTTTTTTTTGAGCAAACAAAAAAGATGCTCGACCTTTGTCTGTTTTCTCAATAACGTACCAACTTGCCCCTAAGGAGTACTATGGACGCATTGCAGAGCATCGGAGTTTTCGCAGCACAGACCTTTTTGATCCTTTTCGCCGTCCTTGCGGTGATTCTGGTCATCGCCCTGCTGGCTGCCAAGGCAAGTCACAAATCCGAAATTCAAATCGAACTTCTGCATAAGCGCTACAAAAACTTCCGTCATCTTCTGAAAGCCCACACCGTCACCAAGTCCGAGCGCAAAGAGCTCAAGAAAAAGTTGAAAGAAGAGCGCAAAGCCCTTGAATCCAAATCCAGCGATGGCGACAAAAAAATCTTCGTGATCGACTTTGAAGGCGACGTGAAAGCGTCTGCGGTTGAAAACCTGCGCGAAGAAGTCACGGCTGTTTTGACCCTGGCCACCCCGTCTGACGAAGTTGTCGTTCGCGTGGAAAGCCCGGGCGGTGTCGTTCATGGTTACGGCCTGGCCGCAAGCCAGCTTTTGCGCATCCGTGAAAAAGGCATTCCATTGACTGTTTGCGTGGACAAAGTGGCTGCCAGCGGCGGTTACCTGATGTCTGTGACCGCGAACAAAATCCTGTGCGCCCCGTTTGCCATTGTTGGCTCTATCGGTGTGGTGGCCCAGCTTCCAAACCTGCACCGTCTGTTGAAAAAGCACGATGTAGACTACAAAGAATACACCGCTGGAGAGTTCAAGCGAACTGTGAGCCTTTTGGGTGAAATCACTGACAAGGGCGAAGAAAAGTTCAAACAACAGCTTGAAGACACGCATGTGCTGTTCAAGAGCTTTGTCAGCCGCTTCCGTCCACAGATGAATCTGTCTGAAGTAGCCACCGGCGAATACTGGTACGGCGAACAAGCCCTGACAAAACTGCTGGTTGATGAAATCCGCACCAGCGATGACTACCTTCTGACCCTTTCTGAAAAGCATCAGGTAGTTAAAGTAAAATTTGAACACCACGAAAGCTTAAGCGACAAGCTGACCGGCGTTTTGGGAAAGGCCCTAAAAAAAGGCGCCCTTTCTGCCATGGAAGAACTTGAAACAAGACGCTTTCTTTAAGAGGACTTAAATAGTGGCTATTCAACCAATACTTGAAGTTAAGAATCTGGAAACCACCTTTCACACAAAGATGGGCCCGGTCCGCGCCGTCAACAACGTCAGTTATGACATCTATAAAGGTCAAACCCTGGGGATCGTGGGCGAATCCGGTTGCGGCAAATCTGTCACTTCCTATTCTTTGATGCGTCTGATTGAAAAACCGGGAAAAGTTACCGGCGGCCAGGTCCTGCTGAATGGCCGTGATATTTTGAAACTTTCTGAACCGGAAATGGCCGAAGTTCGCGGCGGCGAGATGGCGATGATCTTTCAGGAGCCGATGACGGCCCTGAACCCGGTTCTGACCATCGGGTTCCAGATGGATGAACAGATCATGAAGCACAAAAAGTGCGGACCGAAAGAGTCCCGCGAACGTGCCATTGAAATGCTTCGCCTGGTGGGCATCCCTTCCCCGGAAGAACGTTATGAGGCTTACCCTCACCAACTGTCCGGCGGCATGAGACAAAGAGCCATGATTGCCATGGCTCTTTCCTGCGACCCAACATTCCTGATCGCCGATGAACCAACGACCGCGTTGGACGTGACGATTCAGGCCCAAATCCTGGAGCTGATCCAAGGCTTGCAGGAAAAGCTGAACATGACTGTTCAGTTTATCACCCACGACCTGGGTGTAATTTCCGAGATTTCGGACCGGGTGATGGTTATGTACGGTGGCCAGACTTGCGAACAAGCAGACACCTCTGAACTGTTCCTGAACCCAAGCCATCCTTATACAGCGGCATTGATCGCATCCCGCCCTAAATTCGGCGAACGCGTCAGCCGCCTGACCACCATTGAAGGTTCGGTCCCGGCACCGTACGAACTGCCGAAAGGCTGCCCTTTTGTGAACCGTTGTTCTCGCGTAAAAAGTGAATGCGCCGGCACCAAGCCGCCTTTGGTAGAAATCAGACCGGGTCATAAAGTGGCCTGCTTCAACCCTCTTTAAGGTTCGGGAATAATAAAGATGAACGAAATCATTCTTGAAGCCAAAAATATCAAAAAACACTTCCCTATCAAAAAGGGTCTGTTGTTGCGTGAAGTGGCCAGCGTTAAGGCCGTGGACGATGTTTCCCTGTACGTTCGCAAAGGTGAAACTTTAGGTCTGGTGGGTGAATCCGGTTGCGGCAAGTCCACTTTGGGCAGAACTTTGATCCGTCTTTATGAACCGACAGCCGGTGACATCAACTTTGATGGTCAGGATTTCCTGAAACTTAAAGGCGAAGCTTTGCGCAAAAAACGCAAGAACATGCAGATGATCTTCCAGGATCCGTATGCGTCTTTGGATCCACGCATGACCGTGGGTCAAATCATCCGCCAGCCTATGGATATTCATAACGTCGGCACTGCGGAAGAGCGCACTCAGCGCGTTTTGGAACTGATCGAAGTCGTGGGCCTGCGCAAAGGTCATGTGAATCGTTACCCGCATGAATTTTCCGGGGGTCAGCGCCAGCGTATTTCCATCGCCCGTGCGATTGCTTTGAATCCGGAACTGATCATTTGTGACGAGCCGGTCAGCGCCCTGGATGTTTCCATTCAGGCGCAGATTCTGAATCTACTGAAAGACCTGCAGGAAAAGCTGAAACTGACTTATGTGTTTATCTCCCACGATCTTTCCGTGATCGAGCACACCTGTGACCGTATCGCCGTGATGTACCTGGGTAAGATTGTCGAAATCGCCCCGCGTGATGAGCTTTTCAAAAATCCTCAGCACCCGTACACGCAGGCTTTGATCGGCGCAATCCCGCGCGTGGGTCACGGTAAAAAGAAAATGAAAAAATCCCTGGGTGGCGAAGTGCCAAGCCCGATCAACCCGCCTTCCGGCTGCTCTTTCCACACAAGATGTCCTTATAAAATGGACATCTGTTCGCAAAAGACCCCGGTTTTGGAAGGCCAGGGAAATCATCAGAAGGCGTGCTGGCTTGAGTCCGCACCAAAGATGTCGGTTTAGTTTTGTTTTAAAGTTAATCAACAAGGAGAAAGTGATGTTGAAAAAGTTTGCGAAAGGTCTCTGCGTGGTTGCAGGTTTGGGCATGAGTGTCCAGGCTGTGGCAGCTCCGTCCAACACCGAACTTAAAATCGGTATCTCTCAGGAATTCGAAACCATGAATCCGCTGATCATGTCCATGTCTGCTTCTGCTTACATGTACCGCATGGTGGGCCGTTCTTTGGTGGTTCTGACTCCTGAAGGCAAATGGGTCACTCAGCTTGCCAAAGAAATTCCTTCTTTGGACAAAGGCACTGCGAAGATCATCGAAGAAGGCGGCAAAAAGAAGATTGTAGCCAACTGGGAAATCATCGAAAGCGCCAAATGGGGCGACGGTAAACCGGTTATCTGCCAGGACTTCATCACTTCCCACACCATCGCGACCAGCCCGACTGTGAGCGTGGGTGAAAAAGAACAGTGGACTCAGGTGGAAAAGATCGACATCGATCCTAAAAATCCAAAGAAGTGCACATTCAAATACGAAAAAGCCAAATGGGACTTCTTCACATTGGCTCAGTTCTTCCCGGTGCCAACTCACCTGGAAAAACCTGTGTTTGACAAACACTCCAAGCAAAAAGAAGGCTACGAGAAGAATTCCAATTATGTTCGCAACCCGACCAATCCGGGCCTTTACAACGGTCCTTATGTGATCAGCGAAGTCAAATTGGGTTCTCACGTGGCATTTGCAGCCAACCCGAACTTCTATGGCAAACAGCCGAACATCAAAAAGGTGATCGTGAAGCTGATCCCGAACACCGGAACTATGGAAGCCAACCTTCGCTCCGGCACCATCGACATGATCTCCACTTTGGGTCTGGATCTGGATCAGGCACTTGCTTTCGACAAGAAAAACAAGTCTGAGAACCTGCCTTACGTGGTTCATTTCGTTCCGTCCGTGACTTACGAGCACATCGACCTTCGTTTGGACAATCCAATCCTGAAAGATGTGAACGTTCGTAAAGCGTTGTTGTATTCCATCAACCGCGACGACCTGGTGAAAGCGTTGTTCGAGAACAAACAACAAGTGGCTTTGCACAACGTATCCCCGAAAGATCCTTGGTTCACTGCGGATCCAAAAGAGATCACTGTGTACCGTTACTCCAAGCGTGAAGCCGGAAAACTTCTGGATGCTGCTGGCTGGACAATGGGTAAAGATGGCTACCGCTACAAAGACGGCAAAAAGCTTTCCATCGTCTTCCAGACAACTGCGGGCAACAAAACCCGTGAGCTGGTTCAGGTTTACCTGCAAAACCAATGGAAACAGGCTGGTATCGAAGTGCTGATCAAGAATGAACCAGCACGTGTGTTCTTCGGTGAAACCATGTCCAAACGCAAGTTCGAGGGCATGGCCTTGTTTGCCTGGGTTTCTTCTCCGGAAAACAGCCCGCGTTCTACGGTTTATTCCAAAGCTATTCCGAACAACAGCAACGGCTGGTCCGGTCAGAACTATCACGGTTGGACAAACGCAACTGTTGATAAAAACCTGGACGCTCTGGATCTTGAATTCAACGCGAAGAAACGCGCCGACCTGGTTCATGAAATCCTGAAGCTTTACACTGCGGAAGTTCCGGTTTTGCCACTTTACTACCGCTCTGACATTTCTGTGACTCCGAAAAACTTGAAGGGTTACAAAATGGCTGGTCACCAGTTCTACGAGACAAACAACATCGAAGACTGGAACCTGAACTAGATCCCTGACTCTGGAGGACCCCTGTTATGACTACATTCATCACCCGCCGCATTTTGCAGACACTCGCTGTGATAGTGATCCTGTCCTACGTGTGTTTCTATCTGATGAGCTTAATGCCCGGTGACCCGGTGGACATGATGGTGGCCTCCAATCCCAAAATCACCGCTGAAGACGTGGCCCGTCTGAAATCGTTGTACGGTTTGGACCAGCCGGTCTATAAACGTTACGCCAGTTGGATGGGCTCCATCCTTCAGGGTGATCTTGGTTACAGCCGTACCTATCGTGTTCCGGTTCAGGAACTGATGGGTCCCCGTCTGTGGAACACCTTCCTGCTTTCTGCAATTTCTTTGACCCTTTCCATTGCCATTGCCATTCCTCTGGGCGTGATCTCGGCGCTGAAGCCGGGAAGCCGAACCGATTACATTGTGAATCTGTTCTCGTTCGGGGGCATTTCCATCCCCTCATTCTGGCTGGCCATCGTCTTGATTATTCTTTTTGCCGTGAAATTCCCCATCTTACCGGCCGGGGGCACACAAACCATCGGAGCTTCAGATATGGGCCTTTGGGCTGATATCAAAGACCGCTCTATCTATCTGATTCTTCCTGTCTTGAGTCTGTCCATTCAGCAGATCGGACGCTTCTCAAGATTCACCCGTTCCACCATGCTCGAAGCCATGCGCAATGATTTCATCCGCACGGCAAGAGCCAAAGGCCTTTCCCGCAAAACAGTGATCTGGCAGCACGGCTTCCGTAATGCCCTGATCCCGCTGATCACGATCCTGGCTTTGAGCTTCTCGGGATTGTTCTCCGGCGCCATTCTGACAGAGACTGTCTTTGCTTATCAGGGCGTGGGTAAACTTGTTTACGACTCCATCATCGGTAATGACTACAACGTGGCCATGATCTCTTTCGTGATTTCCGTCAGCATGGTTTTGCTGATGAATCTGGTCGCGGACATCATGTACGGCTTTGCGGATCCTCGCATCTCTTACCAATAGGATCATAAAGTATGAGCGAAATGACCATGAACGAAATTGAAATTGATTCCAACCAACTGTCAGCCAAGGATCGTGCGGAGCTGGAAAAAGCCCAGCCGATGTGGAAGATGGTTCTGTCGCAGTTTATGGATCACAAACTGGCTGTGGCTGGCGCTGTGATCATCAGCATCTTCCTGCTGGTGGCTGTGTTTGCCGGCACCATTCAGGCCGTGACCGGCCTTGATCCGGATGCCCAAAACGTGGGGAACCGTTATCTGGCACCAATGACCACCGCCTCTGTGGGCCTGGATGTTCGTGAAACTGAAATTGAACGCTTCATCACGGACAACCCCGAAGCGGCCGATGTTGTGCAAAAAGCTTTGGTTGAAAAAGGCATCGTTGCGGTGGCGGAAGCTGACGCGATCTATGAACTGGGTGCCCAGGAAATATCCAAAGCCCTGTCGGATCTGAAAAGCCTGAACATCGCTGAAACAGCGGGTCTGGTTTCCATGTTCAACAACTTTGAAACCTTCCACCTGTTCGGCACCGACGAACTGGGCCGTGATGTCTTTATCCGCCTGGTTTACGGCACCCGTGTTTCCATGGGTGTGGGTGTTCTGGTGGCGATTGCTTCTGCCTTGATCGGTCTTCTGATCGGCAGTATTGCGGGCTTCTATGGCGGCATGATTGACACCTTCCTGATGCGCGTGACGGATGCTTTGTTGTCCCTGCCACACATCCCGGTTCTGATTGTTATCGCCGCCATTGATCTTTCCAAGATCCCATGGCTGAAAGCTATCATCAGCACGTCCAACGAAAGCATCTTCAAGATGATCATCATCCTGTGCCTGTTCTCGTGGATGTCGGTGGCTCGTCTGGTGCGCGGAAGTATTCTGTCCATTCGTGAACGCGAATTCGTACTGGCGGCAAAAACTTTGGGCGCGAAAGACAGCACAATCATCGTCCGCCACATGTTCCCGAACGTGATTGCCCCAATGCTGGTGGCGATCACTTTGGGTGTGGGTGAATCCATCTTGTTTGAAGCGGCTTTGAGTTTCTTAGGTCTGGGGATCATGCCTCCGACACCAAGCTGGGGTAACATGCTGAACAATGCTCAAGAGCTGATTTATCAGGCTCCGTTCCTGGCAGTTCTTCCGGGTCTGTTGATTTTCCTGACGACAGTCAGCTTCAACTATCTGGGTGATGGTCTTCAGGACGCCATCGATCCAAAAGCGATCCGTCGCTAGTTTTCACCAGGGGGCCGTCATCCACGGTCCCTGTGCTCTTTTCTGATAGAATTCATCCAGAATTTTTCGACTTTTCTTTTGCAGGTCCGGCGCCAGCCAGGATTCCACGGCGCGCTGGTATTCACTGGTCAAAGCCATTTTCTGCAAGGCCTGATCCGCCCGACGAACAACATCCCGGCCCCATGGATTTTTGGTGCACGCCAGATAAAACACCGCCGACGGATAAGATTCTTTCACTATACGGGTCGCAAGCGGTTTCGCCGGAAAGATCTTTTCGTTATACGCCCGCACCACGGCTTCGTATTCGATCATGTAATCAAAGCGCTTTTTTTCCAGCATCTTTAGCAGCGAAGTGTAGCCTTCAGTCACATTTTTCTTCAGCATCAGATGTTTGTCGCGCGGGGAAACACTTTTCACCAGAGCATCGATCTCGGAACCATAGGAACGGTCTTTGACGAAGAGGCCCGTCCATTTTTTATTCTTCATAATATCTTTTAAAGAAATTTCCGCCGGCAGATCTTCCACCATTTTTGTATTAGCCGTCACCAGCACATATTCATGGGGAACCTGAAATGACAGTGCCGAAAAATACGCCAGCTTTTCCCGCTCTGCGGTCATCAAGGCAGAGCCTGAACAAATGTTTTTACCCAGCTTCCACAGCTCCATTGTTTTTGGCATATCCGCATACATATCAGTGAACTGATAGCCTTTCAGATGATCTTCCAGCACGCGACGCAGGCGATCGACCCTGCCGGACTTGGCATTGGCACCTTCCAATATGTAGTAGGGCTCCCAATCAGTGACGGCCCAGGGGACGGTGATTTTCTCGGTGACGACCGGAGATGTCTGGGCCCAGCCCAGTGTCAGTAACATAGGAAGAAGTATGCAGGTCAGAGGTATCACGGCGCCCTCCTCTGGTTTTAATTTACTCCCCTGAGCTGCGGGCACCATATGTAATTTGACCCTTCTTCGCGTTCGGCAGGTGCCGACAAAAGACTGATCAAGGATGTAAAAAGGTAAGATCCCCCGACCTCAAAGCCCCCTTGGTTTGGAGCAAGCCCGGCACGGATCTTGTTATAGGGGGCTATAGATAAATGGGGTTGATATGAAAACCGTATTCTCTTTCTTTGCCACTATTATGTTCTCGCTTTCAGCCATGCCACAAACTGCTGCAGAGCTGACTTGCCGCGCCCAGGCCAAAGAGATGGCTCTCCAGACCTACTCTTCCTGCATTACTGAAGCGCGCAACACGCAGGTTGAGGAAATCCGAAAAAATTATCAAAAAGAGCTGTCTGATCTGAAGTCCAAGTACGACAAAGAGCTTAAGAAGATGGGTAATGGCAACGCCAAAAAGGCCGCCAAAGCCGCTCCGGTCGCTCGTGAAGTCCAGGCTCCTGTACCAACCAAGGGCATCGCAAAGCAGCTCCCAGGCAAAGCTCAGAGCTCTGAAGCTATCCCAGTACAAACCGTGACTGAAGGGACAAAAGTCGTTGCCGTGGGTTCAGAAGAAACTGACGGTCTTGAGAAAGAAGCCGCTGACGCAGATCAGGTCGAAATTATCGACATGCCAGTGGAATAAAGCCAGACAAGCATTGATTTTCCTCCCAGACAGGTCTAAAAAGTGTACACTTTAAGAAATTTGGGAGGAACCCCATGGGTGAGTTTAGCCTTACGCACATTCTGCTTCTTGCAGTTATCTTTTTGATCTTCTTCGGTCCAAGCCGTCTGCCACAATTGGGTCAGTCCATGGGTAAAGCCATCCGTGGTTTCAAACAAGGCCTGAATGAAATCGACGTTGATGCCAAAGACATTCACGACAACCAACAAGTTTCCCATCAGAACAAACAGTCTATGGGTCAAACTCAGAAACAAGGCGAAAACCAAAACTCCTAAGTTTTAGTTTTTTTGTTTCTCTTAAAAGCCTTCCTGGAGCTAAGCTTTACTTAGAACCATGAAGGCTTTTTTATTTTATTCCCGCTACAGTCTTGCTTATCTCTTTGCCCTGCTGGCTTTGCTCGGAGCCGCCCTGGGTGGTGCATGGACCTTTTTGGGAGTCATTGGGCTTTTTGTGATCCACCCGATCTGGGATCACGTTCTGCGCACAAGACATGTGCCCCAAGCCCGCCCCAAAAGTCGCCTGCCCGATGCCCTGTTGATTTTCGCTCTTCCATTTATGTCGGTGTTCTTATTTACCGGAGTCATCCATTCACTGGATGCCACGGCTTTGGAACTGACAGGCCTTGTTCTTTCCTTCGGCGCCATCACCGGAGTGCTGGCCATCAATACGGCTCACGAGTTAGTGCATCGTCGTGAAAAACCCCTGCGCGGCTTGGGTGTTGGACTGTTGTTGCTGGCGAACTTTGCTCACTACGCCATTGAGCATGTTTACGGGCATCACAAAAACGTGGCAACACCGGAAGACCCCGCCACCGCCCGCAAGAATGAATGGATCTACACATATCACTTCCGCTCGTTCCTTGGCGGCCTGATAGATGCTTTCAAGTTTGAAAATAAACGCTTGAAAAGCAAGCCCGTCTGGCAGCGGTTTCGCCATCGCATTGTGTGGTATCTTCTTTTGCAGTTGGTGTTGTGTCTAGCGGTGCATGGGCTTTACGGAAACTCAGCCCTTCTGTTCTGGCTGGGTCAGGGGTTCGTGGGTGTGACTTTGCTTCAGACTGCGGACTATATTGAGCACTATGGATTGATGCGCACTAAAAAAGAAGACGGATTCTATGAAGGCGCCAAGGCCCAACATTCCTGGGACAGTTATCAGGTCATCACCAACTACAGTCTGATCAATCTGGGATACCATTCCCATCATCACCTGAAAGCCACTTTGCCGTTCACTGAATTACAGGAACAGCCCGGTGCCATGAAACTTCCCCACGGCTATTCAACCATGGCCCTTTTGGCTTTTGTGCCGCCTTTGTACTTTAAGAAAATGAATCCGCTGCTTTCTCTACATCAGAAATAATACTGATGGCCCCGGCCTGAAGGTAAGCTTTCCCACGATCCAGATCATTCACTGTCCACAAAGCCACCGGAATCCCGCGTTCTTTGTAGGCGCGCACTTCGTTTGGAGTCACAAAGCGATAATCGAGATTCAAAGCGTTGGCTCCAATGTACGGAGCCAGCCAGAGTTTTTTCAGATAGATTTTATTTTCCGGATCGTCTTCCCCGGTCGCCAGCAGTGCCCGCGGCACTTGTGGCAACAGACGCCCCAGTCGCCAGATCGAAGCCGGGTTGAAACTTGAAAACATCACCTCTTTTTCGCGGTGATATTTTCGCACAAGCTGAGCCACCCGTTTTTCCAGACGGGAATCGAATACCGCATTGCTTTTGATTTCTATATTTATCGTGGCAGGGATGTCTTGGGACGCCAGCACTTCTTCCAGCGTGCAGGCTCCGGCCCAGGCCTTCAGATCTGCGGCGGCCACATCCGTCACGCGCAGATCTTTTTGCGCAATTCGTTTTAAATCGCCGTCATGAAACACCACTGGCACTTCATCTTTTGACAGCCGCACATCCAGCTCAAACATCTGAAAACCCATCTCACGGGCCTTCACAAAGGACGAATAGGAATTTTCCTGGGCACCGGCTTTCCAGAATCCGCGATGCGCCTGCCAGGCAGGGGGCCTCACCCCTTCGGCTGGCCAGCTTTGCGCCTTCCAGGTTTTATGGCGATATAACAAGAATCCTGCCACGGCCAGGACCAGCACCACGGCCATCATCAGCGCCGCGCCTTTTCTTCCACAAACTGCGGAAGCTCGCGCGTTCCCTGAATCTGCCAGCGACGCTGGATCTTGCCGTCTTTGACCTGCACGTGTCCTTTTAAGCGCGCTTCTTCATTCCAGGATCCCTCGGTGCTAAGCTTTCCGGTTTTGGAGGCCTGCGCCTGGAACCCCTTCCAAGAGAAGTCTTTCGCGCTTTTTGCACCCAACTGCCCGGTTAAACCAGAAAGATTCAAAACACCGTCATGCCACCACGAGTTCAAAGTCACCGGACGCAGCACCTCGGCTGTTGGAGAGTTGGGTGAAACCTTCATGGACTGCACCTGGGCGTTCAGCAAAACCTCCCCCTTGCTCCAGTCAAAGGAGGCTCGGGTTTTCCCCAGGCCCACACCCTCAACATTCATGGAGTTCAAGCGCAGCAGACCTTTTAAGGACTGCACTTTGCCTTCTCCAAAACGCAAATCGCCGTCAAGACTCATCAGGCCGATCTCGCCTCCGTTGGTCATCAGCTTTTGCACTGGCAAAGCCAGTTGCAGTTCATCGATGTGGGTTTTCACCGCCACCGCTTTGAAATCACGATCGGCACGCAGACTTAAATCCCCGACAAAGACACCGCCACGGGGCTCGACTCGTTTAATCTGGAAACTCCATTGATCCTGATCCAAAGCAATGTCGCCGACCATGCTTTCAATCACCTGAAGCTCCCGCTGGCCTTTATTTGAAAAGACAAACTCAAGCCCGGCATGCTCCCCTCTCATGCGCATTTTTTGATCCGACACGATCTCCGCACGTCCGGTGAAGCTTCCCAGGTGCCCCAGGATGCTGGTCTGCTTGGTGCGATTTAAAAGCACCAGCAATTTTTCGATGTCCAGTTTCTTCACATCGACAAGGATCGGTTCATACTTCAAAGGTTCCAGCGAACCGATGTTGATTTTTTCAACATGCATTTCCCCCAAGTCGCCCTCCAGGCGCAGATCGCGGATCTCCAAAGGCAGCGTGCGGATTTCATCCACCGGCCCCGCCATGCGGGCTTTGGAAGACATCCACACCTGACGGCCGTTCAAATCGCGGGAAGCCAACTGATATTTTTGCAGAATAGCCAGAATCTGACTTAAGGGGATGTGCTTCAAATCAGTTTCCACAGCCAGCAACTGGTCGCCCAAAGTGTAATTGGCAATCACACTGTAGTGGCCTTCACGCCAGTTTCCAAAGAAGTGGGCCTGCACTGCCGCTTCCGGGGACTCTTTGTATTGCAGATACAGATTTGCGTGGGACAGATAATCCCCGACCTGACTGTCTTTCATCAGATGGGTTTTTGCGGTGACTTCAATCACTTTGGGTTCAAAGGATTTTACTTTCACTGCAAAATTCATCAGCTCTGTTGAATACTGCGGATGTTTTGCTGAAGTGATCTTCAGGGTGCGAACCGAAATCCCCCGCACATCGTTACGGTATTTCTGACTTTGTTCTGAAGGCGACAGCGTCACGGCCGGTCTTGGGCGGCTGGCCGGGATCTGTTCCGGATCAGTGGGGTCACAGTCTTTGAAGTCGTCTCGCAAAGTCAGAGTCACGCTGTTGGCCTCCACCACCCGCACGGGGGCCCTGCCTTGAATCAGATTCAAGAACGACAATGGCAGGCGAAGCTCGTCAATTTCCATCACGGGCGCAGCCCAGCAGGTCTGACTGGATTCCATACGCACATTGGAGATGATCACTGCGAAGCGTGGCAGAATGCCGTTGCTCAAACTGACGTGAGCGGAACCAAAGCTGACTTTAACGTCTTTATGAATGTGGCTTGCGGCTTTTTCAATTCGCGCTGCCAGCCGGGCCGGCGACAGCAGGGATTTGGTGGTGTAACCAAGAAGAAACGCCAGAATCAGACCGGTCAGAAGAATGGTCATTCCAGGTTGTTCAGCAATAAGATGTCGGTCTGAGAGGCGTCTGCGCGAGTCCATGACCCATTCTCACAGAGAAGGTCATGGACCGACAAGAAAATTACTTATACTCGAAGGAGATGATTTCGAACTCTTTGTCGCCTTTAGGGCTTTGTACGGTCACGGTGTCGCTGTCTTTTTTACCGATCAACGCGCGCGCCAAAGGAGACAGGATGGAGATCATGCCTTTTTTCACGTCCGCTTCATCCACACCCACGATTTGGTATTGGAATTCTTCTTCGGACTCAGTGTCTACGATCTTAACAACCGCACCGAATACGATACGGTCTGCTTTGATTTGCGCAGTGTCGATAACATCTGCACCCGCCAGTTTGCCCTGAATTTCAGCAATACGACCTTCAATCATGGCCTGGCGCTCTTTAGCTGCTTCATACTCAGCGTTCTCAGAGATATCGCCTTGAGCGCGAGCTTCTTCGATCGCCAGAATCACGGACGGTCTTTCTTCCAACAGAAGCTTTTTCAACTCTGCATCCAGCAGCGCTTTTCCGCGGATGGTCATAGGAAGTTTATCAGGTGTAGCAATAGCCATTTCAGCTCCAGTGTTAGAAGGACATTTGTTTTACAGGATTCCCGCGGGCTTTTCAATGCACTTATGACGCTTAGCAATACTAAGGGTTCAGAAGTATCCTTTTCGGATGCGGGGCATTACAATTAGTCCATGGGCGCTAAGAAAAAGACCGAAATCATCTGCCGTTGCAATAACGTGAGTCGAGAGACCATTGAGCAGGCTATTAAAAACGGCGCCACGACCCTGAATGACATCTTCGACACCACGTCGGCCGGGGTTGGACCCTGCGGGGGGTCTTGCCGCCGCAAGCTGGGGCCTCTTTTGGATTATTATCTGAAAAATGGAACCTTCCCGGACAAGATCACCGAGGACCTGACCGGAAAAGCCCCGGTCCCCCCGAAAAAAGACACCTAGGCGGTCTTTTTACCCAATCGGAAATCAATGATCTTTTGAACCTCAGGACGACAGGTCCCGCAGTTGGTGCTGGCGTTGGTTTGACGGCTGACCACTTCCGTGGAATGAGCCCCGGCGATGATCGCCTGATCCACGGTGTGCGCAGAAACAGAACGGCAATGACAAAGCTCTTCCTCACAATAAGGGAAAGCCCACTCTCCACGCAGACGTAAAATCATTTCCCGCAACAGCAGGCTGGAATGATCCTGAGCTTCCGGCAACGGCCACTTTTTCAGGTCGGCCCCGAAGTTTTTGCGCATTGTCTGCATCATATCCATAAACTGGGAACAACCCATGATCGAAACCTTTTCAACAGGGCCTGGTGCCTGGGCGTTGTCCCCCTGGCACTGAACTTCAATAAAATCACGGCCTTCAAGCTCTACTTTGATCTTCATAATAAGCTCTAAGTTTAGAGGAAACGCCCGGTTTTCCCAAGGCCAGTTGTGCTGTTAATCAAACCCACCTTGGTCTTGTCGAAGCCCCGTACAACTGCAAGAATAAGACATGATGAAAAACGAGCATGTAGAGCTGATCCCCATCTTTGACGATAACTACGTCTTTGTCCTGATCGACAACGCGGGGAAAAAGGCCGTTGTTGTTGATCCGGGCGATGCGGGGCCGGTCACCGAGTTTCTGCGCGCAAAAAAGCTCGACCTCACAGCCATTTTAGTGACTCATCATCATTCAGATCACATTGGCGGAGTCGCTGCCCTGAAGAACACCTTCGGCTGTCCGGTGTATGCCCCTGAAAAAAATCAGAAGCAGATCCCCCAGGCAGATCACTGGCTGAAAGAAGGCGATGTGGTGAAACTGTCCCCTTGGGAATTCACCATTCTGGAGCTTCCCGGTCACACTCTGGGGCATATCGCTTACTGGGATCAACAGCACAAATGGCTTTTTTCCGGCGATGTGATTTTCGGGCTGGGTTGCGGAAGATTGTTTGAAGGCAGCCACGAACAGGGCTATGCAAGTCTTCAGCGCATCAAGAAGCTTCCGCCCCAGACGCTGATTTACTGCACGCATGAATACACCGAACGCAACCTGGACTTCTGCCGGATTCTGACAAATCAGGACAACACCCCCATCACCGGCGATTCCGAAGCGCTGGAACTTTACGCCAACGAACTGTCCAATCGCCGGGACCTGGGGCTTCCCAGCGTTCCTTTGAAACTTTCCATCGAAGAAAGCACGAATCCTTTTTTGCTGGCCCAAGACGCTGAACAGTTCCGATACCTGCGCGAGCTGCGCAACCGTCAGTGATCAGTCGGTCTTGGTTGGCAACGTTCCCATATTGGCGATGTACTTGCGACGAAAGGCAAAGATGTTTTCCACATCTTTTCTGACGAAACGATTTGCCACCAGCCATCCCAAAAAGCCCATCGGCATGCGGTAGCGAACCCGATCCACCAGCAAAGTCCCCCCGCAGAATGGACGGAATTCATGCGTGTGATGCCAAAGCCGGTAAGGGCCTTTCAACTGATTGTCGACGAACTTAAAGGGCGGCTGCCACTCGTCGATTTCGGTTTTCCATTTGGCGGGAACACCGTGAATCTTCAGCCGGTAATCTATCAGGGTCCCCTGCCCGATTTCCGGTGTCGACATTTTCTCAATCAAAAAATTCAGTGTGGGCGGCGTGATGCGCTCCAGATTGTGGGCATCCTTGAAAAACGGAAACAGCTTTTCCGGAGGTGCCGGGACAAACTGCTCAGCCACGAAAATCTCTTCCCCCATCTTGAATGGCAGACAGATTTCGTTCAGCGCCTCCAGCAGGTTTTCATAGTGGAACTTGTATCCCAAACGCTGCGCTTTTTCCGGAACCATACGAGCCGAGGCCACCAAGGACTTCGCCAGTTCACCGAATAACACATTCAAGGCAAAAAGAGGCACGGCCGGCCCCAGACGGGTCCCCAAAGACTGCACCAGAGTTTCAGAGAACTCTCGATTGGTGACTGGATGCGGAGCCCCCGCATTCAACGCACCTTCCACATCATGATGTTCCAGAGCAAAAAGATAAAGACCGACAATATCCTTTAAGTGGATCCAGCTCATCCACTGCTTGCCGTCACCAAGGACCCCACCGACACCGCTGCGGAACGGGAATAGCATCTGATCCAATGCCCCGCCCTGCCTGGCCAGCACAATCCCGGTACGCACAAAGACCGAACGACCCGGCGCCTTGGCGGCTTCGGCTTCCCATTCTTTGCAGACGTTGGCCAGGAAATCCTCTCCGTGCGAAGAATCCTCAGTCAGTGGGGTGTCACTTTGATCCCCGTAAATCCCCATCGCGGAAGAAGAAATAAAACACTTCAAGTTTTCGGGCAGGCTTTGCACCAAATGGCGCGTGCCCATGACCCGGGACTGATAAATGCGCTTTTTCTTTTCCTCGCTCCAGCGTTCACCCGCAATGGATTCGCCCATCAGGTTGAAGACGACCTCAACCTTGGCCAGACGGGAATCATGCAGCGGATTTGTATTTAAATCCCCTTCAATGATTTCACAGGGAAAAGGGAGCTGTTCGCGGGCCTTGGCCTGATCACGACTGACGACATAAAGGTCATGGCCTTTTTCCGCCAGAACTTTCCCCAGCTCCCGTCCGATCAATCCCGTCGCTCCGGTCATCAGAATTCGCATGACTGCCTCCTACTTTTTCAAAACCTTGGTGAATGCCTGTAAACAGCGCCCGCGGGCTTCGTTGTGATCCACCATGGGCTCTGGATATGCATCCGTTCCGTACTCTGGAACCCATTTTTGCACATACTTGCCATCCGGATCAAACTTCTCAAACTGAGTTTGCGGGTTGAAGATTCTAAAGTACGGAGCCGCATCACAACCTGATCCTGCCGCCCACTGCCAGTTGCCATTGTTGGCTGATAAATCATAGTCCAAAAGCTTTTTGGCAAAGTACCGTTCGCCTTCATACCAATGAATCAAAAGGTGCTTGCACAGGAAACTTGCCACCACCATGCGCACGCGGTTGTGCATATATCCAGTGGCATTCAGTTCCCGCATACCTGCATCCACCAGAGGGTACCCGGTTTGCCCCTCACACCACCTCTGAAAATCGGCCTTGGACGTACGCCAGGCGATTTTGTCGTACTCGGGACGGAAACTCTGTTTTTCCACTTGGGGAAAATGCCACAGAATCTGCATAAAGAAATCACGCCAGATCAGTTCGCTCAACCAAACGGGTGAATACTTTTTGGCTTCGCGTGCCAGTTCACGCACACTTAAAGTCCCGAAGCGCAGATGCAGTCCCAGGTGGGATGTGCCCTTTTCGTTGGCCGGAAAGTCCCGCGTCGCCTGATAGGTCTTCAACATTTTTGTGGATAGTTCCATCGGCGGGAACTCGATCTGGCTGCGCTCAAAGCCCAGACTTTTCAACGTCGGCATCGCCTCGGTTTTTTTGACTTTGGCGTAACTGCTTTCATACAGCTCATTGGGATACGACTTCAGATAAAACGGAGTCAGGTTCGCCAGCACCTTGTTTTTGTAAGGCGTATACACGGTGTAGGGCTTTCGCGCATCGGTCAGGATCTCGTCTTTTTCAAACAGGCACTGATCCTTGAAAGTTAAAAACGCAATGTGCTCTTTCGCCGCCCAGGCTGCCACCTTCTCATCCCGTTTGCGGGCCGCCGGCTCATAGTCATGATTGGTGTAAATGGCTTCAATTGTCATTTCGGCTGACAGGTCTTTAAGGACCTCCAGAGGTTTGCCATGGCGAACCAGCAAATCCGATTTTTTGGCTTTCAATTGCTGTTTAAGATCCTGAATCTGATCATAAATGAATGTCACTCGCGCATCTGCGGGGTCGTCGAGTTTTTCCAGGATTTCAGAATCAAAGATAAACAGCGGCAACACCGCAGAGCGTTCTTTAAGGGCGTGATACAGCCCCGCATTATCATCTAGACGGAGATCGCGGCGGAACCAAAAAACTGTGACTTTTGACATAGGAATAAAAGTTTAACATTTCACCTACTTAAGGTAAATTGGGATTCTATGGACGAAAAAAAGTCTGCCAAAAAACATACAAAAAAGATTGAGAAGATCAAATCCTCGGTCTTTTCGCGCAGTCTTTCTCTGGCCAAATTAACCATCCAAGCCGGAGCCTCCATCGCCCAGCACGGGGTCACCACCGCTTTAAAATCCAAAGAGTCCAAAGAGGAAACCTGGAAACAGCTTTTGCAAAACCAGGCTCAAAGCATCAGTGCGGAACTGGGTGAACTTAAAGGCAGCCTGATGAAGGCCGGCCAGATGCTTTCCATGTATGGCGAACATTTTCTGCCTCCGGAAGCCAATGACCTGTTGAAGTCCCTGCAGCATGATTCCCCACCTCTTTCTTGGGAGGCGATCGAGCCGACTTTGAAAAAGCAACTGCCTCCGGAAAAGCTGGAGCTTCTGGAAATTGAAAAAGAAGCCCTAGCCTCCGCTTCAATGGGTCAGGTTCACCGTGCGCGCATCAAGGCCACGGGCGAAAGCATTGTGCTGAAAATCCAGTACCCGAATGTGGACCGCGCCATCGACAGTGATCTTCGCGCGATCAAGACACTTCTGGGCACCTTGAAACTTCTGCCCAAGGATTTCAATATGGATCCGGTGTTTGCCGAGGTTCGGGAAATGCTGGTGCAGGAAACCGACTATGAGATGGAAGCCACTCTGACAGAGGATTTTCACAACCGCCTGGCTGGCGACAGCCGCTTTGTGGTTCCCAAAGTCATTCGTGAATTTTCAGGGCCCCGCATTCTGGCCACCACCTTTGAAAGAGGCCTGCGCGCCGATGATTCCCTGATTCAAAGCCTGCCACAGGAACGCCGCAACCGCTTGGCATTGAATTTCCTGGATCTTTACTTCAAAGAAATCTTTGAGTGGGGCGTCGTTCAAACCGATCCTCACGCCGGCAACTATCGCATCCGCATTGATCCCCAGGGGCGGGATCAGTTGGTTCTTTTTGATTTCGGCGCGACCCGTTCCTATGATCTGGACTTCCTGACTCCTTATCGCCGCATGGTCAAGGGCTCACTGCTGAACGACCGGGCTCTGTTTATGAAGGCGGCCATGGATTTAAAGTTCGTCCATGACAATGATGATCCGGTCTTAAAGCAGGTGTTTGAAGAATTTTGCTTTGAAACGGTCGAGCCGTTTATTGAATACACCGATCCCCGCAACAACCAGGGACAGATTGCAGCGGATGGAACTTATGACTGGAAAAACACCACCCTGCCCCAGCGACTTTCCAAAAAAGTATTTCAGATCATCCGTGGCTTCCATTTCCGCACGCCTCCGCGGGAAATCATTTTCCTGGATCGCAAGACCGGCGGGGTGTTTATCTTCCTCGCGGTCCTGCGGGCCAAGGTGCGCGGGCGGGATTTGCTTTTAAAGTATATTGAAAGGATCTCTTAAATGAGATTTCTGCCTGTATTGCTTTTGCTTTGCGCCTCTTCGGTCTTTGCCAAAGAAATGCCCTCCACCGTGGAATTCAAACGACTGCCGACGGTGGCTTTGAATAAAAGCGATATCAAAACACTCAAGGACCTTCAGGGTAAGGTTGTTCTGGTGGACTTCTGGGCGGCTTGGTGTGAGCCGTGCAAAGCCGCTTTGCCGCACTATAACAGCCTCTATAAAAAGTATCGCAGTCAGGGACTGGTGGTGCTGGGAGTGAACGAAGACGAAGAGGTCGCTGAACGCGAGGCCTTTTTAAAGACCGTCAAACTTGAGTTCCCGCTTTATCACGACCAGGGACGTCTGGTTCTGGAGGACTTTAAAGTTCTCGCTTTGCCGACACTTTATGTGTTTGATAAAAAGTTAAAGCCTGTGGTTTTTTATCGTGGTTATGACGAAAAAAACTCACAGGCTTTGGAAAAGAAAATTCAGGAACTTTTAAAGCAGTGACCTATCTTTGACTGAGCTTCGTTTCTGCCGGAGCCAGCCAGATATCCACGATCTTGCCTTTTTTGATCTTCTTGCCGTCTTTATACCAGAAATCCGCACGCTCGCGGGCCTCGGCATAAGCACCAATCGGACTTACCACACCCTTTTCATAGTTCAATGAGATCTTGGTGACTTTGGTGTGCAGCGGGATCATCTCGTCTTTCTGAGAGATGCCATCGCCGTTTTTATCCTGCCACATCACCAGCTTTTTGAAGCCCTTGTCACGGTGATCGATCACACCATCTTTGTTGGAATCAAAGGCTCTTAGCACCTCAAATCCGTTCACCTGAGACGCATTGTCACCGAAGAGCTCATCCTTCTGGTCGATTTTTCCGGATTTGTCACGGTCCAAAGCCACGAACCAGCCTGGAGCGTTGGCTTCCGGCCAGTGCGTTTTGCCAATCGGATTCAACGGGAAGTCGCTCATGTTATTGAAGTTTGGTCTTTGATCGTCAAAGAAGACCATCAACGGCGACCAGTAACCACCGCAGAAACCTGTTTCACCCGGGAAGGACACGTTGATGTCCACCACCGATTTATCCGCTGACACTGAAATTCCACCGAAAGACGCTGTAATGGCGCCGTCCTTACCCATATAGTCACCGCATTTGCGGGTGGGAGTATAAGAGGAATAGCCGTATTGACCGTATACCGCTGCCGAGCCATCACAGTTCACAGTCTGCACGAAGCTTGAGGATTTCAGGGATACGTCACCTTTTTCAGGGATCATCACCTGCCCCTCGTCATCAACACTGACCGTGGTCGGAACTTTTGTTTTCATCAAAACTGTGTTTCCAAACAGAGCTGCCGTGCCGGAAGCGCCACTGACAACAAATTTGTCCGCCGCCATCGGCGCCGGAGTTCCTGTCGTCATTCCTGTTTTCAGAACCAGGTCACTGGGGTACTTCACTGTGAATGCATAGTCCTTACCACCAAGCACCAGGGTAAACTGCGCTGTGATAATTGCCGTCGCAGCCAAAGGATTTGTCACCCCGCGAAGATTCGTTGGGAAACAAGAGTTATTCAACCTAACTGTGACTGTGTCCTTTGCTGCGCGACTGACCATGCCGGAAGCAGGCGCCGCCGTCACCGTTTCACCGGAACTGGCACTGTTCACCGACATCGGGAAGTCTTTGTCTTCAGCCTGAGCTGCGCCAGAGATCAACATCCCCGCGACTACGATCATTTTGAATTTATTGTTCCCCATAATTTCCCCCTGAAAACAACTACAGACTTGCGGTCTTAGTCGTATCAACTTTCTTAACTTTAAAATAAATCATTCGTTTCAGAATCGAATCGCGGCGAAGACTTAATTTCTCCACCCGATCGGCCAGCAGAACCGGCGTTCCCCAACGCCCCTCTGCATAACTCACCTTGTACAGTCTTGCCATACGCTGAGTACTGCCGGTTTCTTTCATTTCTTCCAGATAGTATTTGATCAAATGCACCGCGCGCAGACGAATCAGACTTTGACCACCCCCAATGGAAGGTGCTCGACGCAGGAACAAGTCCGCAGAAGCCAGATGTTCGCCTGTTTCCGGGTGATTCATATTCACGTACGTACTGATATTAGAGTCTGAAACCGTGCTGATTCCATGAACTGTACCCACGTAAATGGGACTTCGCGGCGCCACCTGCATATTGGCCACGCCATTAACCAGCGGGCGCAGTCGGGCCGGCGTATCCAGCATGACGGTACGACCAGTATTCCACATCGCAGGTCTTTGGGAAGCCACCTTATCGTTATAATTCAAACCCTTGAATGTAAGACTTGCAGCCACATTGAAATCATCCGGAGCGGGTCCGACCTCATAAGCAAAAACCGGGTCGTACACCAGCACGCCACCGGCTGCCGGATCCTGTGTCATGATCACGAATTCTTTTCTGCCCGTCAGAGAAAGAGTCGCATTCCTTTCAAGTCCATTTTTAATGGCGTTGGCAGGAACATCAGGGTAATAGTCAAAAAACATCTTCCCGGAATCATCCTTCACGGTCAGATTGTTATAGGAAGGATCCACATTGTTAAAATCACTGAACAGAATTCGTTCTGCCAGCTTGGTATCAATGGAGTCTTCCAGCTCTTTGGTCATCTTCACTTGATCTTTGGTAACAGTCAGCTGCGTCGTTACAACGACACTTGTCAGAATGGCGACCAACCCCACCCCGATAACCAATTCAACTGCCGTTAAACCGTGATTGTTTAAATTCTTCATTTTGCACTCACCACGAAATGATAGTCTTTAAAGGCCTCACCCTTTTCAATCCACGACTTATGAGTCACTCGCAAAGTCACTTTATAAAGTCCGCGGAATTCTGGATAAGGCTGGATCACATAGCCATAGGTGCCCTGGCAGGTTTCACATTCCTTGCGCAAAGCCACCTTTCCGTTATCCCATGCCATCGGCAGATTATCCGGATTCAACAGTTCGGACACACTGCGATTGGAGTCATAATTGATCTGATAGTTTTCAACACCTGCTTTGATGTTTTCAGCAATATCAGTCACCTGCTTGTCAGTGGAAGAAAGCAGGATTGTGCTTTTCGTGGTGTTACGCAGGGACACCATTCCGCCAACGAAGGTCAATCCCACCATGGTAATCAAACCAAAGCCCACAATGGCTTCAACAATGGTCTGACCTTTCTGATTGCCAATTACGTTCTGCATTTTCATTAAATACCTCCCTCGCGGGACTGTTCAACCACGAAGAATCGAACCAAACGGCGTTTACATGTGGTGTTGGATGCCATGGTTCCCGCCGCAATACCACAATCCGGATCCACTGAAGTCCACTGGAATGGATCAGCCTTGGCACGAAGACTGATCGTATTGCAATTCATACGATCGGCCACGGCCTTGATTGAAGGGATGGGATGCCAAATAGGTTCATTGCTGGTCGCATTACAGTCCGTGCCACTGAATGAACGAAGAATTCGTGGATTTCCTGCCGCTCGCAATTCGCGGGTGGCCTGAGGATGATAGACGCTGCTCCAGTTGATCCCGGATTTGATGGCGGTCGGATGAATTTTCATTCGACCCACAATAAAGGTCCCGATAATTCTTAGAGGAGCACTTCTGGCCTCAATGTGAAGTTCATCACAGGTCATAAAGCCGGTAACAAAAGTCGTACTGGCCTTGATCACACATTTCCCGACGATAGAGCGCACCTGGAAGGTCGCATTTGCCTGGGTCATGTTGTCGAACTCAAAAGTGGCCAATGCCGGGTCGGCCTTCATATCCTTGCTGTCATCCGCCCCCGCAAAGTTCCAGGAGGTTCGTGCAGTAGGCGCAAAGCTGACATCCCAGCCGGCACCACCAAAGGAAGCCGAGGTCATCGTACCATAGGCTTTCGAACATTCGGTCATCATGGTCTCAAGGTCATTGTCCTCGGCCAATTGAACCGCTGATCCGCCTTTTGGTTCGCGGGAAATATTCGAAGGGAAATTCAACTGGGTCTTGTTATTATTGAAGGTCATGTTGATGTAACCCAACAATTTGGTGTTCTCGTTCTTTGGATCGATCGGGTTACTTTTATAGTATGTACTGTCGTAGGCCTGAACACCGATGACCGGTTCAGAATAGTTCCCGTTTTTATCAATCATGTTCTGCACGTTTTTCGCAGACACTTCCAGATTGAGCTTGTCAAAGTAATAGGCGTTAGAAGCCTTGGAAACCTCCACCGTAATTTTTGGCGGATTGGCTTTTTGCAGCTCATAAGTATTCAAAGCAGTTTTGTCTGTATCCAGTTGTTTGGATGCCAGATTCACCACCGAAGACTGGGCCGGAATTTTATTATTGTTCAAATCGCTGATAATTTTTTTAAGATCACTGATTGCTCTTTCCAGCTCTGCCACGAGTTTTTCATCGCGATAGTCAATTTTGGTTCCGCCCGTACCTGTGGAGCCGGAACCGGAACCAGAGCCTGAGTCCGCTACGCCAGAATCTTCCACTGTCGATTCTGATTCCAAAGTTTTTTCAACTGTCTTAGTGCCACCGCTGCCGGTGCCACTTCCAGTACCAGTGCCGGTACCCGTGCCAGAACCTGATCCGGAGCCTGTGCTGCCACCAGCAAGACTGCCCTTCACGGGTTTAGCCATTTCAGCGGAAAGATCAGCCTCTTTATCCTTAAGATCCGCACGATAAGAAGCCAGGGAGTCAGTCAGATCGGATTCCGCCTTTACAGCAGCATCATAAGTCGTCTGAGAGGCTTTGACTTTGCTCCTCAACGCGGATTCAAATGCCGCAGATCCCACTTCAGGAGTGAAGGTCACAGACCCCGTGCGAGGCAACTGGGCCTCAACAACGCGATCACCCACGGCCAGCATAATCTTCACGACCGCATCATTGTAATCATTGGAGTCGACCTCGACTTTTCCGTTACCCCATCTTGTTTTATCGACCTGCAGGGCATTACTCTGACGACTGAAATAGTTCCAGTTCGACAGATAAAGACGGTAATCGGCTTCATTATAGCCGTCATCGGTCCTGCGAGCGCCCAACTCTGAACGGTAAACGCTGGTTTTATCCGCCTGCTTGGTGCTCATGTCCTGACACTTGGCCATCAAAGTTTTATCAACATTAATGCTTTTGGTTTTATCAGAAAGATAGACGAGACCGGCATCAAGCCCCCCGTCGTTTTCAACCCCTTTGAGGAATCCCCCAAAGGTGCGAACATCCGCCCAGAAACGGTCTCCCATCTGGCCCGAGGATCTCGGCGAAAACTTCCCTTTGGAAGTCATGATATCACCGTTCCCCATATACACCCGGTCAGCAAACGTCACACCGGCATAATTGATGGAATCCGGAGAAGCATCATCACCCGACTCATCCGTAGGCAAATAGATATTGCGATTTACAAACACCGGACTCTGGAAAACAAGGCCAGAGCTTCCCGCCATTTCTTTGCGGCTGGAGAACTTGTGCAAAGCCACATCCCCGGCATTCATCGGCGAATCCCACGAGCGGTCCATGTACAGATCCTGCGGCACTAGCAAGGCAAAAGATCCCACCTCACGCGGGTAAATAACGATCTGGGATTTCAGACTTAGCTCTTTATTGCCCACTTTAATCGGCTTAACATTGCCAAGGGAATCCACCAGATCGACACGGGAATCAACATACACCTCACGACCTGCCTTTGGCAGGTTGATGCTTTCATTGCGAGTCAACGTCACACGAATAGCTGCGACTTTGACAACTTCACCGTTTTCATTGCGAACTGTTTTTAAGCTTTCAAGGACAGGGAATAAGGGATGCGTTGTTGTTGCCTTGCCAACTTCCAGCAGGCGCACAATTGTTTTCAGACGAATCTTGTTCTGAGTCAGCGCGTTGGACTCCAGCGGGCCCACATTTTTTCCGTCATTCACCAACTGACGAATGAAGTTTTCCTGCTCAGTGGACATAATCAGACGCTCAACACTTCCCGTGTGCGCCAGGTTACACTCAGCCCCCAGGTCATTCATCAGCAGATTGTCGCTGGAGAAGCAGTACTTCTGACGGACCCCGAAAATCACGTAATCCATGGCACTGTTCAAAGCAAATCGCAGGTTTACGACGTTGGAGGTCTTACTGACCTGCTGCCTTTGCCCGATCACGTAATTCGTTAGAAAGTAAAAGGACGTGCTCATCACCGCGGTGGCCGCGAGAATTTGCAGCAAAATATTACCTTTGGTGTTACGTACCGTATTCAGCATAAATGGTTCCTTATTTTCTACGACCCGTACCTTTATCGGTAATTATATGAAAAAACTGATGGAAATCACAAAGTTTTATGAATTTGAAATGAAGCCGTGTCTCACGCTGAAGCGAAGTGCGCCGACTGTGGAATGAAGCTGACTCAGACAGAGATTGTGGAAAAGAAAAAGCCCGGCTGGGCCGGGCTTAAAAAACGTTTCATTTGTAAACAGTCTTAGTGGTGTTCCGGATCCGCGCAGTGAGTGCCATCAGATTCCGTTTCGATGGTGGCTTCGACAATGCCGAAATCACGCACCCTTTTTTTGACCTCATTTTTGATTTTTTCAATATCCGCAGCCCCCGCACCGCTGGCCACAACTACATGCCCTGTAAAGATGTGGCTTTCACCATCCAAAGACCACAGATGCGCATGGTGCACACCCACCACCTGATCCACTTCCAAAATGGCTTTTTCCACATCCGCCACC
Source organism: Bdellovibrio bacteriovorus (assembly GCF_002208115.1). Classification (NCBI taxonomy): domain Bacteria; kingdom Pseudomonadati; phylum Bdellovibrionota; class Bdellovibrionia; order Bdellovibrionales; family Pseudobdellovibrionaceae; genus Bdellovibrio; species Bdellovibrio bacteriovorus. The sequence goes on along the minus strand of NZ_CP020946.1, from coordinate 1,701,018 downwards.
TGAATATGACTTGGCGAAGCCATCAGGAACACCTTCAAGGCCTCCCGCAAGTTGCGAACCACATTGTACAAAATCCACGACGCTAGGGCGATCGCCATCCCCGCATCCAGTTGTGGCACATCAAAAAATTTCATGACCAGCGCGCCGACAAGGACCATCACCCAGCCCAAAACATCTTCGATCATATGCCACATCAGCATTTTTTCATTCAGCGACTCGCCCTTGGATACGCGGTAGGCCGCAAAACCATTCACCGCCACTCCCAAAAAAGCCAGCAAAATCATGCCGTCGGCATGGGGCTGCTGAGGGGCGAACAAACGCGGTACAGCCTCGACCAGAATGAAGATCGAACCCAAGACCAAAATCAGACCGGTGATCACCGCCCCGAGGGTGGAAAAACGACGATAACCATAGGAAAACTTGCCATCACTTTGTTTGTGCGACACCTTTTCCAGAATGATCGCCAAAAGCATCGCGATGGCGTCACCGAAATCATGAAGCGCATCTGAAAGAATCGCCACCGAGTTCGTCCAAAGCCCGCCGATCAGTTCAATCACCGCGAAAGTCAGATTCAGCACCAAAGCAAAGGTCATGCGCCCCACCGCCGCGCCATGGGAATGATGATGGTGGTGGCCGTGAGAATGCGAATGGTGATGATGAGCGTGCTTGGATTCAGACATAGCTCATTTAACGCTTTTCTGGGATTGGAAGTCAATCGAACAGCCTTGAATTGACCCCCTCCAACGGGCGTGATACTTCAAAAATCACTATGAAACGCTCTCAATACAAGCAATTTGCATTTGGCCTGCTCGTTTACACCCTTCTGGTGATCCTTTGGGGTGCTTGGGTGAGGATTTCTCATTCTGGTGATGGTTGCGGCGACACCTGGCCGCTGTGCCACGGGCAACTGATCCCGGAAGCTGAACGCGGAAAAACCTGGGTTGAATACGGCCATCGTCTGATGTCGGGAATTTACGGTTTGGTGGTGATTTACTTCTGGTGGGTGTCCCGCAAGCTTTACCCAAAAGGTCACTATGCCCGCAAAGCGGCCCTGGCCACTTTGATCTTCACAATTTCAGAAGCTCTGCTGGGAGCAAAACTGGTTTTGTTCGGCCTGGTCACCACGAACGACACTCCCTATCGCGCGTTCATCATGGCGTTACACCAGATCAACTCTTTCCTGCTGACGGGATCGGTGGCACTGACCTATGCCGCCGCCTTGTTAACTGAAGACTTGCGAGTTCCCACAACCCAGGACCGCCGTTATCGTCTGCTTCCCTGGGTGATTGTCGTTATCGGCATCACCGGCGCCTGGGCATCTCTTTCAAATTCTCTTTTCCCGACGGACAACCTGCTCCAGGGGTTGCTGGATGATTTCTCAAGCGAATCCCACTTCCTGGTGCGCATTCGCGGTTTCCACCCGGTGCTGGCATTGTTGGGCGGCGGCAGCCTTGCGCTGTTCTTCTGGCTGAAGGCACAGACAACCGAATCACAGCTCGTGCAAAAGCGTTCGGTGCAAATGACGGGTCTTTTGATTGCGGGGATTTTGTTCGGAATTGCGACGCTGCTTCTGCATGCGCCGGTGTGGATGAAGATCGTGCACTTGGCACTGGCTCACTGTATCTGGGTGGTGTTGCTGCAATGGGTGTTCTTCATCCGCAGCAACAAACTTACGTAGTCAGTTCGTTGGACTCCATCAGACGGTGCAGGAAATGCACCTTCTCGTTGATGTCGTCGTACTCCAATACCATCTGCTGCAAATCATAGTCGCGCACCAGATAGGAAGCAAAACTCCCCACGATTTCCTCGGGGTGAGTCAGATTTCTCATGAAAATATCCCTCTGAGCCGGGTCCGGAATATGCGTCTGGATCCAACGGGTCAGAATCTTGTGCAGCGAATTCAGCTCCAACCTTAGGCTGGGCTCAAGCACGGTTTTCTCTGGAATAATCTGCGCCTCACAAACCATGTACGGGGTTCCTCGATCAAGGACCTTTCCCAGACGTAACTTGCCCTGTCCCTGAATAAAGACCAAAAGAGTGCCGTTCAGGCGCTCTTCGATAATCTGAGCATACCCGTATCCGGCCACCTCACGCACAAAGGGAACTGTCTCCCCTGGACGCACAGGTATCACCTTCGCGGGATCCTCAATAAACCCCACGGCAATCGGGGTCTGGGTTTCCACAGCTTCCTTGATCATGGAAAGATAGCGGGGCTCAAAAATGTTCAGAGGCTTGGTGGTCCTTGGGAACAAGGTCACATTGACTAGAGGAAAAAGAAAGACTTCCATGCGAACACGACTCCTCTTGCTTGAACTTTGATTATAAGGACTGTAGCCTGTAATTGCTATGGAAAAGGTGGATATATCAATGCGAAATGTGGTCTTTTTTGATGGCGTCTGCCACCTTTGCAATGGTTTTGTCGATGCTGTGATCAGCAGGGACAAAAACCACACTTATCTCTTTGCTCCTCTGCAAGGAACAACCGCCGAAGAGGTTCTGAGTGCTCAGGACCGGACCAATCTTGATACAGTGATTTACTTTGAGTCAGGCAAACTTTATTACCGTTCTGCCGCAATCCTGAAGATCCTCACCGGCCTCGGTGGAGCCTACAAACTTTTTGCGCTGGCCTGGATCATCCCCGGCCCTTTGCGTGATGTGTTTTACAAACTGATCGCCAAGAACCGCCACTCGTGGTTTGGCGAACGTGAGTTTTGTCGCCTTCCAACCCCGGCGGAACGTTCTTACCTTTTGCCGTAAGTTTTTTGAATCAACTCAACAAACGGACGATCCGCCGCCGAAAGTGCCATCACATCGATCTCTTCAGGCCGCTGCCATTTGAAGTCGTCATGCTCACTCAGAACCAGATCCTCGCCGCCCTTCACCGATGCCCAATACACCCGAAGCCGGATGGTTTTTGACGGATAGGCAAAGTCCTCTTCACCAATCAGCTCATGCACCCGGACACTGAGGGCCAGCTCTTCCATGATCTCGCGGACCAGGGCCTGCTCGGGAGCCTCGCCGGCCTCCACCTTCCCGCCTGGAAACTCCCAAAAACCTGCTCCGGACTGGCCGGGGCCTCTGCGAACCACAAGAATTCGCCCTTCAGGGTCTTCCTGTCTTTGAATCACGGCGGCGACGACTAACACCGGCTGCTTGGTCATGAGATTTCCTTTTGTAAGACCAAAGTATATAAGCGGTTTTTGAGTTTTTTAAGGATTTGTTTTACTCTAAGAAAGATTCACGCACAGTATTGGTGCTTCCTTAAATTGAAGCCCCTTGATAACATCAGAGTTTTGAGGGAACACGCATCATGATCGACTCGGGCAACTCGTACTTCATTCTCCTCGTCAGCGGGGTGGCACTCTTCCTTTACGGAATGAGCATGGCCTCCAGCTCTTTGGAGAAACTGATGGCCGGAAAAATCACCGGCCTCTTGAATCATCTTTCGCAAAGTAAATTTCTGGCCATCCTGACCGGGGTGATTCTGACCACCCTGATGCAAAGCTCGGGGGCGGTGACGTCCATGCTGGTCGGTTTGGGCTCTGCCCGCGTGGTCAACCTGCGCCAGGTGATGGGCGTGATTATCGGAACCGCCATCGGTACGACCCTGACGGTTCAATTGATCTCTTTGGATCTGACCCAGTACGCCCTGCCAGTGTTCACCGTGGCATTTGCATTCTATTTCAAAGCCAAGAAAACAGTCTTCAAGAACCTGTCCCTGGTCTTTATGGGGTTTGGCTTGCTGTTCTTCGGGATGAAGCTGATTTCGATTTCCTCCCATCACTTTGCTGAAAATCCAATGCTGACCGAGGTTTTCCAAAGCCTGCGTGACAACCCTGGATATTCCCTGCTGATCTCTGTGGTGTTCTGTGCCTTCGTGCAAAGTTCGGCTGTAACAATTGGTCTTGCCATGAGTTTGGCAACCGTCAAAGCGATCACCTTCTATGATGCCATGCTGTGGGTGTATGGTGCGAACATCGGAACGACTTCTGTGGCATTGATTGCCGCAGCCGGTGGAAACTACATCGGCCGCCAGGTGGCCTGGGCGCATTTCTTCTATAAAACATTGAGCGTGGTGATCTTCTATCCATTCACGCAGATCTTTATCGACTTCCTGATGACATTTGACACCACCCAGTCCCGGTCGATCGCCAACGCGCATCTGATCTTCAACGTCCTGTCTTCGATCATCTTCTTCCCGTTCATCAACAAGGGTGCTGAACTGATCGAAAAGATGTTCCCGAAAGCAGCCTCTGAAGAATTTGGAACCGAGTTCGTGAACATGAACAACTATCAAAGTTCAGCTCTGGCCATCTCTTATGCCAACCGCGAAATCATGCGCACGGCGGACATTGTTCTGGGCATGATCAAGGACTCCCTTCGTTTGTTTGAAACGAATGACCCGAAAGACTTTGATTCTATCAAGGACCGCGACAACAAGGTCGATTTCCTTTATCGCGAAACCAAGATGTTCCTTCTGGACCACGCGAACAAATCCACCACAGTGGTACATCAGAACGTCATGAACATGATTATGTTCCTGAGTGACGTTGAGCGTGCGGCAGACGCCATTGACATCAACATCCTGGCCCTGGCGATCAAAAAGAACGCCCTGAAACTGGAGTTCTCTGATGAAGGCTGGGCAGAGATCCGTCAAATGCACGAACAAGTGGTGAAAGTGGCCTCCATGGCCATCAATGCCTATCAGAATAAAGAGCTGGCGGAAGCCGCCATTCAGTTGAAGCGGGACCTGGCAAAAACCGAGATCTCTTTGCGTGAAAACCATATCAGTCGTCTGAACCGTGGCTTGAACACGTCGATCAACACCAGCTCCATTCACCTGGATCTGCTGAGTGAATACCGTCGTATCGCAAGTCTTCTGTGCAACCATGCTTACAATCAAAGGTCCCAGTCATGATGAATAACGCTATTGCCCCTATTGGTCTGCTGATCATTTCCAACATCTTTATGACATTTGCCTGGTACGGTCATCTGAAGACTCTGAAGTCCTCGGCACTGTGGCTGGTGATTCTGATCAGTTGGGGCGTGGCTTTCTTTGAATATGTGTTTCAGGTTCCGGCCAACCGCCTGGGCTCTGATTACTATTCCCTGCCACAGCTTAAAATCATGCAGGAAGTGATCACCATGGTGGTCTTTGCGGGCTTTTCGGTTCTCTATATGAAACAGTCCCTGAAGCTGGACTTCCTCTGGGCGGGCCTATGCCTTGTGGGGGCGGTTTATTTCATTTTTCGCAGTCCTTAAAAATAAATCCCTTATTTGCCTCATTTTAGGATACGATTAAAGTATGAAGTTCATTTATGTCCTGGAAGATGATGAACGCATACAGAAGGATCTATTTGAGACCTTAAAAAGCATAGATTCCGGGCTTTCTATTCGCTTTTTCCTGAACCTGGCTGAATTCCACGAATGGCTGAAAATTTCGGTTACTGAGGGGCCAAAAGCACTGGCTGGCGGCGGTCGTCGCCATGCTGATGACACGTCTCCGGATGTGACACCCGCAAGCACCCACGAACTTCGCCTGGTGATCGCCAAAAACGAATTCCTGGGCGTGCAGAACATGGGCCTGATCAAACGCGCCCGTGAGTTCTTCCTGCGCAAGAAAATGTGCTCGGCACAAGAACCCACAGCCCTGATCATCACGGCTTTTGACAGCCCGGATTTTGATATCTCTCTGGCTGAAGAGCGCATTATCAACAATGTGATCTTTAAACCCTTCGACAAACTGATTCTGCGCCAGCATCTGGAGTTTGCCCTGTCAGGCCACCACCCGGTCAGCTCCACCGCCGTGGCCTCCATGCAGATCAGCTCAACCATCGAAATGCTGAAAGAAGTTGAGCTTCACAGCATCAGCGAAATTGGCTTTACCACCATCAACAACCACGAGATTCGCATTGGTGCCATGACCAAGTATTACAGCGAATCCTTCACCACGGACCACAAGCGTTCGGTGCTGGCGTACTGCCACTCGTGCAAAGAAATCTCTCCGAAAGAGTTTCTGTGTGAATTCATGTTCTTCGGCGCTGACAACCAGCAGCTCAGCCAGATTCGAAAAAATATCCTGACGGACAAAACTCATTCTCAGGAACCAATCAAAAACTCTCTGGGTAACAAGAACCGCATTCTGGTGCTGGATGAAGATGTGCCTTTGGCCATCGAAATGAAAACCTTTCTGGCAGAAAGATTTGAAAACACCGAAGTCTTCACTTATTCCAACTTTGGCCAATTGCTGTCAGATCTTGCCAACAAGGAAACTCCGAACCGCCAGGAGCTGCCGGCCCAGTTTGACATGGTCTTTGTGAACTATGCTGACTTTGAAATTGAAAAACAGAAAAAATGGGAACAGATTCAGCAATACCTGAAAGATCGCTGCAAAATCTACAACCAGGAATTCAGCGAGGCCCCGGAGCTTTACATGATCTCTCGCAAGCGTTTGATCATTGATGAGGTAAAGGCCTTGTCCGCATGGACCAAAGAAATTTTCTTCACCCCGCTGGACAAAACTTACATATTCAAAAAACTGCTGAAGACAAAAACTTCGCTGGTGAACAAAACCGAAACCACTATCGCCAGCCGCAAGGACAGCAGCGCCCTGAAAGTGGCCAATCCCGTTGAGATCACCCAGATTTCCGAAGCGGGCTTGATCATGAAATACTATCGCGAGATCAGTATCGGGGCCTTCCGTGAATTCGTCCTGTGGCGCCCGGAAGAACTGGAAACCCCGGAAATCATCGGCACCGTGAATTACACCGAAAAAGACAAAGGTGGCGGAAACTACTTCCTGAACCACTTCGTCTTCTTCGGAATGAAAGACTACTATCTAAAACACATCCGCCTCTGGCTGCGCGAAGCCTACATCAAAACCAAAGAAAAATAAGTTCCTGGTTCTTTTAGATCTTCTTTCTTTTCAGCAACAACGAGTTGCTGACTACAGAGACTGAGCTCATGGCCATGGCCGCCCCTGCGATGACAGGGTTGAGCATTCCTAATGCGGCCAGTGGGATCCCCAGAACGTTGTAGATGAAAGCAAAGAACAGGTTCTGACGGATTTTCTTTAATGTCAGATGTGACAGTTCAATGGCCTGCGCCACGGACTTCAGATCATTCTTCATCAAAGTGACATCTGCAGTTTCAATCGCAATATCAGTTCCAGAAGACATGGAGAAGCTGACATCAGCCATCGCCAATGCCGGAGCATCATTGATACCGTCACCCACCATCGCCACACGCAGTTTTTTGCGTTTCAGGGTCACAATGACATTGGCTTTGTCGGCGGGTTTCACGCTGTGTTTGTAGTCAGTGATTCCTGCCTGACGGGAGATTTCTTTGGCAGTGCCTTCGTTGTCCCCGGTAAGCATCATGACTTTCACACCGCGCTTTTGAATATCGGCGATGGCTTCTTTCGAGCTTTCACGGATACGGTCGGCCACCGCGATATACCCCAGGACACGAGCGTCATCCGCGAGCACCATCAAAGTCTGACCTTTGGATTCAAGAGTCTTTAAAAGCTCCTGATTCAAGGAAAACTCCGGCGCCACCCAGCCGCTCTTACCCAGCTTCAGTGAGCGTCCCTGAATGCGGCCTTCCACACCCTGCCCCATCACGCTTTGGAAATTTTCAACCTGAACCAGGGACAATCCCTCTTTTTTGGCTTCTTCCAAAATAGCGTGAGCCAAAGGATGCGACGATCCCGCCTCAAGACTTGCCGCAAAAGTCAGCACCTCTTTTTTATCCTGACCGGAAGTCACATGAATTTCTGTGACCACGGGCTTTCCTTCCGTGATAGTGCCGGTTTTATCCAAGACCAGAACATCAATTTTTTCGGCCAGCTCCAAGGCTTTGGCGTCGCGGAACAAAACTCCGGCCTGAGCGCCCTTGCCAATTCCCACAACCACGGCGGTCGGCGTTGCCAAACCCAAAGCACACGGACAGGCAATAACCAGGACCGAAACGGACGAAATAAACGCCATCGTCAAATCCCCGGTCCACAGCCAGGTCCCAAAGAATGTCAGCACGCTGATAGCAACGACCACGGGCACAAAGACCGCTGAAATCTTATCCGCAAGACGCTGAATAGGAGCTTTCGAACCTTGAGCCGTCGTCACTATCTTAATGATTTGCGCTAACTGAGTCTTGCTGCCCACACCCGTGGCTTTAATGCGCAGACTGCCATCCTGATTCAGAGTCGCTGCATAAACGTGATCATCGACAGCCTTTTGTACCGGCATACTTTCGCCGGTCAGCATCGACTCATCCACAGTCGAAAGTCCCTGCACCACCACACCATCCACCGGAATGGATTCGCCATTTTTCACCACCACGATGTCACCGGCCACCAGTTCGCTGATATCCAAAGAAACCACTTCGCCGTTTCTTTCCACCATGGCCTTTTTCGGCTGCAGGCGCAGCAGACCTTCCACCGCTTCCGAGGTTTTCCCCTTCGCGCGGCTTTCCATTAACTTACCCAGCAGAATCAAGGTAATGACCGCAGTGCTGGCCTCGAAATAAACGTGATGATGATGCCAGCTCATGGCCGTCATCACCGCACTCAAGCCATATGCCATCGTCGTCCCCAAGGCCACCAGCACATCCATATTGGCGCTGCCCGACTTCAAGGCGTAATAAGATCCACGATAAAATCTCCACCCGACCCAGAACTGAACCGGCGTCGCCAAAATCCACTGCACCCAGCGCGGAATCATTTCATGACCCGCCCCACTCAGCATCACGGCCATCTCAACCAGAAAGGGCGCCGTCAGAATCGCTGAGATAATGAACAGACGCAGTTCTTTGCGGTACTCAGCCGCAGCCTCCTCTTTCAGCTTTTGGGCGTCGACTTCTGAGTTCACTTCAAAAGCCTGATACCCCAACTCCTGGATGGTTTTAATCAGGTTTTCAACTGTCAGGGGACTGTCCCCCAGATTCACCTGGGCTTTTTCTGTGGCAAAGTTCACTGTTGCCGTCACACCCGGCAAACCATTTAATGTCTTTTCAATCTTGCCTGCACAATTCACACAGGACATGCCAATAAGTTGCAACTCGGTACTGTTGTTTTGTGTTTCCATAACGACCTACTTACTGACGAGATTCATGATCTCGTCGATTTTTTTAGAGATTTCTTTTTCGTCCTTGGATTTGATCGCGGTCTTTACGCAACCGTGGACATGGGTCCGCATAATCTCATTTTCCATCGCCTGCAGCGCTTTTGCGGCCGCGCGGATCTGGAAAACTATGTCAGGACAATAACGACGTTCTTCGATCATGTTCTGAATGCCATCCAACTGACCGCGGACACGGTTGAGACGCTTTAAATGACCACTGTGGTCGGGATGCTGACCGGATTCTTTTTTCATGACACACCTCGATTTCAGTTCCAGTATATACCCCCCTGGGGTATGTATTTCAAGGGGCCTTGAAGAAAAATATTTTTCCTCGGATTGTCACAAGGCCGGATACCCCCTCCTAGTAGGGTGTGCGGAGGCATTAAAGTAGACCTATGCTTGATAGAATTATTAAATACTCTCTGACTCATCGTCTCATTGTGATCGCAGTCGCTGCTTTAATGGTGGCCTATGGAGGCTGGGCCCTGGTTCATCTGCCAGTGGACGTCTTTCCAGATCTGAATCGCCCCACCGTTAATATTATGACGGAAGCCCATGGCCTGGCTCCGGAAGAAGTCGAAACCCTGGTCACCTTCCCGCTGGAAACCGCCCTGAATGGTCTGCCCGGAGTCGAACGAGTTCGGTCTTCTTCAGGCGTGGGACTCAGTGTGATCTATGTTGAGTTCGGCTGGGATACCGACATCTATCGCAACCGCCAGATGGTTCAGGAAAAAATTGCTCTGGCCAAAGAAAAGCTGCCTAAGAACATCTCCCCCACCCTCGGACCCATTTCATCCATTATGGGCGAAATCCAGTTTGTGGGTTTAAGTTCACCTGACAACAAGGTGTCCGGCATGGATCTGCGCACTCTGGCTGACTGGACACTGCGCCCCCGCCTGATGAGCATTCCGGGCGTGTCGCAGGTTATCTCCATTGGTGGCGGAGTCCGCCAGTATCAGATTCTGATTTCCGCAGAAAAATTGCAAAAGCTGCAACTGACCATGGACGAGGTTGAACACAACCTTTCAGATGTATCGCAAAACTCGACCGGCGGTTTTATTGATCTTGAAGGACAGGAGTTCCTGATCCGCAACATCGGCGCGGTAAAGGAAAAGGAAGAGATCATGAACTCGGTCGTCGGCATGCATCTGGGCCGCCCGGTTCTGGTCAAAGAAATCGCTGACGTCGTTGAAGGCCCGCAAACCAAACGCGGTGACGGCAGCATCAACGGAAAACCCGGGGTTATTCTTTCCATTCAAAAACAGCCCGGCGCCAACACTTTGGAGCTGACAGAAAAAATCGACGAGGCCTTAAAGCAGTTCGCCACCACTCTTCCTGCGGGTGTCGAGCTGCAACCCAACCTTTTCAAACAGTCCTTGTTCATTGAGACCGCCATCGACAACGTAAAAATGGCCCTGCGCGATGGGGTGTTCCTGGTCTTCATCGTTCTGTTCCTGTTCCTGATGAACTTCCGCACAACGGCGATCACGATGACAGCCATTCCCCTGTCTTTCGTTCTGACAGCCATCGTGTTTAAGTTCTTTGATCTTTCCGTCAACACCATGACCCTGGGGGGGCTGGCCATTGCCATCGGTGAGCTGGTGGACGATGCCATTGTCGACGTGGAAAACGTCTATCGCCGCCTTCGCGAGAACAAACTTCTGGCGAATCCCCGCAATCCTCTGGTAGTGATTTATGAGGCCTCGTCAGAGGTTCGTAACTCCATCGTCATTGCGACTTTGATTGTGGTGCTGGTGTTTGTGCCGCTGTTTAGCATGGGTGGAATTGAAGGCCGCCTGTTTGTACCACTCGGGATTTCTTACATCGTTTCACTGCTGGCCTCCATGGTGGTTTCGCTGACCGTGACTCCGGCGCTGTGTTCGTACTTCCTTTCCAAAGGCGAACTGCTGGAACATAAAGACGGCGCCTTGGTGCGCTGGCTGAAAAAACATCAGGAAAAGCTGCTTAACAAAACCCTGGATAATCCAAAGCCAGTTCTGTGGGCCTCCGGCCTGCTGTTTGCCGGCTCGATCGCATTGTCTCTGATCATCGGACGCGACTTCCTGCCGCACTTTAATGAAGGCTCGGCGATGATCAGCGTTGTGGCTCCCCCGGGAATCTCTTTGGCAGAGTCCAATAAAATTGGAACCCAGGCTGAATTGATCGTTCTAAAAACTCCGGAAGTCGTGACCGTGTCGCGCCGAACGGGACGCGCCGAACTGGATGAACACGCCGAGGGCGTGAACACTTCGGAAATTGAAGTGGACTTTAAAGACGAAGGCCGCCCCCGCGAAGTGGTGCTGGAAGAGATTCGTAAAAATCTGGAAGCCATCCCGAACGTGGGTGTGAACGTCGGTCAGCCGATTTCTCACCGCCTGGATCACCTTCTGTCCGGCGTGCGCGCGCAGATTGCCATTAAGGTCTTTGGACCTGAGCTTTCCACCTTGCGCGCCAAAGGGGCGGAAGTTTATCAGGCCATCAAAGATGTTCCCGGCCTTGTCGACCTTCAGGTTGAACAGCAGGTTCTGATTCCCCAGGTGAAGATACATCTTCTGCGCGATGAGGCTGCCCGCTATGGCATCACGGTCGGCGATCTGGCCCAGTTGCTTGAAAAAGCGCTGCAGGGCGAAGTGGTCGGACAGATTCTTGAGGGCCATAAGACAGTGGATGTGTTTATGCGTTTTGATGACAAGTCCCGTACGGACCTTGAGCTTATCAAACGCACACCGGTGAAAATTATGCCGGACGGAAGCCGCATCACAGTTGAAAAGGTCGCGGACGTTTACGAATCCACCGGCCCCAATATTATCCAGCGTGAAAATGCACAAAGAAGAATCGTGGTTCAGGCGAACTCCACCGACCGTTCTTTGGATGCCATCATTGCCGATATTAGAAAGAACATCGAATCCAAAGTGGAAATGCCTGCCGGATACTATGTGGTTTATGGCGGCCAGTTTGAAAGCCAGCAACAGGCCTCTGATATGATGGCCATTCTGGGAGTGATCTCAATCCTGACGATCTTCCTGGTTCTGTATGCTCATTTCAAATCCACCTTTATTTCGATTCAGATTATGCTCAATATCCCCATGGCCTTCATTGGCGGCATCATCGCGATTTACATAACGGGCGGCACTCTGAGCATCGCCAGCCTTGTGGCCTTCGTCACATTATGTGGTATTGCATCCCGCAATGGCATCATGATGATTTCACACTATTTGCATCTGATGAAGCACGAGGGCGAGGAGTTCTCCAAACACATGGTCGTGCGCGGCTCTTTAGAGCGCCTGGTTCCGGTTCTGATGACTGCTTTGACGGCCATTCTTGGATTGCTGCCTTTGGCTCTTTCGCCGGGAGCTCCGGGACGGGAAATTCTGCATCCGGTGGCTATCGTGATTGTCGGCGGTCTATTAAGCAGCACTTTGCTTGATATGTATCTGACTCCGGCGATATTCTGGAAGTTTGGTAAACAGTCCGCTTTAAAACATATTGAAGAAAACGAAAAACAAGGAGTCCTTTCATGAAACGCACCCTGAAAAGCCTGATTCTGCTGGCATCACTGACCCTCTCCCCTGTGGCCATGGCGCATGAAGGCCATGATGTGCCAGGCACTTTGAAAGCCCAGCATGGGGGTATTCCAAAAACCGGAAAACTGTTCAATATGGAAATGCTGGCAATCGAAACCAAGGTTCAATTCTTCCCGCGCGCTCACGAGGGCGAAAGCCTGGACACCAAAAACATCAAAATCAGCGGCACTGCCAAGTCCCCCAAGGGCAAAGCGGCCCCATTGCAATTTACCGCCAACGCCAATTCTTTCGACACGACTGTGGATTTCCAGGGTTCCCACCGCGTAAATCTTGAGATCAAAGTCGACTATGAAGGTAAATCTGACACCTTCAAGTTTCTGGTGGAAAAATAAAAGGAGTTTCTATGAAGTGGCAATGGGGTTTGACGGCCCTGTTCTTCAGTCTAACAACGAACGCGCAAAACCTGACCAGCCTGCAACAGCAACTGGTCAGCAACAACCCGGAATTGCGGGCCAGCGCCGCTCGTCAACAAGCCAGCCAGAGTCAGGCAAAAAGCCAATGGAGTCCGTTCCTGCCAGAGATATCCGCCTCGGCCGGTTATGGCAAAGAAAGCACTTTGCATGACAAAGATGATGGATATGTCGGCTATCTCAGCGGACGCTGGAACCTGTATCGCGGCGGCCAGGACTGGAAGGCAAAAAGCGTTGCCACTCAGGAAAGCCGCATTGCAGACTTCGACTTTGAAATCACCTCGCGCCGCCTGCACCGCGAGCTGGGGGAAGCGTACTACGAAGCTTTGCTCAACACGCATTTTATTGCTGTGGATTCGGAAAAACTGCAGTTCCTGCACAACCAGCGCGCCATGGCTCAGAAAAAAATCAATGCCGGTCTGACGTCGAACGTGGATGCCATTGAACTGGACCTGGAAGAAAGCACACTGTCAGCGGAAATCGAAACTCATAAGACCGATCTGCAGGTTTCAAAAGATGTGATCAAAACCCTGATCAACAGCTCAGAACCCGTGCAATTGACCACAAAAGAAACTTTCCCGCGCATCAGCGAAGCTGATTTTGCAAAGTCGGACCTAGCTGGCAACCCCACTTTACAGAAGCAGGAAGCGCTCGAGCAAAGCTCACAACTGCGCCGCCAGCAGACCCAAGGGGCGTACCTTCCCAGCATTGATGTGAATGCTCAGTACGGTCGCCTGGTTCCACAATACGACGACCCTCTGGAAGCAAGCGAGTCCCGTGTGTCGGTGCTGATGACCTGGACGCTGTTCTCGGGTCTTGACACGCGCTTTAAAAGCGCCGCTGCGAAAGAAATCGAAAAAGCTCAAGGCCTGGAGAAAACCAGCACCCGCCTGCAACTGGATACGCAAGTTTCCAGCCTGCGCAACAAAGCCCGGGAACTTTTACAACTGCGCACGTTGCTGGAGAAACGCCAGACACTGACTCAGAAATACTATGACCTGACATTGTCTGAATACCGTCGTGGAGTAAAAAACTCTTCAGACCTTGCCAGCGCCACCAACAGCCTTTTTGACAACCGCACCCGCCTGCTGGAAGTACAAAAAGAACTTGCAATCCTGAAATTGAAATTTGACGAACTGACTATCTAAGGAGAACAACATGAAACTGCTAGCAACTCTTATCCTTCTTCCCGCGCTTTCCTGGGCCCATGGCGAAGACAAACCAGGTCCGCATGGTGGCCATGTCCAAATGCCGGGAGCTTTCCACACGGAAATCACCGTGGACAAAGACCAGAGCGTTCACGTTTACCTGCTGGATATGAACTTTGAAAACCCAACCATCAAAGATTCATCCGTAGCGGTGACAGCAAAAAATAAAAAATCAGAAGTAAAATACACATGCTCCGTGATGGGCACTGACCACTATCACTGCATTCCGAATGGAAAAGTTCCGGCAAAAACAAATTTGATTATTCAGGCAACAAGAGAAAAAGCCGTAGGTAACGAAGCCATCTACAAGCTCCCTCTTCCTGTCTTCAAAGAATCCAAGAAGGAATCCAAAAAAGAAGACCACTCCCACCACCACTAAGCGAAAAACGTGCTGGGGCTTAGGCGACTCAAAAAGCCCCAGATGCAAGGCGGAGGCGGACCTTCGCAGTGCAGGCGTGCTTTAAGCACGTCGAAGCGAGAAGGTCCGCCTAAGGAACGGGGCGGACTTTTTGGGTGGCTACGGTGATCGATTCGAATTCGCGGCGGAACAGGGACATCAGGTCTTCGGCCACGCGCACTGGATCCAGCTCCAGATCCTGCAAAGACAGGGTTTCAACCGGAGTGCCCTTGTTGGTGACGTTCATGGCGAAATGAACCATCACCGACACTGGTGAGCGAGTCGCAATGCTAATGCTTAACTTTTTGGTATCCAGGTAAATATCATCCCCGTCGCGACGAACCGATTTACCCGTCAGAAGACCCTTCCCGTGAGACTGCACATAATCTTTCGCGATCGAGGCAAACAGGCGCTGTAACGCCACGCCCGAAAACAAATCACGATCAAAGACTTCAATAATAAAATGAAGCATTTCATCGGACTGGATCACGGCCTTTTCAAGCAGATCTTCGCCGTCCACCATGTGATCAAAAGGGATCGAGCAGGCACCCACCCAGGAAACAATGGAAGGTCCCAAAATTCCGTGTTCCAGATAGGCAAACAGCGAGCGAAGCTGAGAACCGTCATAGGCAAATTTCTTTTCAATAAATGAAGCTTCCATCCGCACTACTCCTTAAAAAGATGTTTCACATCAATGTTGGCTGAAGCAAAAGCCCGCTTGGAACGAAGACAGGACTCACACTGCCCGCACCACTTGTCGCCCGAGAAATAGCAAGGCCAAATCAATTCCCAGGGAATCTTCAGCCCCTGCCCCAACCGCACGATATCAGGCTTTTTCAAATGAGCCGTGTAACACCCCACCGTCACATGATTGGACGTGGAATACCACAGGGACTTGGTGGCCTGCTCAAGGAACTCGCGGGAATTGTCCGGGAAAGTTGCCGCCTCTTCAGCGTTGAATCCCGGGATGACCGCATCAGCACCTAAAGCTTCTGCGTAAGCCGCCGCAATGTTCAAAAAGATCCCGTTGCGATTGGGAACCCACACTGACTTCGCGGTTTCTTCCGATTTTTGCTGATTGTCGATTTCCACTGCCGCCCCGGTAGGGACCGTCTGATCCTCGACCAGCAAAGACGACTTGTTAAAGTCCTTGAACCATGGAAGCTCGACCACTTTGTGTGGAACCCCCAGGTGTTTTGCGATATTTGCGGAAGCCTCCAGCTCTTTCTTCGCGGCACGCTGCCCGTAATTGAAAGTCAAAGCCAGAACAATTTCATGGTGGTGTTTGATAGCCTCATACGCATTCACCGTCGAGTCCAACCCCGCCGATAAAAGCACTACGACCTTTTTGTTTTTTTTCATGTGGCTGCCTTTAAATCCCGAATAAGAATCTGAACTGTCTTTTGCCCGGCAAAATAGTTCCACTGCAGTTCACCCAGAACATGGTAGAACCCCGGCACATTGGTCAAAGTATCCAACTGGCGCGGTGTCGGAGTAAACAACAACGCTTCCGCAGAAGCCCCGCCATCAGCATCAGCAATTTTCAGACGAAGATGCCCGCCCTTGAGTTCGCGTTTGGACAAGACCTGAACATTCGTGAAATGAATCAAAGGAATCGAGAACCCCGCGCCGAAAGGACCGACGAAGTCATACCACTTCATCAAACCTTCACTGACCTCGGAAAGTCCCGCTTCAACATCATAGAAGATTTCCAGCGGTTTTGGCTTTTCACGCAAATCCGAGAAATGATCCGCCAGCTTACCCACGAAAGTGGAAACCTTGGTTTCCGCAATCTCAAAACCCGCCGCGGCCGAATGACCACCGAAGCGGCTTAGCAATTCCTGTGCAGAAGACATTGCTTCCACAAGACAGGCTTCCTGACCTTGCGGCAAACGCGCACTGCCCACGATCATGCCGTCATCACCCACCGCCCCCACAAAGGCTGGTTTGTTATAGACTTGAGTCAGCTTCGTCGCGATCAACCCAAGAACTCCGCGGTGGAAGTTTTTGGAAGCGACAAACACGAAATCCTGATGAGGCCAGCCTTGAAGTAATTGTTGAGCTTCTGCTTCCGCATCCCCCTGCAATTGCACGCGGGTGGAATTATTCTTCATCACTTGTCGAACCATATCGCGGGCTTGGCTGGGATCATCCAACAAGAATATATCAATCGGAAGAATGCCGGATTCCATACGAGAAAGCGCATTCAGCTTTGGCGCAAAACGAATCGCCACATCCTGACTGGTCAGCGGTCTTCCGGTCAGGTCTAATTCTTCAAGCAAGGCTCGAAGTCCGGCACGCTTGGTTTCAGCAAGCTTCACCAGACCATGCTTTACCAGCACGCGGTTGTCATCCACCAGCGGAACCATGTCCGTCAGCGTACCGATGGTAAAGTAATCCAATACTTCTTTTAAATCCCAATTATTTTTAGGCAGTTGTGGATGATCGTGGAAGTGACGTTTCAATCCACGCAAAAGATAGAAGGCAACACCCGCCCCACAAAGATAACCCAATCCCGACGGACAATCCCCTTGATTGGGGTTCACCACCACAAATGCCGCAGGAATTGTTTCTGCTGGCAAATGGTGATCCGTCAGAATTACATCCACACCCAGTTCATTGGCTTTATCAATCGCCGCGTGCGCGGTGATACCCACATCGACGGTGATGATCAGACTGACACCTTGCTTTTTCAACTCCTCGACCGCATGGGCGTGGAAGCCGTAACCTTCGGCCAGGCGTTTTGGCTGATAGTGCAAAACATCCGGGAACCCCAAAGCCAGCATGCCGGTTTTCAGCAATGCAAGACCGGAAGTTCCATCCAGATCGAAGTCAGCATAGATGCAGATTTTTTCTTTATTCAGGTACGCCTGACCCAGGCGCTCAAGAGCTTGAGACATCCCCTTAAGCACAAGAGGATCTTTCAAATCAGCGAGCTTCGGGAATAGAAGCTTCTCAACATGGGAAGCTTCAGCAAAACCGCGGGCTGCAAGAACCTTTGTGATGAGCTTCGGCCATTGCCCCTCGACATTCGAGGGGATGACTGGCTCATTCTCAGATTCCCGCAGCGTCCACAAAGGATTCATGAAAATCCTTACGCCGCTTTAGCTTTTTTGAACTGGAGCTTGTCCATCAAAAGAACGAAAGGAGCCGCTACGTAGATAGAAGAGTAAGTACCGAAGAAGATACCCACACAGATAGAGAACGCGATGTCCTCAACTGTACCATCAGCAAAGATGTACAGGCAAAGCGCGGAAACGAAAGTGGTACCGGACGTAATCAAAGTACGCACCAACATTTCGTTGATGGACTTGTTGATAACGAACTTGAAGCCCTTATCGTGGTTTCCAGTGTCGATCTCACGGATACGGTCAAACACGACGATGGTATCATTCAGAGAGAAACCAATCAGCGTCATGATCGCAGCCAAAATAGACACATTCACTTCTTTACCCACAAGAACGAAGACCGCCAAAGTGATCACCGCATCGTGGAACAAGCAAAGTACTGCGCCCGGAGCAAACTTGTAATCAAAACGAAGTGCCACGTAGATCAGGATCACCAGCAAGCAATAGAATACTGCCAGCAAACCGTTACGCTTCAACTCCGCACCCACCTGAGGACCCACGGTATCAATACGGCGGATGTCCGGATTGGAAGCCTGGAATTTCTCGGTGATGATGCCACGAACCTTGGTCAGGTCCGCATTCAAAATCTCATTCGTCTCTTTGTCCGTTTTACCTTCACGGCCCTGGAAACGAATGATGAATTCGTTGCCTTCACCGAAGGACTGAACACCCACTTCACCCAAGTCCAGACTCGCCACGGAGTCACGAACCTGATCAATGGTCACACCCTGGTCAAATTTCACCTGGATCTCGGTACCACCCTTAAAGTCGATACCGTAGTTGATCCCGTGAACCGCAAGATAAATCAAAGAAGCAACAACCAGGATCAGGGACACGCCCCCGAAGAACCAGGCTTTACCGACGAAATCAAAACGTCCAAATGATTCTGTATTTTTATTAGCCATATATACCTACTAAACCGACAACTTCTTGAAGTTGAATTTATTCACCAAAGTATCAACGATAACTTTGGAAACGAACACGTTTGCGAACATGGAAGTCACGATACCGATCAACAAGGTCACCGCGAAACCACGCACCGGGCCCGTACCGAAGTACAACAGAACCACCGCCGTCGCCGCCGTCGTCACGTTGGCATCGATGATCGCAGACATCGCACGGTTGTAACCTTCAGCGACAGCCACCTTGATTCCGTGACCCATTCGCAGTTCCTCCCGGATCCGCTCATTGATCAGAACGTTGGCGTCAACCGCAAAGCCCACGGTCAATGCGATACCCGCAATACCCGGTAAAGTCAGAGTTGCACCGAAAGTCGTCAGCAAAGCGAAGATGCCCAGGATGTTCAACCCCAAAGCCACGGACGCCACTGCTCCCATTGATTTGTAGTAAACCAGCATGAAGATCACGATGATCGCCGCACCCACATAGGAACCAAGTTTGGCTTTACCGATAGCATCAGCACCCAAAGTTGGACCCACGCGACGCTCTTCCAACTGCTCCAAAGAAGCAGGCAAAGCACCCGCACGCAAAGAAGTGGAGATCATTTTTGCTTCATCCATCATGCCGTTACGGTCACGACCACCACCCAATGTGATGACAGCAGAACCACCCGCAATACGGTCACGGATGCTTGGAGCGGATTTAACAACTTTATCAAGAACGATGGCCATCTGTTTGCCCACGTTGTTGCCAGTCAAATCAGCGAATTTCTGAGCACCCGCAGAGTTGAACTGCAAAGACACTTGTGGAGAACCGTATTGGTCATAACCCACGAAAGCGTCATCCAAAGCACCACCACCAAGATCAGTGTCAGTTCTTAGCAGGTAAGGAATTGCGCCGGCATCGATCGTCGCCGCATTTGGTGCTTTTTCAAAGTAAACTGCCGTTTTCTCTGGAAGTTTTCCTTTCAAAGCCTCATTCACGCGAGTCACATAGTCAGAGTACTTGGTGTTTTCCATGTTGAAATTGCCAGCTTTTTCCGCCTCAGCAATCATCACCTGAAGTTCCTGAGGTGTCTTTTCATTAGACACGATCATGAAATCCAGTTTCGCAGTTGTATTGATAAGCTGTTTCGCTTTTTCAGCGTCAGCCATACCAGGCAACTGGATCAGGATGCGGTTGGCACCCTGCTGGGAAATAGAAGGCTCGGCCACACCGAATTCATCGATACGGTTACGGATTGTTTCGATGGACTGCTGAATAACGCGGTTTTTGTAGTCATTCAGGTAAGCATCAAAATAACGAGCCGTCACAGAAGTGTCAGTGGAACCAACAACCTGCAAAACAGTGGAATATTTGTCAGAGATGAACTTTTCGACAGCAGCCTTGCCCGCAGCATCAGCCACCACAACCTGAACCTCTCCGGATTCTGGCTTTTCGGATTTAACGTCAGCATAAGCCACGTTTTCCTTGGTCATTTCCGCTTTCATAGTGCTGATCAGACGAGTTGTGGATTCTTTCACCACGCCGTCAACATCCACACCCATAACAAGGTGCAAACCACCCTGGATGTCCAGACCATAATTCAGCTTTTGCTTGGAAGGCCACCAGGACACTTCCGACAAGTTAACCAAGTTAGGCAATACCCACACCAAAGATGCGGCAACGCCCAATACTGCTACAAACGTTCTCCAGCGAAGACCTTCCATTATTTCTTTTCCTCTTGAGTTGCTGCTTTCTGAGATGTTGCGATCTGGCTGCGAAGCATTTTCACCTTAACGCCGTCTGCGATCTCCAAAGTCACAAATTGCTCAGTGATGCCTTCTACACGGCCCAGAATGCCGGAGGAAGTGACAACTTCGTCACCTCTTTTAATTTCAGTCAGGAACTTCTGGTGTTCTTTCTGACGTTTGGACTGAGGGCGAATAATAAGGAAATAGAAGATGACGAAGATAAAGATGAACGGCACAAACATTTCGAAAGCTGATGGCTGACCGCCAGGAGCCGCTGATTGTGCGTGAGCTGTGGATACAAGAAGTCCGTATAACATTGATTCCTCCATAAACTTACAATTCTAACTGACGTTAAAATTCAGCATTATTCTTGGGAAGAATCAATACTTTAGTAGAAAGTCGATCAAAAAGGTTCGGATGCAAGGCGGAGGGCCTTCATCGGCTTTAAGAATCTTTCTTGGCGAAGCGTGTTAAGCAGAAGTCTCTATACTCTGCCCAGCGGCCTTCAGCGATGGCCTCACGCGCCTTTTCCATCACTTTCATATAGAAATGAATGTTGTGGATGGTGTTCAGGCGGGAGCCCAGGATTTCTCCGCTCATGAACATGTGACGCAAGTAAGCCTTGGAATAGTTCTTACAAGTATAGCAATCACATTCCGGATCCAAAGCCGAAGGATCTTCCTTATACTCAGAACGTTTGATGCTGACCTTGCCGTTCCAGGTATAAATCGTCCCGTTGCGTGCCACTCTTGTAGGCATGACGCAGTCAAACATATCAACGCCGGAATCAATTGCGATAATCAAATCCGTCGGCGTCCCAACGCCCATCAGATAACGCGGCTTATTGGCTGGCATTCTTGGTGCCACATCCGGAAGCAATGCGTGCATCAAGTGCATCGGCTCCCCGACGCTGAATCCACCCAATGCATAACCCGGAAGATCCACGGAACAGATCTGCTCCATGGATTTCAAACGATGTTTCAGGCTCAAACCGCCCTGAACGATACCAAACAGCAGACTTTCCTTGCGGGTCATCGCGGCCTGGGAACGCAGCAGCCAACGATAGGTCAGCGCCATGGACTTTTCGATTTCTTCATCGGTGGCCGGGTACTTCAAGCACTCGTCAAAGGCCATGATGATGTCTGAACCCAGGTCCATTTGGATTTCCATGGACTTTTCAGGAGAGATAAAGTGCTTCGCGCCATCAAGGTGCGAACGGAACTCCACACCCTCTTCAGTCATATTGCGAAGCTGGGACAAAGAGAACACCTGGAAACCGCCAGAGTCCGTCAAAATCGGGCCATGCCAGTTCATGAACTTGTGCAAGCCCCCCATGCGCGCGATGGTTTTTTCACCAGGGCGCAAGTGCAGGTGGTAGGTGTTCCCCAAAACCACTTGAGTGCCGCAGTCTTTCAGTTCTTCCGGAGTCATGGCTTTCACGGTGGCCTTCGTACCCACGGCCATAAAGACCGGCGTCTGCACCGGACCGTGTGCGGTCATCAGGGTGGCACGACGGGCATTGCCGTCAGTCGCGTGAACTTTGAATTCACCCAGTTTCATGTTTGCATCTGTTGCAGTGGAATTAGGACCCACGGCTGTGGAATTGTGACCGTCCAACATAACCTCACCCTTCGTGAACTGCCGACTTTGCGGCCGCGACCCAAACTGTCAGATCGCCATAAGAAAAGAGCCGGAACTTTCGCTCAATGGCCCATTGATAGCAAGCTTTTACTCGATTCAAGGAAGAAAATCCGGCGACCAAAGCCACCAGAGTCGACTGCGGCTGATGGAAATTCGTCATCAGGCAATCCACCACTTTGTACTGGTATCCGGGTTGAATCAGCAGCTTGGTAAAGCCACTGAAACCGGCTTCAGACATTTCACCCAAAAGACCCTGAGCCGCACTTTCGAGCGATCTGCTGGTTGTGGTGCCCAGGGACCAGATCCTGCGACCTTCCGCTTTGGCATTCTGAACCGCCGCCCATGTGGAGGCAGAGATTTCCACATATTCTTCGTGCATGTCGTGATCATTCAGATCTTCCGCCGTCACCGGCAGGAAGGTTCCCAGGCCCACGTGCAAAGTGACTTCCAAAACTTTCACGCCCCGTTTTTTCAGACCTTCAATGTCGTCGGCGGAAAAATGCAGACTGGCCGTGGGTGCCGCAAAACTGCCAGGACTTTTATTCCACGCCGTCTGATACCAGGACTCGTCCGCCTCGACAGTGTGACGCTGCTCCCGGGCTTTTTGAATGTACGGAGGCAGTGGCAGTTCCGCCACCTTCTGGAAGTAATCCTCGCCCACTTCCTGACTCAGCCGAACGGTTTGCGGGCGACCTTTTTGCAGCAAGGTCATCTGCACGCCCAACGGAAGTTCCAGCGCCGCACCGATTTTGAATTTCTTGGACGGAAATAAAACTTCCCAGTCCGTGGCATTGATCTGCTTCAGGAAAAGGATTTCAACGTCACCAGAAAAAACCCGGCGCTTTAAGACGCGGGTGTTATTCACCACCAGCACATCGCCGGCGGGAATACGTGACAACAGTTCCTGCAAACTGATTTCCTGAGGCTCTAATTCGCCTTCCACCCACATCACGCGGGACGGCCGCACAGGGGACGTGGCAATAAGCTCTTCAGGGTAGGAAAAGTCCAAATCGGTCAGTTTCATAGGTGGGTTCTGATACCATAAAACCCCCATACGAGGCAGTTTTTTTGTGGCTTCGACCCATGGAAAGGGTTTAAAACAACAACCATGACTTTAGGACCCCTGTTACTTTTACTCTCTGCCCTGCTTCACGCCGCCTGGAATGGCCTGGCCAAGGCTTCTAAAGACAAGGAAAGCTTCCTTTTTCTGACCATTTTACTGAGCGGTTTGCTGACAGCGGTCAGTCTGCCGATCAGCGGGACGGGGTTCATTTTTCCGGACAACCGCGCCTTTGCGATCGCAGTTCTTTCAGGTATTTTTGAGGGGTTCTATTTTCTGACGTTGTCCAAAGCATTGCGAGCTTCAAGTCTTGGCAAATCTTACGCCATCATGCGCGGAGGTGCCATGGTGCTGGTGTGGCTGTATTCCACCGTCCTTTTGGGGGAACGCGCCCACGGCCTGCAGTTCCTGGGAGCTGTTTTTGTTCTTTTAGGAATTCTGGCGATGAACTTCCAGGACCTGCTAAAAGGAAAAAGACAGAGTTTGAAAAACGACATCTGGGCCTATATCAGCGCCGTCTTTATCGCCGGCTATCACCTGGCCTATCATGAGGCTCTGACCGAAAACACCGACCCCAAGCCGCTCTTTTTAGTGGCGATGGTTGTGTCTTTGCCGTTTTTGCTTTACGGAATCCGCAGCGCCCCTTGGCCGCGAATCAAGGCAACCATGACCTCACACCCGGTGCGGGTTCTTTTGTGTGGCACCTTCGCCACGGCATCGTTTTTAATCTTTTTGTATGGCTTAAAGGTCTCGGCCCCCGGCTTTGCAATCTCGCTTAGAAACTCTTCCATCTTTTTTGCGGTTGTATTCTCGGTCTTTTTAAAAGAGTCCCTGACCCGGACACAGATTCTGGGCGCGACCACCATCGGACTTGGAGCTTTGCTTCTAAGCCTTTAAAAAGATCTGGACTGTTTGCATAGTTCAGCGTCTCCTATGATTGTTATTTCACAACAAAAGGAATGCTCACATGAACAAGGTTTATCTTCGTTTCGGTTTGATCACAGCAGCCACAATTTTCACCGCAGCCTGCGCCCACCACCCGGATGTTCGCGCCGGAGCTGACGGCATTCACCGTGTCGTCATTGCCAGCGAAGACACCGATCAAGGTTCCCGCGAAGCCATCCGCCAAGCCAACAGCTTCTGCAAAGAACGCAATCAGACCGCAGCCTTCATCAATGAGTCTTCCAAATACAACGGCGACTACGACGAAAAAACCTATAAAAACGCAAAAAAAGCCAGCAAGGCAGCCCAAGTCCTTGGCAGCGCTACTTACGTTTTGGGCGGCCAAACTGAATCCACCGCTGGCGGCATCGTAGGCCTGGGCGGCGCCGTCGCCGACGGAGTTCTGGGTAACGGCTACAACGTAGAAATGAAATTCAAATGCATGTAAGAAATAAGCGGGATCGTTGATCCTGCTTAGACACGACGATTTGGGGCCCGAGCAAGGGCCCTGTCGGCGCGCCGTTCGGCACGGCATCCTGCCTCGTCGCTTCCGCCTTCGGCGGAGGGCCATCCAGGCCCCGCGAAGGCCTCTCTCTGGCCGCCAGGGCCCTTCCTCGCTCCCCAAATTTTGCTATTTATGAATGATCAACGACCCTGATTTTCAGCGCCAACCCACAAAGCTCAGTGCAAAAAAAATAAAAGCAAAAAAACCGAGAGTCGCGCGCGCGGGCACGTTTAAAAAAACGAAAGAGAAATTGTATCTAGCACCGAGGGGCTTGGGCAGAGTCCTAAAAGCCTGCCCGAAAGCGGGCCTTCGGTGGCGCATGGATGCGCGAACCGGGACGCAGTCCCGGCACCGACTGAGCACGGACGCGTGCCCGCTGTAGCGGCGGGCTTTTAGGACTCTGCCCAAGCCCCGCCTCCGCTCGAAGTAATTTGTATTTAGATTTATTTTAAACGCCTGGGTGAATTTGGGCGTAAGTTTTGATGGTGTCGTCTTCGACACGCTTGTACAGGTGGCTTCGGTTCAAGTCTTGGTGACGAGCCACACCCATTGCGCCAATCACGTGTGCAACGGACTCAAGTGTTTCCTGATGGAAATTCTTTACGCGCACGCGTTTTGTCGGAATGTGCAGGCCACGAACCAAGTTTGGATCCTGGGTGGCAACACCCGTAGGACATTTATTGTTGTTACAGCGAAGGGCCTGGATACAACCCAATGCCAGCAGCATGGATCTTGCCGCGTAAGTCGCATCTGCGCCCAGGCACAACAACTTGATGATATCAAATGCCGTGGTGATTTTACCGGTAGCGATGACCTTGATCTTATCCTTCAAGCCCGCTTTTTTCAGCGTGTCGACAACAATCACCAAAGCATCCATACCTGGCATACCGATATAGTTGGTGAACTCCAACGGAGCAGCACCCGTTCCACCTTCGGCACCATCCACGACGATAAAGTCTGGATACACTTTTTCAACAGTCATCAGACTGACCAGCTCTTCAAATTCATTGCGGTGACCCAGGCACAGTTTGATACCGATGGGTTTTCCCCCGGAAAGCTCACGCAGTTTCGTGATAAAGGCCAGCATGCCACGGCTGTCGCTGAAGGCCTTGTGGCCCGGAGGCGAAATCACATCCTTACCCATTGGCACGTTACGAATATTGGCAATTTCCTGAGTTACCTTTTTCCCGGACAGCATACCGCCGTGCCCTGGCTTCGCACCTTGAGAAAGTTTGATCTCAATCATTTTCACCTGGGGGTGAGATGCATTTTTTCTGAACAACTCAGGATCAAAGTCACCGTCATGCGTGCGGCAACCGAAATACCCCGTCCCGATCTGCCAGATCAGATCGCCGCCCGGCTCCAAATGGTAAGGGGAAATACCGCCCTCACCGGTGTTGTGCGCAAAACCACCGTCTTTGGCACCGCCATTCAGCGCCAGAATACTGGCCGTGGAAAGAGAACCAAAACTCATCGCGGAAATATTCAAAA
This sequence comes from Bdellovibrio bacteriovorus, assembly GCF_002208115.1. Classification (NCBI taxonomy): domain Bacteria; kingdom Pseudomonadati; phylum Bdellovibrionota; class Bdellovibrionia; order Bdellovibrionales; family Pseudobdellovibrionaceae; genus Bdellovibrio; species Bdellovibrio bacteriovorus. The sequence goes on along the minus strand of NZ_CP020946.1, from coordinate 1,674,900 downwards.
GCGACATGGAATACGGCTGTTTGCACAAATCCGTCCCGATGGTCACACGCAGGTCTTTGCGGTCCACATGCTTCGGGTACATGGAATGGGTCACAAACTCATACCCTTGCGCATAAACATTGTGCTGGGTTCCAAAGGGAACAGTGTCCAACACTTTCTTCGCGCGCTGATAAACCACGGATCGCTGTTCCCGATTGAACGGCTTTCCATCGGTGTTGGATTCGATAAAGTATTGATTTATTTCAGGTCGGATGGATTCCAGAATATAACGGAAGTGACCGAACACCGGGAAATTCGCCTTGATCGCGTGGCGATTTTGATGAATGTCGCGGAATCCCAGCAGGAAGAAAGGCACAAACAAAAACAGGGAATAAAGTCCTGGCGTCCAATACAGATAGAACAACACATTCAGACCCAATGCCACCGCAAATGCGATATAAAACTCTCTTCTCATTTCAGCCTCAAGACCCTCTTGCCTTAAAATAAACTGCGCTTTCCGACAAAGTATCGAACACAAAGCACAGCCAATCTAGTCCAACTGGACTGAAAAGGCAAAAGGGAAAGACCCGGTCAAAACCGGGCCTTTCTTTCGTCTTAAAACTTAGAATGTCAGAGGAAAGCTCACACTCAGCAGACCGACCTTATTCTTGAACTTGCCCAGCTCCCCGGTCACCGGACCGGCCTCTTCCAATTTGGAGGTGCCGTATTCCAGATCCATGTACTCAAGATTCAGACTGACGATCAGGATCTTGATACCAACCCCCACTTTGGGCCCCTTGGCACCTTCGAACTTCACGTCCACGCCCCCGTCCTCTTCCGGATCCAGATCACCGCCAAAGATGTATCCGCCCCAGATTCGCAGTCCCGCCACCGGCATCTGTGCCCCGATCACCGCCCCGTAAAGTGTCGATGTCGCTTCGGCTGCGTAGTCCATGGAAGCGGAGCTTTCGAATTTCGGTTTGGAATAAGAGCCGTCCAGACCGATAAAGAAAACGTCATTGGCATGATAGCCAAGCTTCAGGTTAAATCCCAGGCCCTGCCCTGTTCCGGTGGAGTTGCTCAAAGGCGCTGGCCACTCCAGCTCGTTATCCCCTTTTTCATAGGTGATTCCAGGTTCAATATAAAATCCTGCATAGGCCGGCATGACAACTGTTAAGGCCCATCCCAGAAGTATCGCGCTGATTGCTTTCATAAAAGCCTCCGTTGTGAATTCCAAATGCTTACTTCATATAGACCATGATGACAGCTTTGGATGACTTGGCTTTTTGATTGAAGAAGCCGGTTTCATCCTGAGTGCGAGGAGCAGCCCCGCTGTCTTCCATGGCGGTTTTGGTTTTGGCCGTGTCGGTGTGCATGAATTTCTGAAGGGCGTTCGGGCGCTCGGTCATGTTATAAGTGTTCACAGAGCCCACCTTCAATTCGTCCTTGATAAAGTTCTTCACCGAACGTGCACGGTCGTTGGCCAGATTCACATCCTGCTTGGAGGCCTTGGCCCCTTCCGTCGGATATTCGCGGTCCGCCCAGACAGCAACCTTTAGTTCATCGATTTTTCCTTTTTGTTTGGCTTCATTCACCATTTTTCGAATGTCGTCTTTGGCAGAATCCGTCAGTGTGGATTTGCCTTCGTCAAAAGAAATTTCCGAAACCATTTTCGCGCCCAGGGTTTTTCCCGCGGATTCGGTGGAACTATCCAGAGCAAACGATGTGCTTGCAGACAAAGCCACTGCCAAAATCAAAGAGCCAATCACAGATTGAATGTTCATTTTCATTCTCCTTTGTTGTTGTTAAAATCTTACGACTGTCAGCATCCGTGGGTATTGCATCTCTTGGACCGGGGCTGAGACCATATTATTTTGCAGCTCACAGCCCCGTCGTCCCTAAATGCCCTCCCGCAATGCGGAGTTTTGCCCCGCGGGGATTTATTCCATAATAACCATGACGATGGACTTTGAAGCTTTTGACGGTGCTTTCGCTGTTGTGTCAGTCGTTGGAATTCCCGCCGTCTCCAAATTCTTTTTGATACGGGCATCGGAAGTGTTCAGCATGTCCTGCAACAAATTTGGTCTTTCCGCCATGCTGTACAAATCCACATCCGGAGATCTGTCATAGGACTTGATATAGTTTTCAATCGCTTTGTTGCGCTCTTTAACCAGCTTCACCTCGGCAGAAGAAAGCTTTTTGGTTTCGGTGGATGGATAGTCCTTGTCACCCCAGGTGATCACTTTGATCTCTTTGATCGTGCCGGTCTTTTTGGCTTCATCAATCAAACGCTGTAAATCCCCTTTGGCATCCGAGGTCAGGGTGCTGGAACCTTTCTTAAAACCAAACTCAGTCACATGAGTCGCCTCTTCCTGAACGGCCACGGTTTTAGCTTCCGTGCTTGGCATGGTGCTGGCGGTCTTTTCCTTGTGGGAACAGGAAACCGTTGCAGCAGCAAACAATGCAATTAACAGATATGTCTTCATGGCTGATCCTTTCTTAGGGTTGTTGAATACCTGAACTATGATCTTTTTTTTCCACAAGGCCTATCTCTTCACGCATGTATATGAACAGACCTTCCCACATGTAATCATAAAATCTTTGCCCGCATTTTCAGAACTCCGCCTAATGAAAACAAAAAAAATAAGGAGATCTGCATGACACCACGACCAAATGAAATTCCCATTCCGCAGGACCCACCCTCAACCCACCCTCAACCCAGCCCCGCCCTTCTCCAGTGAAAGAACCACCACGTCCCAAGGTCGTGCCGGAAATAGATCCGGGCATGCCAAGGGAAAATCCCTCCAAAGATCCCGGCACGCCTCCTCCGAATGAGGGGTGATTGTGTGTGTATATTTGCAAAGACTTTTACCTTCCTCCCACCCCTCAAGGGTCCGATAATTGAGGGGTGAGGTTGCATGACGAAAGTGAAGAATTTCGTATTCACATTCGCAGACAGATTCAGTGACTGCCACACCATGACCTGGGCAGCCTCGGTGGCTTTTTACACCTGCTTTTCTCTGGCCCCGCTGGTGATGATTTCACTGGCAGTGGTGGCCAACCTGGGGCTGGAACTGCAGCAGACGTTTATGAGTGAAGTTTCATCCCTGGTCGGTCCTACCGCCGCAGAAGCAGTGCAAGCCGTGGTAAAAAATGCCAATGACCGTGTGGATCTGATGTCGTGGGCAGGAATTCTGGGAACATGCACCCTGGTTCTTTCTGCGGGATTGATTTTCGGCGAAATGCGCGCGGCCCTGACAGAAATACTCGGACACACTGTGGAAGAGGAAGACCTGAGCATCCTGCACGCTTCGATCGCCTACGTGAAAAGCCGCCTGCTGCAGATCGGTCTCGCATTTGGGTTCATATTTGCCATGATGGTTTCACTGATTGTTTCGACTGCATTAAACACGGTCATCCGCGTGGGCCTGCTGGACAATGGCGAGGGGGCTTTCGTGATAAACATCATCTTCTCTTTGCTGCTTTACGTTTTGCTTTTTACCGGCATCTTTCACTTTCTGCCCGTGCCCCGCTTGGCCCTGCGGGACGCCTTTCATGCCGGCATCATTACGGCCCTGCTTTTCGTGATCGGAAAAGAGCTGGTCGGCTTGTATCTGGGAGGCAGCCCGATCACCTCCTCTTACGGCGCAGCCGGTTCCATCGTCGTATTACTGGCTTGGGTCTATTATTCAACTTTGATTGTTTTTATAGGTGCACATTCGATTTATGCCTGGAGAAAGGAGTTTTCCCATGCAGCCACATCAACAGAATAACGCCTCTTTCTGGCAGGACACTCAGGTCCCCGAGTTCCAGCCACTTCGCGAAGACGCATCCACCGATGTGTGTGTGATCGGAGCCGGTATCGCCGGACTTCTGAACAGCTATGTCCTATTAAAAAACGGCTTTCAGGTGACACTCCTGGAAAGGGACACTCTGGGCCACAACGAAACCAGCCGCACCAGCGCGCACCTTTCCAATGTGCTCGACGAAGGACTTTCAAGACTTCTCGACAATCTGGGGGAAGACAATGCCCGAAAGGCCATTGCCAGCCACAGTGATGCCATTGATCTGATAGAAAAAATTGTCGAGGAAGAACACATCGACTGCGACTTCCGCCGACTGGACGGATATCTTTATCTAAGCCCCGAGACGAACAAAGATTACCTGAAAGAAGAAGCCCAGGCCGCAGCAAAACTGGGCTTTAAGGATGTGGAACTGCTTTCCTCACCACCTCATTTCGCCGAGTTTGGTCCGGCCCTGCGCTTCCCCCGTCAGGCCCGCATTCACAGTCTGAAGTTCATCAACGGACTTTTGAAGGCCATCGTGGGCATGGGGGGAAAAATTCACAGCAAGTCTCCGGCGGTGGAATTCAAGGACGGCGCCCTGCCTTCCGTGAAAACCGACAGCGGACACTATGTCTACGCCCGGCATGTCGTCGTCTGCACGAATGTGCCGGTCAATGACCGGGTGATGATTCACACCATGGAAGCCGCCCACCGCAGCTATATTATCGGAATCGAAGTGCCTCACGATGCTTTCCCCGACATTCTGATGTGGGATACCTCTCATCCCTATCACTATGTGCGCAAAGTCGAAAATCATGCCGAAGGAAAGGACCTTATGCTGATTGGCGGTGAAGATCACCGCGTGGGCCAGGAAGATCATCCCGAAGCCAAATTTGAAACCCTGCACGATTGGGCTCTGTTCAACCTCGGCATTTCCGGGCCGATCGCTTACAAATGGTCCGGACAGATCATCGAGCCCGTCGACGGCCTTGCCCACATTGGAAGAAACCCTGGCAATCGCAATACCTATATTGTCAGCGGCGACTCCGGTCATGGGCTGACTCACGCCGCGGTCAGCGCCATGGTGATTCGTGATCTGATCCAGCAAAATCACAACGAGTGGACTCACATCTATTCGCCTTCGCGTTTTCAAGTGAAAAATCTGGGAACTGTGATTTCGGTCAATATGAATATGCTGGCCCAATACCGCGACCGGATTGCTTTACGCGAAGAACTCAAAAATGTTTCAGCCCATCCGGGTGAAGGACGGCTGGTGCATCAGGGAGCAAAGACATTCGCCGTCTATACCAGCGAAAGCAACGAGACAGTCACTCTCAATGCCGTGTGCCCGCATCTGGGCGGCATCGTGCACTGGAATGACGCCGAAAAAACCTGGGACTGCCCTTGTCACGGATCCCGCTTTGCCTGCACCGGTGAAGTGATCAATGGTCCGGCGATTTCAGGACTTAAACAAGCCGTGATGAAAAAACCACAGGAAAAGGCGGAAACCATCGCCATGCCTGATGAAAGGACTGAATATGAAAAAGCAAAACCGAGCGACACCTCCGCGGAAAGATAAAATTCAGACCCGCGATGCCGGCATTCATTGCTATCATGATCTGGATTCGCAGAAAGAGCTGCAATCCAGCAGGCCTGATATCAACCGTCAGCGCCAAGGCTCCACCGGCTGCACCCAAAGTTTCCGGCCGCCCTTTGATGATGCGCGCTTTGGGTCCACGTCAAGCAAGGATATGGACGTCAGCGACAGCAACATCAGCGACGAGGTCGAACAAACTCTGGCGCTGGAGGTGGACATCGACATCGCCGACGTGGAGGTCATTGTCACCCAGGGCGAAGTCACTTTGCGAGGGATCGTGGCCGACCGCAAGATGAAAAGATTCGTGGAAGAGCATGTATCACGCTGTTCCGGCGTCAAAGACATCCACAATGATCTGCACTTCAAACGAAAGTAGGTGTCCGGGGACCCACCAAGGTCCCTGGTCCTGCATGGTCTCTGACAGAAATTGCGATGTTCTGTACTCTGCCCGCCCGCCCCGCGCGACAATAAAGAAAAACCAAGCAAGGAGGCTTTTATGGCAGCCCAGCATGCAGGAAACCCTGCCACACACTATGGCAGTCCCAAACAACGAAAACCCACATCACCGACCCACAGACCTTCCATCACCGGATCATCGTCGCTGAACTTCAACAGCATCTACCAGCAGGCCGGTGAAATTCTGGAAAGCGGTCGCAAGTACGCCGTGAGACACCCTTATCAGATAATTCTGGGAGCAGTGAGCGTAGCTGGCGTGGGCGCACTGGCGGCTTATCTTTTAAGAAGAAGACACTGAACTCAAAACAACATCATCTGGAGGCATACTATGAAACTCACCGCAATTGTTGTCCTTTCTCTGCTGTTGCCATCGGTCTACGCCGAGGCACAGTACCGATCTTCTGAAACCCAATATCAATCACGTCCTATTCCCACCGGACCGCAGGACCGACGCCCTCAACCCACTCCGCGAACTTCCCAGAGCACTCTGGATCAGGACTGGGATCGACGTCAGGATGAAATGATACGTCGTCAGGAACAGCTTGACCGGCAAATGCGCGGTCGTCAGATGCCACGTGATATCGATTCACAAAATCTGATGCCGGATGGAAGAAGCTGGGACTAAATCCGGGATGTCACCGTCATCCATTATCAGGAGGGTCTTCTTGCAGAAGACCTTTCTTTTTCTTTCATACGGCAGATTTGTTTTCTGAAACATTACTTAAAGGAAGGTGGTCAACCCTGAAATCTCGTCTCAACATCAACGCTCCAACAACAAAAGGAGTATTAAATGAGACATGATCAACGTGAACCACGCAACTTGCGCAGGGATGAACAACGTCCGTCCCGCCGTGAAGCCTCTGAACGCAGAGACTGGTATGAGCGCGATGAAATGGACGAGCGCTCCGGATACCGCGATGAAGACTATCGTCCCTCCTCTGAATATCGCGATGCTTCTGACTATCGCCGTGACTTTAATTACTCCAATCAGGACTACGGCCGAACACAGGGTTCCCGTGAACTATCCCGTGGCAGCCGCTCTATCGACGGCAATCGCTCCGGCTCTTCCTATGAATCCAGCGCCAGCGGCCGTCAGGATCGCTACGGTTCCTCTGGTGAACAGTCTTACGGGCGCTCTTACGATGACCGCAATGAACGTTCCTGGGATCGTTCAGAAAGATCCGAAAGAGGCTCCGGCTATGAAGCCGGCCGTTTTGATTCCCGTCGCGGGCTTTATGGCACCAGTGATCTGACCCGCCAAGGATCGGACCAATACCGCACCAGTTCCTCTTTCGATACAGATCGTGATCGCTCTTCCGAGCGAGGGTCTGAACGCAGCTCGGAGCGCTCTGAAGGACGTTCCCAGTTCTTCGGTCGCGGTCCAAAGTCCTACAAACGCTCCGACGAACGCATCAAGGAAGATGTGTGCGAAATGCTGACTCGTGACAACAACATCGATGCCGAAGGCATTGAGGTTGAAGTGAAAGACGGTGAAGTCACATTGTCGGGAACGGTGCCTGACCGCCGCATGAAACATATGGCGGAAGACTGCGCCGAAGGCTGCTATGGTGTGAAGGATGTCACCAACAACATTCGCGTCAACCGCGAATCGTCTTCTGAAAAGGACACGTCCTCCACCTCCTCCCTGAGCAGTGAACGTTCCTCAAGTACAACGGGCACAACAGGAACCAGCGGAACGAAGAAGTCCTCTTCCTCCAGCACGTCCACAAACGCCCCGAATCACTAACTCACCAAGGGAGGCCATGACGGCCTCCCTTGCTCTTTCTGAAAAGGAGCCTTTCATGCCTCGCGGAAGCAAAGAAAGCTATTCCAGCAAACAAAAACGCATGGCCCAGCATATTGAAGAGGGCTACAAGAAAAAAGGAGCCTCCACGAAAAAGGCCGAACGTCTTGCGTGGGCCACAGTAAATAAAGAAACCGGCGGCGCTGCCAAAAAGAAGAAATCCAGCCGCAAGAAAACCACCCACTAGGGAGCCCCCATGAATCAATCACTGGCCGGTAAAAAGATAGCCATCATTGCCACTGACGGTTTTGAGGAATCAGAACTGATCGAACCCCGCAACTATCTGGACAAGGCCGGCGCACAGACGGTGCTTGTGTCATTAAAGCCAGGTCACATCAAGGCCTGGAAAAAAGGCGAATGGGGTGACTTCCTGGCCGTCGACAAATCCCTGGATGAAGTCGACCCTTCTGAATTTGACGCCCTGATGATTCCTGGCGGAGTCATCAATCCAGACAAACTGCGAATGGATAAAAAAGCCGTCAAGTTTGTACAGGCCTTTGTGGATTCCCACAAACCCATTGCCGCCATCTGCCACGGTCCGCAGCTACTGATCGAAACCGGGATTGTTTCAGGTCGAAAAATCACTTCCTGGCCCAGCCTGCGCACGGATTTGATCAATGCCGGGGGGGATTGGTTTGACACGCAGGTGGTCGTCGATAACGGACTGGTCACCAGTCGTAAGCCCGAAGACATCTCCGCCTTTAGCGAAAAGATGATCGAGGTCTTTTCAATGGGTGATCAGCAATTGAAAGACGCCACGCCCCCTTTATGAGCCCCCCTTGGGAATGTGCTGCATTTTAAGCCTGTACGGGGCAGAGTGTGTTGCGAGAAAGCACCACCGAGTCCGTAAAGATACAGTTTCCTTCACTTTTTTCTTAAAACCGCGCGGTCCGTAAAAGGACCCACGGGTTGCAAGTTGCCAGGACTTATTGGATAATTCTCTCATCCAGTTAACATTTTCCGAGAGAGAAAACTATGAGCATTCAACAAGTTCCATTTATCACCCTGAATCGTTTTGAACCTGGTTTCCGTGATGAGTTCCTGAATGGCGTTGCAAATCTTTTCGATAAAACGCAATTCGTGGGCGGTCCTATTGTTGGCGAAATGGAAGCCAACCTTGCAGCTTACACAAAATCCAAACACGCTATCGGTTGTGCCAACGGCACTGATGCGATCCAAATTGCTTTGCGTGCAGTGGGCGTTAACAAGAACGACAAAGTCCTAGTTCCTGATATGACTTTCTGGGCCACTTTCGAAGCCGTTGTGAACGTGGGCGCGAACCCTGTGACTGTGGATGTAAATCGTGAAACATGCCACTGGGACCTTGCCACTTTCAAACAAGCTGTAGAACAGTTCAAACCCAAAGCCGCGGTGATGGTTCACCTTTACGGCTGGGCTTCTGCTGACACCTTGGAAATCCGCAAATTCGCCAAAGAAGCCGGCGTTCTTCTGATCGAAGACGGCGCCCAGTGCTTCGGCACTGAAATCGACGGCCAGTCCATCCTGGGCACGGCTTTGATTTCCACCACCAGTTTCTATCCGGCAAAGGTTCTGGGTGCTTCCGGAGACGCAGGTGCGATCTTCACGACCAACGATGAATACGCCAAAAACTGCCGCACGCTTATCAACCACGGCAGAACTGATCACTATTCTCACGGCATGATCGGCTGGAACTCCCGTATCGGAGCTTACGAATCTTTGTTCCTGAACATGTCTTTGAAACACATCGATGCACGCATCCAAAGCCGCATGAACGCTGTGAAGTTCTATGAAGAGTCTTTGAAAGGTCTTCCTCTGAAACCAGTGCGTGCGACTTCCAAAGTGAAAGAGAACGGCTACTGCGCCGTTGCGATGATCGAACCTTCTTTGCGCGCTTCTTTGATTGATTCATTGAAAAAAGCCAACGTGGGTTACGGCACCATCTATCCGGGCGCGATGAGCCACCAATCCGGTTCTGCAGGTCACCTGGCTGGCAAGATCGACAACGGCAACGCTCACCATATCTCTCAAGCGGTTTTGAATCTTCCTTGTTATGCTTACATCACTCAGGAAGAGCTTCAGTACGTTTGCGATACAGTCAAGAAGCACTTCTAGTTCTCTTCAATGGCAAAACCGGGGCCCGGGCAAAGTAATTTGCCCAAGGGTCTCGGCTTTTCTTGATTTCCTGCAAAGCCATTTTCAGACTGACGGCATCCCCGCTTTCATATTTTTTCAACTGATTCCACGCCACCGGCAGCGCCACCGAACTTTTATCACGGGCACGCAGTGAATATGGCAGAACACTGGTCGACCCTTTTGAGTTTCGCAGATAATCGACAAATATTTTCCCGTGGCGGATCTTCTTGGACATTTTACTGACAAACCGATCCGGATAACGATCCTCCCAGGCTTGCGCAAGAGCATGAGTAAAATGCTTTACCTCATCCCACGTTGGGCCGGGCTTGAAAGGCACATGAATGTGCAGTCCCTTGCCCCCACTGAGCTTCACAAAACTGCGAAGCCCCAAAGCCTCCAGATCCTTCTTAAACAACAAAGCGGCGGCCACCACGTCCTTCCAGGGCACTCCTGATCCCGGATCCAGATCCAGAACAAACTGATCCGGCTTGGCGGGTGCTTCCGCGCGGCTGTTGCGACCATGGATTTCATAACCACCCATCTGCACAAGCTCCAAAAGACCGCGCACGTCCTTGACGTACAAGGCATCGTCTTTTTCAAAGATCGCCACAGCATCCGCCTTTGCGTTCAAATGCTTTTGAAAGAAGCATTTCCCGGCTGAACCTTCCGGACAGCGCACCAAGGCCAGAAGACGGTTTTCCAGATAAGGCCGCATGCGCTCAGCGATGGCAATGTAGTACTCGGCCACCTCGAGCTTGGTGATGCCCTCGTCTTGGTAAAGCACTTTGTCCGGGCTGGTCAGAATCAACGCGTCGGAAGTGACATCGGGCGCGGGCTTGTCTTTACGAAGCTCGACAAACACCGGAGCCCGCAGGTGCATGCCGTGGGTCCAGTTCGCAAAGCGCACTTCCGCAAGCAATTGCGGCTTCACCCAGATGGCATCTTTTTTCGGTGGATCCCCGGCAGTGAAGGGCTTTTTAGCGGTTTTAATTTTGTCCAATTGACGCTTTAACGAAGTAATATTTTTCTGGTTAAATCCAGTCCCGACCTTGCCAACAAAGCGCAACTGGCCTTTTTCATAAACCCCCAACAACAAGGCCCCAAAGTCGCTGCGACTGCCTTTCCCGGGAACGTATCCGCCAATCACGAATTCCTGGCGATTCAAAAATTTGCTCTTCACCCATTCGCCCTTACGGCCTGAAACGTAGGTGCTGTCCGCTTTTTTTGAAATCACTCCCTCGAGCCCCTGCTTTTGCAACTGCGCCCAGGAACCTTTTGTGAGTTTTATCTCCCGACTAAGTTGCAGACGGCCTTTGCGCTTGCCTTTTAAAATCTGCTGAAGTTTTTTGCGCCGTTCTTTCAGCGGACGATCGCGCAGATCTTCTCCGTTTAACATCAGCAGATCAAAAACGAAGTAGGTCAATTTTTGATCGGGATCAGACTCAAAGTAATTTTGCAGTTTTTGAAAATGACTGACTCCCTTTGCATCCAGAACCACCACTTCCCCGTCCAAAACGGCCGACTGCACATTCAGGCCTGAAACATCATGGGCGACTGTTGTCATCTTGCCAGCCCAGTCATGCCCGGCCCGGGTGTACAACTTCACACTGGTGCCGTGGACATGGGCCTGAATGCGATAGCCGTCCCACTTCACTTCGTGGATCCATTCCTTCCCGTGAGGCGGTTCATCTACCAGCAGGGCCAGCATCGGTTTGACAAATTGAAAGGATTCTTGCGAATGAATTCGCCGTGCCGGGGTCTTTTCGCCAATCAGTGGCGCTTCATACCCGGCCCGGGCATAAGCATCTTCACGTTTGACTAACAACCACTGCACCTGTCGCCCTTGCATGCGCGTGCGAATAAGATCCCAGGTGCCTTTCAGTCTTTTTCCTTTTAGCTCAAATTCCAAATGACCTTTTTTGAATCCGGCTGCGGCATTGCCTTTGGGAATCCAAACCCCGGTATCCCAGATATAGACCTGGCCCGCACCGTATTGTTTTTCCGGAATCACCCCTTCAAAACTTCCGTACTCCAGCGGATGATCCTCCACTTCAACGGCAAGCCGCTTCAGGTGAGGATCCAGACTGGGACCTTTGGGTACAGCCCAGCTTTTCAAAACCCCCTGCCACTCCAGCCGGAAATCATAATGCAAATGCGAAGCATGATGTTCCTGCACAACAAACATCAATTGCTCTTTGGCGGGCTTTTTCGCCTTCTTTTGTGCGCGTCCCCGTGGTTCGCGGGTTTTCTTGAAATCCCGCTTTTGATGGTACTCTTTTAAAGGCATAGCTTAAGCCCTTGCCCGGGTTTTGCGACGGGAGGTCTTCTTTTTCGCCATCAGACTTTTCTGCAGCAGCGGCATCAAATCAATGACGTTGTCGGTTGTGGCGATTTTTTCCTCTTTAGCCTCACTGACCCGATGTCCCTGTCCGCCTTTGACTTTGCGCTGAATGGTTTTCATCACATCCTGATAATAGGTGTCTTTGTATTGTTCCGGCTTCCACTCGCTGGTCATGCCTTCCACAAGCTCTTCGGCCATTTTCAGCTCCTTCGGGCTGTAAGACGGTTTTTTTGCCGAAGCTGTCAGAAAATGAACCTGCTTTTCACTTTTAACTTCATGGGAAAAACGCAAAAGCTCCAGCACCAGGTACGGGCCGCGCGGCATGATCAAGGCCAGATGCTGTTTGATCCGGATAACAAGTTTTCCGATGGCGACCTTGCGGGTTCCTTCCAATGCATCCCGCAGCAGGTAATACCCTTTTTCCGCCCCTTTTTGCGGCACCAGATAATAAGGCCGGTCAAAGAACATCGGATCCACCTCATCCAACAAAACGAAATCCTCGATGTCGATGGTTTGTGTGGCTTTGACATTGGCTTTCTTCAGCTCGGCCTCGGTCATGATGACGTAGCGCCCGGACTGATATTCATAGCCTTTCACGATACGGTCACTGGGAACTTCTTTGCCGGTTTTGGCGCTGACCTTCAGATAGCGGATGCGCGAGAGGTCTTTTTTGTCCAGCATGGAAAAATGAACCTCTTTTTCGCTTTGAGCACTCTGCAGACTAACTGGAATATTCAAAAGCCCAAAACTGATAGAGCCTTTCCAAATACTTGCCGCCATAAAGTTCTCCTTTTAAAAAGGACAAACCATCAGTGGCATTTTGAAAAGCCTTAAGGCCGCCTTTTGCCAACAAGCCCCGCTTTGCCCGTCCAGTCCAGTGGGAAAAGACAATCACTCCAGCCGATAGTGAATGGGTTTGCAATGAAAGTGATTTGTTTCCGGATGAGAGCACGCGGTCAGCCCCACATGCAGATCCATTTGCGCTTGCAGCAGAATATAGTCCCCCGCTCGCGCCAAGGGAGGCTGAATGGAAATCAACCCCAGAGAATCCACAGCCACATTCATAAAAAGATTGAATGTGGTGCCGACTGTATCACCCTCGACCCCCAGTTCCTGAAAGGCCCGCACCAGGTTTTCGTGACAACTGGGATGATAATGGGAGCTTCCCGAAACGATTTGAAACATGCGCAAACTGCAGGGGGTCATCAAAAAATCATGTCGCCCGCAACTGTCCTGCAGAACCGACAACATCACATTGCTGCGGTTGGAATAAAGATCATGACCTTGAGTCAAATAGATGGTGTCGTTATAATCAATAGAGCGCCCACTGGACAACGTTTCGGTGACATCAGAAACTGCATAGCAAAAAAGGTCCGCCACCTGCATATCCTCTGGGGTGACCACCCGAAGCTTTTGGCCCTTACTCATTCGGAATCCTGCCCCTTGCTGGGCGGGAATCCGGCAAAATGGAGAAAGACGACTTACTTCCACAGCTTGCTCCGCAAAATTCCCAGCCCCTTCGTGAAAGGACATTTCCAATCGGGAGGATTGTTACGTCCCGAAAACTGAATGCTTTCCCACGACTCATTGTAAGTTTCAGCCATCGGGTTGACCGACCCCTGAAAGCGCCGATCCCGGTCACGGTTGACTTTTACCATGGCATCGTAGGTCCCCTTTTTCATCAGCTCGGTGAACTGACTGTAAAGATTAAACACCAGAACATTGTAAGGAAGCCGCCTGGAAATGCGACTGGCCGCGGGATGCAGACCCACGACAAAATACGCACTGCCATCCAGACTGAAACAGAAATTCTGTTCCTCGGGATTGTCACTGAACTGAGGATCCCAGCTACCGGCAATAGTTTCGTCTTCCCACAGGGCCGAAAGCTCGCGCCACATCTTTCGTTCGAACTCTTCTTCGGTGTTAGCCCGGTCATTGGGATAGATGGCAAAGTAGCTTAGGTAAGGCACCTGACTTTGCCGCTGCTCGTGTTTAAATCGTATCAGGTTCAGCGCAAGGCGATGCCGGGAATCCCCGGTGCCGAAGTCCTCATAGACGTCAAAAGTGTAGTCCCGGTGATGCAGCGCCTGAATAGCGGCCACGCAGGGGTAATGACGTTGATTTATCAGGGATTTAAGGTCGGCTTCAATTTGATGGGTTTCCATAAGGCATTGTCTGTGTCGGTTGAGCCCCTAACAAGGTCGGGCTTCGTGTCTTTCCGCACTCCCGTTCCGACAGAGAATATTGGATGTCAAAAGCCAATAAAGGGTGCTATGGTATTACCCATGCAAAATAAAGTCGTAAAAATCGGAAATATTGAAGTAGCGAACAACAAGCCATTTGTTTTGTTTGCAGGCCTGAATGTCCTGGAATCCCGCGATCTGGCCATGCAAGTGTGTGAGCACTTCGTTAAAATCACCGACAAACTTAATATTCCGTATGTCTTTAAGTCCTCTTTCGACAAAGCCAACCGATCCTCTATCCACTCTTACCGTGGACCGGGCATGGAAGAAGGCTTGAAGATCTTTGCGGAGCTTAAAAAAACTTTCGGCGTGAAAGTCATCACGGACGTTCACGAAATCCATCAGGCCAAACCCGTGGCGGAAGTTGTCGACGTGATCCAGCTTCCCGCCTTCTTGGCGCGCCAGACAGACCTGGTTGAAGCCATGGCCCGCACTGGCGCCGTGATCAACGTGAAGAAACCGCAGTTCCTGAGCCCAGGACAGATGGGTAACATCGTTGATAAATTTGAAGAGTGCGGTAATGACAAAATCATTCTGTGTGATCGTGGTACGAACTTTGGTTACGACAATCTGGTCGTGGATACCTTGGGCTTTAACATCATGAAGAAAGTTTCCAAAGGCAGCCCGGTGATTTTGGATGCGACCCATGCCCTGCAGTGCCGTGATCCATTTGGTGCAGCGTCTGGTGGCCGCCGTGGCCAGGTGGCAGAATTGTCCCGCGCGGGTCTTGCCGTAGGCCTTGCAGGTCTTTTCATCGAAAGCCATCCAAATCCAGACAAAGCCCTTTGCGACGGACCGTCGGCGTTGCCTCTTTCCAAAGTAGAGCCATTCCTGCAGCAAATGAAAGCTCTGGACGATCTGGTAAAATCCTTCCCAGAACTAAACACCGAAAACTAAAAGGTACCTCTTGCGGCACCCTCCACAGGAGGGCCCACCGCAATTTTGCTTAAGCAGTGCGCAAAAGCCCCATCACTGGGGCTTTTACTTTTTCAGATCCTGAACGTCGTAGACATAAAGCCCCGACTCGCGAAGTTCATACTTCACATCATTTCCCAGAACATCAATGCCATACCGCTGTCCCCACGATGCCGAGTCGGTCACCGGGTTCTGACGTTTTTGGAACGCGGGACGAGGATCAAGCTCCATCACATCCACGATCAGGGCACGCAGGTTCTGCTTCCCTTGAGGATCACGTTTTAGAATTTCATTTTCAGCTTCATCCGAAAAAATAACCGGATAACGAGGAATAGGTGCAGACGCCCACCCTGCACTGGCCTGGGGAATTGAATCCGCATAAGCAATGTAGGGTTTGATATCCAGCACGGGCGTGCCATCGACCAGATCCACACCGCCGATGTGAATCTCAGGGCCACCTTCGGCATCAAAATCAATTTTTTCAACTAAGACTGCAGAAAGCCCGATGGGATTCGGGCGGTGCGGAGAACGCGAAGCCAGAACACCGACTTTGCGGTTGCCACCCAATCGTGGCGGACGAATGCTGGGTTTCCAGCCCTTGCCACCATGATCATGAAAGACAAAGACAATCCAGATATGAGTGAATTCTTCCAGCGAACGCAGAGCGGTTTTCAAATCCGGATCGGGGTTGATTTTAATCACCCCTTTGGCCTGCGCCGCAAGCCCGGGCTGGCGCGGAACTCCGAATCTGTCTTTGAACGGAGT
The DNA here is from genome assembly GCF_002208115.1 of Bdellovibrio bacteriovorus. NCBI lineage: Bacteria > Pseudomonadati > Bdellovibrionota > Bdellovibrionia > Bdellovibrionales > Pseudobdellovibrionaceae > Bdellovibrio > Bdellovibrio bacteriovorus. Next base: position 1,658,900 of record NZ_CP020946.1, on the reverse strand, counting down.
TCTCACCACACCTATTGCCGAAAATTCAAAAACCTCTCCCAGCTGTTTCATTATCTTGGCAGATTGGTGACGCCGATTTTGATCGTCTGACCATCGATGTCTGACGTCTCGGTGTGCTTGCCGTTAGGCTCTGCCGTCAACGCCAGAATATTCAGATTCTTCGTCAGGGTTTCACCTGTGATCATGTCCTTGTGGGCATTCAATGCCTCCAACAAAGCACCGTCACAAGCAATTTCCAAAGTGATCTTGTCATCCATCTGGAAGTCCGCCGTTTTACGGGCCACCTGGATCTTACGCATGATCTCTCGAGCCAGACCTTCACGCTCCTGCTCTGGAGTCACCGTTGGGTCCACCTCAATGGATACAATCTGATGCACGGACAAATTCGCGTTGTCACCTTTAGGTGCACGACGGATCTCCACATCAGACAGACTGATTTCCTCACCTTCGATGACCACAGTACCGCCGCCTTCAAGCTTCAGGATGTTTTCCAGGGACAGGGACATGATACCTGCGCCCACAGCTTTCATCTTAGGCCCCAGACGTTTACCCAACACCGGGAAGTTCGCCTTGGCAGACACCTGAACGAATTGATCTTCATTCGGGTTGTAGACAACTTTGCGGAAGTTCAGTTCGTCCACGAAGAACGGTTCGAACTTTTTCAAAGTTTCCAGAAGCTCTGCACTTCTGTGGATGATCTTGATTTCATTCAGCGGGATTTTTGCTTTCACGCCGATTTTTTCACGGTGATTGCGCCCCAGGGTCACCAATGTGTCCATGGCTTTTACGGCTTCTTCCAGCTCAGGACGAAGCATGGAAAGATCTGCCGTCGGGAAGGATTCCAAATGAACAGAGTCTTTCTTGTCTTTCAGAACCTGCGCCAGATTCTTGTAAGTCACCTCTGACATGAACGGAGCAAACGGAGCCATCAGACGTGACAAGGTCACCAGAACCTCGTGCAAAGTCTCGTAAGCATAGCGTTTGGTTTCCGGCATGCCGTCTTGCCAGAACAAGCTGCGGTTGAAGCGGATGTAGGTGTTCGTCAGGTCTTCAATGAACTGAAGCAAATGAGGCACAACGTTGTACAGACGATAGGCGTCCATTTCTTTGTGCGTGTTTGCAATCAGACCATTCAGACGGGACAAAACCCACTGGTCCAGAATGTTCGGTGACTTCTTCGCATCGCCTTTTGGAACAAAGCCATCGATATTGGCATAGTTCGCAAAGAAGGAATAAGAGTTCCACCATCTTAGCAAAATCTTACGAACGATATCGTAAACGCCTTTTTCAGAGAACTTCAATTCCTGAGCCTTCACCACCGGAGAATCAATCAAGTACAAACGCAAAGCATCCGCACCGTGCTGATTCAACACTTCCATTGGATCCGGATAGTTTTTCAAAGACTTGGACATCTTGCGACCGTCTTCAGCCAGAACCAAACCGTTCACCACCACGTTTTTGAATGGAGCCTGATTGAACAACGCCGTTCCGATGATGGAAAGCGTGTAGAACCAACCGCGCGTCTGATCCAGACCTTCTGCGATGAAATCTGCCGGGAAGGCTTTTTTGAAATCTTCCACAGACGTTTCAGGATAACCCCATTGAGCATAAGGCATGGAGCCGGATTCAAACCAACAATCCAATACGCCGTCCACACGCTTCAACGGCGATTTGCCAGTTGGTGATGGGATGGTGATTTTATCCACAAATTCAATGTGCAAATCGTCGACCTTCTGGCCGGAGAGTTTTTCAAGCTCCGCGCGGGAACCAACACAAATCACTTCGCCTTCGGCATTTCGCCAGATTGGCAGTGGTGTCCCCCAGAAACGATTGCGTGAAATCGCCCAGTCACGAGCGCCTTCCAGCCAGTTTCCGAAGCGGCCATCACGCAGATGATCCGGAACCCAGGAAGTTTGTTTGTTGTTTGCAATCAGCTCTTCTTTGATTTTTTCAACAGCCACAAACCAAGAAGACACCGCACGATAAATCAGCGGTGTGTCGGAACGATAACAGAACGGGTAACTATGCTGAATAGTATCTTGCTTAAACAGGTTCCCGCGTTTTTTAAGATCCGCGATGATATCTTTATCAGCTTCCTTCACGCGTTTTCCTGCGTAATCAGGAACTTCCGCAGTGAACATACCATCGTCATCCACTGGATTGACCATCGGGATGCCTGCTTTCGCACAAGCATAGTAATCCTCTTCACCGAATGCAGGCGCCATGTGCACCACACCGGTACCACTTTCCGTGGTCACGTGATCCGAAGAGATAATACGGAAAGCACCCTTGTCAGCACGATCGCCGAAGTATGGGAAGAGAGGCTCGTAAGTCAGACCCACAAGCTCTGTGCCCTTCATCATCTGAAGAACTTCCACTTCCTCGTCCGCTTTCTTGAAGACGGAAGAAAGCAAAGCCTGCGCCATGATCAGCTTGCGGCCCGTGGCTTTTTCCTGAACCTTGACGTATTCGATATCATTCCCCACAGCCAACGCCAGGTTGGAAGGCAAGGTCCAAGGAGTCGTCGTCCATGCCATGATCGCTGTGTCCGGCTGATTCACCAGTTTGAACATCACAGTGATCGCTGGATCCTGAACCATTTTGTAGTTCTGATTGGCTTCAAAGTTTGAAAGCGAAGTAGAGATTCCTACAGAGTAAGGAACGACTTTGTAGCCTTCATAAATCAAACCTTTTTCAAACAACTGCTGGAACACCCACCACACCGACTGCATGAAAGACACGTCCATGGTGAAGTAAGGATTTTCCATATCCACCCAGCGCCCCACACGGCGAACCGTGGTTTTCCATTCAGTGGAATAACGTTTTACAATCGAACGACAAGCGTCGTTGTAATTGGCAACACCCATTTTGAAAACGTCTTTGCGGCTTTCAATTTTGTGAGTCTTGTTGATTTCATACTCGACCGGAAGACCGTGACAGTCCCAACCGAAACGACGAGGCACTGTGTAGCCTTTCATCGTCCAGTAACGAGGAACAACATCTTTCAAAACACCCGCCAGCAAGTGACCATAGTGCGGAAGACCGGTTGCAAACGGAGGACCGTCATAGAAGCTGTAAGTTTTTTTACCTTCAGGATTCAGTGATTGAGCAAAAATTTTCTCCTGATCCCAGAAGTCCAAAATGGTCTCTTCTTGCTTGGCAAGATTCACATCTGGTTTTACGGCTGAATACGGTGTCGAACGAGTGTTTGCATTTGTCATAGGTCCTTAATAACTATCAGGTTTTCCCAGAACTTGCACGTCTAGAAGCCCGCTTTCCGGGACCAGATTGCTGTTTTGGCAATGCGTCAGAAAATGACACTTCCCGGAGCTTGTTTAGAGAGTGAACAGGGCCCTCTTCCCTGGGACTGCATTATTTGAATCTGGTCATGGAACGGATTCTGCTAGTTAAAGCCCGATGACCAAGCTGGTTTTTCTGACCCTTATTCTGATTTCCACGGCGGCTTTCGGTAAAGCCGAGCAGGCCACCTATGGCGACCTGCGCCCCCGCCTGCTTTTACAGGCCACTGCCGACCTGTCCGAGGTGGTCACTCAACCTGAACTGCTGCAGCCCCCGGAAAAAACCGTTGCGATGACCCTGACCGAATACGGCCAGTCGCCCATCCGCAAAGGCCGCCTGTATCGCGTCAGTTACGTTCACTCTTTTGATTCCTATGGCCTGAAAGACCACAAGAAAGTCGACACCGTTTACACACTGTCTTTGGTTGAACTGGGTAAAAACCTTCAGCCCACCGGGGTCACTTACTTTGTAGGAGCCAAGGCGGATCCTGAATCGGTGATAGGCAATTTCAATATGATCCCGGACCAGCTTTACAGAAGCCCCACCTTGCAAACCGGACGCGCGGCCGTGCGGGATCATGTGGTGAATTCTGCTTCGGTGATTCTCAATGGCAAAACGATTGCGGCCTACAACAGGTTTGAGGTCGTCGCCATCAGCAAAGAGTACATCCCCTTCACTCTGGCCTTCAAATACACGCTGAAACTGCGCGAAGTCAGAACCAAGCGTATCTACACGCTGGCGGCGCCAGAGCGCCAAAAGCTTCCACTGTGGGCGCACCTGGTGGCTCCGGGGAACGAGCGCGTGATCAAGTTCCCGGGTGGCGAGCTTCACTACTAGCGTGAAGCCTTCTGATTGTCTTTTGAAATTTTAAGGCAAATTCGTGGCGCGAAGACCGTTCAGGGTGACTTCATCAAACACGTGAGTGGCGTCATTGTAGTTCCACAGGTGACCGTTTTCCAGGTCGAAGTAAACCCCGAAAAGCTCCAATCCGCGGTTTTTGATCGCATCCTGAATGAACGGGAACGAACGTAGATTCTGCAAAGAAGTCACGATGGATTCTTTTTCACAATCACGGCAGTGTGTATCCAGATCCCCATGTGGATCTTTCTCAAGAACCTTCAGCTTCGCTGTTTCCGCGATGGTCATCCACTGCGCCACAAAGCCGCCCTTAAGGACGTTTTCAGGCTGGAACAGAGAGCGGATACCACCACATTGACGGTGCCCCAGAACCACGATGTTTTCGACTTTCAAATTGGCCACGGCAAATTCGATCGCGGCACTGACCCCGTGGAAACCCATATTGGATTCAAACGGAGGCACCAGATTAGCAACGTTGCGAACCACAAACATTTCACCCGGCGAGGACGAGAACAAAATAGCCGGATCGACACGAGAGTCGCTGCAGGCGATCATCAGCGTCTTGGGACTTTGACCGATGCTGGAAAGGTGTTCGTACAGGTGAGAATCCTGATTGTTAAAGAATCGCTGCTGAAAGCGATGAAAACCAACAACCATCTTCAGAATTTCTTTTTTAAGAGTGCGTTCCTGTAAAGCCATGGGATTTCTGTACCACCGGATTGGACAGGCGAAAAGAATTTTATACATTCTACATCAAAGAAAACCCGGCCCACCTAACCAGTTGCGTCGCATGCGTCCAAGTGCTCGAAATCACGTCGACTCCTGCTTATTTTTTAGGGTCCGTCGCACCGCCTGACAGAGCGACCGGATGGCATAAGCCTTAAAGTCATCAGCCGGATCACAGGCGTCTTCGAACACGACTTCGATGCTCTCCAGATAGTTGCAGATTTCCTTCATCGAAGGGTCCTCTTCCGCCCGGGACAACAAGGTGTCAGAAATAGACAATGCATGCCACCAGCGCTCCCAGCTTTCGACCTTGCTGGATTCTGTCGTTAGCACTTCTTCTTTTTTCATATTCATCTGATTCCCATAAAACAAAAGCAACCGCCCTGCTTCAAATTAAAGAAGCAGAACTCCATCCATAATTTTTTCCGATTTGAACAAGAAGCGGAAGAAAGGCGAGCCCAGCTCAAGCCTTTCTTCGCAAAACTACTCTGAGACAGAAAAACTAATTACAAACATAGGCTGACAATATCACAGACCCGAAAAAATGTCCACCCTCCTACAGTGCGACTTCGAGAGGTGAAAATTCATCGACAAATTCATGTTCACGCGTCGGCAGTAGTGCTACATTTTTCAGATGAAGTTATTCTTATCTTCCTACCAAATCGGAAATGCGCCCGAAAAACTGACTGAACTTATCGGTTCAAATAAGAGGGCCGCACTTATCATGAATGCGACCGATCCTTTTGGGAACGAGCAAAGACCGGACTATGTATTAAAATACAAAATGGCCTTCGCAGAGCTTGGAATCGAAATGGAAGAACTGGATCTGCGAAACTATTTTAATGCAAAAGCCGATCTGCAATCTGCTTTATCTAATTATGGATTGATGTGGGCCGCAGGCGGAAATACATTTGCCCTCGATGGGCGATGAACAAATCCGGCCTCGACACACTCCTCCCGAATTTATTACAGACATCGGATCTGGTCTATGGTGGATTCAGTGCTGGCGCCTGCGTCTTAAGCCCGACACTCAAGGGAATTCATCTAGCCGACGAACCAGAAAAAATCCCCGCAACCGAACTACAATGGGAAGGCCTCGGGCTCATTGATTTCTGCATAGCCCCACACTATCGCTCCAACCACCCAGAATCCCCAGCAATGGAAAACGTCGTAGCCTACTACAAAACCCACAACATCAAATACAAAACCCTCCACGACGGCGAAGCCATTCGCATCAACCAAGGAAAAACAGAACTCGTAGGACACCCAACCCCCTGAGCTTCCACCCACGCAGTGAACGGCCCTCTGCGCGCAGCGCTCTTTGGGGCTCTTGCCCTCATTGGCAAGTTCCGCAGGCCTTTGCAGTAAACTAAAACACCCAAAGACGCCGACGAACCCAAAAGCGACCTAAACTAGTAAAATAAAGAAAAGAGCGAGGACTGTCCGAAGCCAAGGAGGGCAAGAGCCCCAAAGAGTGGTGCGCGGAGAGGGACTTGAACCCTCACGCTTGCGCATACGCCCCTCAAACGTACGTGTCTACCAATTCCACCATCCGCGCGCACCTATAAGAAATTCTGATAGAGGGAACAACTAATTAACCATTTTGACCCCTCAGAGTCAATAGGATGCCCATTGGGCCCCGGCCAGTAACTAGACCTTTTTTTGCCCACAAATTTAGCAAAAAAGATTAACCCCAACCCCACCCCTCCCTGTCACCCCACCCCTCCCTGTCATATCAATAAGAGCACGGACGCTCTTACAAACGGAAACAAGGGGACGCTAGGATGGCACCTCAGGAATCCGAGGCCAAGGAAGGCCGCAAAAAGTAAAGGAAGGAGAGTACATGACAGACTTACAAGATGTAGCGATGTTCTGCCTCTTCTACTCGGGAGTCGTGATGTACGCTCTCTGGATAACGGTGGCACGAAGCCCCGCCCGGGTTGAAGCAAGGAAAAGACGATACTGAAACTAAAAATTTATTTTGGGCGACTCAGTGAAGGTTTGGTGGTTCCCTTCACACGAGTCCGGGGGGCCGATGAGGCCCCCCATTTTATTTTCAGGCCTATTTGAGCGCGCCAAGTCATATTATTCCGCCAAGTCATATTATTCCTACATTTTCATCATTAAAATTTGCCCCGATGGTCATAACTCCCTAAGGTGATTTTATGACTAAGCCTCAACCCATTCCTTTTGGAAAATCGGACTTATTCTCGCTGGGTGTAGAAGTTGAGCTTCAAATCATTCACCCGCTAACCAGAAACCTTTACCCCATATCTCCGGATATCCTGGAAGAATGGTCCTTACAAAGCCCGCATCTGAAACCTGAAATTTTTCAGAGTATGCTGGAAATCGACACCCCGATCTGCAAAAACGTGCAGGAAGTGGAATATGAACTGCTGCTAACTGGCCGCGAGCTTTCGCGTATCTGTAAAAAGCACGGTGCAAGACTTGCGACCAACGGAACCCATCCGTTCGCTCAATGGCATCATCGTATATTTTATCCATCGGATCGCTATGAGTATCTGATTGAAAGAAACCAGCACATTGCCCGCCGTCTGATGATTTACGGCCTGCATGTGCATCTGGGAATGAAAGATGGTGATCACTGCATCGCCATGATGAATGAATTCCTATACTATCTGCCGCACATGCTGGCGATGTCGGCAAGCTCCCCTTTTTGGACGGGCCACGACACAGGCCTGGCATCCTCGCGCATCACGGTGTTTGAGGCTCACCCGGCCGGAGGCACCCCGTGCCGTGTGGAAAACTGGGCGCAATTTGAAGACATCGTACAGAAATTAACCCGCAGCAAATCCATCGGAAGCTTCAAGGACATCTGGTGGGACATCCGTCCCAGCCCGAACTATGGCACACTGGAAATCCGCATCTGTGACGGTGTTCCGGGAATTCGCAAAACCACGCGCCTTGTGGCATTCATTCACCTGCTGGCCCGTCACCTGCAAAAACGTCTGGATCAGGGCATTCGCCGTCAGACGCCGGATGACTGGATGGTGCGCGAAAACAAATGGCGTGCGTCCCGCCATGGACTTGATTGCGACGTGCTGATTGATAATGATGGCTTGACCAAGAATCTTCGCGCGGACATCAACGATCTGCTGTCCGCGATGAAAGAGGATGCCGCCGAGATGGGCTACACAGAATATCTAAAACAACTGGTCGAAGAGGATCTGACCCATCCTTCCTATGAAATCCAGCGCGCCCTGTTTGAGAAAACCGGATCACTTGAAGATGTCGTCGACTCACTTTGCGACGTCTTTGAAAAGGACCTCGACGTCGTCTGATGGCAGAGCCCTTGCTTTGTTAAGACGGCATGCAAGGGTTCTTTTCCAATACCTTTATAAAGCTTCTAAAAGCGGTGTTTGTCACATTCGTGGTCAGCCTGTTGCCGTTCTTTGCCTCCGCAGAGAACTTCGACACCTGCATGGACCACGCCCTGACAAACTCGTTCCCGCGTATTGCTGTGGGGGAAAAGTCGCGTCTCTTTGTGAGATGCTCCTCTGAAAAGAGCCAGCCCGAGGCCGGTCAGCCGCGCCCACGCTATACCACCTCTGAAATCAAAGCCCTCAGTCAGGCTTTTGAAAACATCACTGATTGTCTGGAGATTGATCCACAGTGGCTGTTCCCGAAATTGATGATGGAAAGCGGTTTTCACGTGCAGATTCAGAATCCCAATGGGGACGCCGGCATCGGGCAACTGACCGGAAAAGCCATCGCGGATGTGGATCAGGTGCTGCCTGCCTACAAGGAGCAGATCTTTAAAAGCCGCAAAAAATCCTGCCAGTGGATCAAATCCCGCACCCAGTACCGGGGCGCCAGCTTCTGGCGTCCGTTGCTGAAAGAAAGCAAATGCTCTTTGATGTCAAAGAACTCGAACCCGGTGAAAAACCTGCTTTATGCCGGGATCTTTCACAAACTGAATGAAAAATATGTCGACAACGAATTCGCCAAACGCAACATCCCGGCCCTGCTGCGCGAAGCGGGATATCCCCGTCAGGATTATGTTCAGATCAAACGCATTCTGATCACCCTGGGATACAACACGGGCGGGGCTGTGGCCGTAAAAAATCTGCAGGACTACCTTTTCAGTCGCGTGGATTTCATTCGTCGCAAAAGCCAGGAATTCAACATTCAGTTGCTGGGAAGCCTGACCGAAGAAGACCGCGCCCAGGCGCTGTCCTATGTCCAAGCCAAAGACTTTGATTTCAAAAAGGGTCTGGCAGAATTCCACAAACACAAAAACAATCTGAAACAACAATTGCGCGAACAAAACCGCCAATTGAACGAAACACAAATCGACGTGGCGGTTTCACGAGTGCTGAGAAACGTTTCGGCCTCGATGTACAGCTTCCCTGAATGGCTGCAAGTGTGGCAAAGCCACGGAGGCCCGGGCTATGTTTCAAGTCTTGCCCAGACAGCCGTGCATCTTGAAAAACGCTTCGGCCGCACCTGTTCAAATCCCGACAACTATCGTGTGATTGAATAACGAAATTGGTCGCTGTCTCAAACTGAAACGCCGCCACCTCCGCCGAAACCACCAGGATAAATATCAGGACCGCAAAGCAGGCACCGCTTTTGAATGGAACTCTGGTATGGGTTACAGTATGTGGATTCTATTATTGGTTCTAAGTTTTGCCAGATTTGCCTGGGCCACCGGGGATCTGGTTCGTCTGTATGAATGGAGTCCGGGAAACACCCTGGCGCCCATCATTCTTCCTGTGAAGTCCGGTGAAACACCAGAACAGGCCGCCACCCGCTATATGCGCGAGCTGCAAAGACAACCCGAACTGATGGAGCTATTCGAAGGAAGAACTCCGGACCTGGCTTTGTCGGGTTTTAAACCATTAAATGAAAATTCCCGCGAATCGCGCGCGCTTTTGATTGCGAATCTTCCCAAAGATTACGGCATGAATTCCCAGCGCGTGATCAATTTTAAAAAAATCTTTGCGCAAAGCCGTCATAGCTCGTTCATTCTTCCCATGAACGCCAACCTGGGACTGAGCCTTGAAGAAACCCGCGATCTGTTCAAACAAATCTCGGAAAAATTCCCATTCATGGTGGCCATGGGGGGTGATGACGTTGAGCCGACTCTTTATAAAAAACAAAACACTCACTCCCGCAACACCATCCCGACGCGCGATCAGTTCGAGATTCAACTGATCAAGTCTTATGTTGCACAGGAAAAAGGCTTCCTGCTGGGGGTCTGCAGGGGTTCTCAGATTTCGGCGGTGGCCTTGGGCTATCAGTTGATGCAGGATGTGCCTTTCCACGTGGGCGACAAAGTCAGCCACGGAAATGACTGGCATGAAATTCAGGTTCATAAAACCAAACACAACATTCTGGGTTCACTGGTGCCAAACGCGGATGGAAAACTATTGGTAAATTCATTACACCATCAGGCAGTGATCTATAAAGAAAATGGTCCATTACAACTGGCCGCGCAGGGACATGACGGAGTCACCGAAGCCACCGAGTTTAAAAACGGCCGGGGCCTGCTTTTGCAGTTCCACCCGGAACTCATGAACAATCAACTGGGATCCAAGATCCTTTGGCGTATTGTGCAGCAAAAGAACGTCGTGATGCCTTCCCGTTGCTCCAAGATCTTTGCTCTGTAACACAGCCAGACGGTCCACTAATCTATTGCCCTTTACAGACAGTGATCTAACATAAAGGGCATGCTGGAACGGATCTTTCTTCATCAAAAGCAGTACTCCTTAAAACTTCGCTCCGAAGGCCTTCAAGCCCGCATCGAGGCACTGAAGGCCCTGGAAAAAGCCATCGAGACTCACACGCCGGACATCATCGAGGCCCTGAAGAAAGACTTCCAAAAACCCGAAGCTGAAACACTGCTGTCGGAAATCTATCCGGTCTTAAAAGAAATCAAATTCATCCGCAAAAACCTTTCCCGCTGGAGCAAACCACAGAAAGTAAAAACACCCCTGACACTGTTTGGAAGCCGCAGCTATATACTGCCGGAAGCCCGAGGGGTGTGCCTGCTGATTGGACCCTGGAACTATCCTTTCCAACTGTGCCTGCTACCCTTGGTGTCAGCCATCGCCGCAGGCAACTGCGCAATTGTGAAACCCTCGGAACTGACCCGTCATACGAGTTATGTGATTAAAAAAATCCTGACCGAAACCCTGACGGAAGAACATGTCTTTGTTGCCGAGGGCGGAGTCGAAACCACCCAGGAATTACTGAAACTTCCCTTCGATCATATCTTCTTCACCGGCAGCACGCGGGTGGGAAAAATCGTCATGGAAGCCGCAGCCAAGCACCTTTCCAGTGTGACTCTGGAGTTGGGCGGAAAATCCCCGACCATTGTGGATGCCACAGCCGATCTTTCTGAGGCCGCACAAAAAATCGCCTGGGCCAAGTTTATCAATGCCGGACAAACTTGCGTGGCGCCGGATTATCTTTTCGTGCACGAAAGCATTCATCAGGCGTTTAAGAAACACCTGATCGCGGCCATCGAAAACTTCTATGGAAAATCCGCAGACCTTCGCCACACCTCACCGGATCTGGCGCGCATGGTGTCCATCAACCACACCCAACGCCTGAAAGACCTGGTGGATGATGCCGTCAGCAAGAATGCCAAGGTCTTCTTCGGCGGGGAAACATCTCCCGGCGAGCATTTCTGCTCCCCGACCCTTTTGGAAAACGTCGATCCCCATGCCCTGATCATGCAGGAAGAAATCTTTGGTCCGATCTTACCGGTGCTGACCTTCCACGAGATCTCTGAAGTGATTCATTTCATCAATGAACGCCAAAAGCCTTTGGCGCTTTATTGCTATACTCACAGTCAGATGAACATGGAAAGAATTCAGCAGGAAACAAGCTCAGGCGGCCTGGTCTTTAATGATTCCGTAATTCACTTTGTGAACCCGCATCTGCCCTTTGGAGGCGTGAATCACAGTGGAATGGGCAGCTATCATGGCAAACATGGCTTCCGCGCCTTTTCCCATGAAAAGGCGGTCTTAAAACAGTCCTTCTTCGGGAAGCTTTTGCGAATCATGTATCCCCCTTATACGCCTTTTAAAATGAAGGCGCTAAAGAGTCTGATTCGCTTCCGTCTTTAAGTCAGTTGCAGGATCTTTTCGCGATCGCCCACAATCCACAACAAATCCCCGCGCTTCAGCGTTTCGCTGGAGTCCGGGTTTAAAATACGCCCGCCCTCACGCTCAATTCCCACCACTAGGCCGTGAGTAATTTCACGCAAGCCGCAGTCCCGAATGCTTTTATTCAAGAACGGCGAACCTTCCGTCAACAGGTACTGCTCAAGGCTGTACTCTGCTTCAGGCTCGGTCAAGGCCACTTCCGGGACTTCGGATTGGATAAAGTCCTTAAACAGGATCAACTGTTCGTCCGTCCCGATGACAAACACATGATCGTGAGGCATCAGACATTCCACCCGCCCCGGAGCGGTAATACGACGACGACCGCGCTCGATCAGGGCAATTGTGACCCCGTACTTTTCCCGGATCGAAAGCTGATGCAAAGGCACACCCACATAAGGAGCTTCCGGCGGAATCATAAATTCGGTGATGTGGGCATCCCACGGAGCCAGGGAACGGCTGTTCTTGCGGGCGTGCACCTTCTGAACATCGTCGTGCAAGTTGGTCAGGAAACGTCTTTCAAACCAGCCATATATGTCCTGCAGTTTCTGGGACAACACATAACCCACAACCACAACCATCCATAAAGTGATCGCCACCGCCCACATGACCGGCACAAACTGCCCCACCATCGCACCCAGCAGTCCCACCGCCAGCATGATCCGGGAAACCAGGAAAACATAGTTATGACTGCCCTTCCCCTGTTCGACCAAAAGAGCTTCAAACTGCTTGGTGCGGCCGAAAGCCAGCGCCCACAAGAAAGGGGCACTCATCACCAGAGTGGCACTTAAAGTTAAAAACTTGGCGGGGCCCTCTTCCATCTGACGTTCCAAAAGGAAAGGCAGGAACACACGAGCCATGGTCAAAAACACCGCCACCACCACCACGGCATTCAAGAGAACCTTTAAGATATAGGCACGAACCTGTTCACGCCATTCGCGGTTCCCGGACATCGAAAATGAAATCACACTGTAGCTGTCGATGGACTGGATAAACCGAGGCGGCAGGAACTTTTCAAGCCAAGCATAGGTCTTTTCCGCCGACCGTGCCATATACGGAGTCGTGAACGCCGTCAGCACTGACACTGCCACCGCAATCGGATAAATCTTTTCACTGATAACCTTAAGACTTAAACCCAAGGTCGCGATAATAAAGGAAAACTCCCCAATCTGCGCAAGACTCATTCCCGACTGCAAGGAAGACTTGAAGGTCTGTCCTGACAACACCGACCCTAAAGTGACACTTAAAGTTTTTCCCACAATGACCACCGCCGAAAGCAGCAGCACTTCTTTCCAGTAGATCGAAATAACATGGGGGTCGATCAGCATCCCGACCGAGATAAAGAACACGGCCGAAAACAGATTCTTGATCGGAGCAATCAAGTGGTGAATGCGCTCGCCTTCGATGGTTTCAGCCAAAATCGAGCCCGTGATGAAAGCCCCCAAAGCGGAGGAAAACCCGACGTTGCTGGCAAAGACCACCATCATCAGGCAAAGTCCCACGGCCACCACCAAAACGGTTTCTTCGGACAACAGTCTTTGCGCCCGCTTTAAGAAGCTTGGCAAAAGGAAAATCCCCGCCACAAACCAGATCGACAGGAAGAAGGCCAGCTTCAGCACCGCCCCCAGCATCTCAGATCCGGAAAAGTCTCGGGTCAACGCCACCGTGGTCAATAAAACCATCAAAAGAACGGCCACAAGGTCCTCAATCACCAGAACCCCAAAGACCATCCCCACGAACTTCATGTTCTTCATTCCCAGCTCTTCCACCGTGCGGATGATGATGGATGTGGAAGAAATGGAAAGGATGCCCCCCAGGAACAAACTGTCCATGGTGCTCCACCCCAGCAGACGGCCCGTGGTGAAACCGAACAGGATCATCAATGAGACTTCAAACAATGCCGTAAAGCTGGCCGAGCCCCCGACACGCAATAGCTTTTTAAAGCTGAACTCCAACCCCAGGGCGAACAAAAGGAAGATAACCCCGATCTCGGCCCACAGGTTGATGCTAGCCACCCCGATCACTGTCGGGAAAATCGAAGTTTTCGGCCCCACCAGGAAACCTGCGACCAAATATCCAAGAACTATGGGCTGATTGAGTTTTTTAAATAGAAGTGTAACAAGCCCCGCAGTACCAAGAATCAGGGCCAGGTCGTGAATCATCGCCGGTAAATGCTGCATAGATAAATTATGCCCACACTTCAGCCGCAGGCACCAGCTACCTTTTCAAAAAAGTACCAGGTAACTTTTTCCGAAGCGCTGCACAAAAAGAAAAACGGCCTTCCCGAAGGAAAGCCGTCTTTAAAAGATCTGAATTTGAAGCGAAAATTACTTCGCGTCGATCGCAGCTTGAACAGCCGCTTCAGCGTTCACGATACCAGCGCCCAACTCGTTAGCAGAGTTTGGAGTCAGTGGAGTCGCAGTGCGCTTCAGGATTTCTTTTACTTGAGCACCAGTCAAAGCTTTGTTCGCAGCTTTCATCAAAGCAACCACACCAGATACGTGAGGAGTCGCCATGGAAGTACCGTCGAACGGAGCGTAGTCAGTTGCCATAGTGTGCAAAGTTGCAGTTGCCACTTTACCAGAGTTGATTACGCGAACCAGCTCTTGGCCAACAGTTTGTTCGATCATGAACACGCCTACTGGAAGAACAGAACCGTCATCAGTCAAAGCGCCTTGGATCAGGCCAGGAGCGTTGTTGTAAACAACCACACCAGCTGCACCCGCTTTGATCGCGTTTTTAACTTTTTCACCGAAAGTGATTTCACCGCGGGAGATCAAAGCGTATTTGCCTTTAACGTCAACTTTAGCGAAGTCTTCTGGTTTACCCAGGTTTGCGTGAACAAGTACGTTTGTTTCTGGAGTCAGGATTTCTTTCGCACCTTGGAAAGTGGAAGAAGCAACTTTTACAGTTTTCTGACCGTTGGAAACAGCTACTGCAGACTCACGACCAGTACCTTGTGGTACGGAGGATACAACTGCAACACCCGGAGCAACTACAGCCAATTCTGGACCGTATTGAGAGAAGTCTGCTTTTTGCAGGTTCACGTCAACTGCGCCTACTGCGATAACAGTGGACAAAGCCGCTGGGTAAGAAACGCGGTTGGAACCGTTGTTACCGGAAGCCGCTACAACAGTGATACCAGCTTTATCAGCGGCAGCAACTGCAGTTCTTTCAGCAGGAGTGGACCAAGCGCCACCCAAAGACATGGAGATCACGTCAACTTTTTCCTGGATACCCCAGTTGATACCTTGAGCGATCGCTACGTTGGAGCAACCTTGCTCAGAGCACACGCGGCCCGCAAGAACTTTTGCTTTAGGAGCAACACCAGTGAAACCTGTGTTGTCCAGAACACCAGCGATAGTACCAGCTACGTGAGTACCGTGACCTACTTTATCAGAGAAGTCAGAACCGTTGCTGTCACCAGTGAAGTCTTTACCTTTTTCGAAGTTAGCAGCCAAAGATGGGTGAGCTTCGTCGATACCAGTGTCCAACACAAGCACGCGAGCACCAGCACCACGACCGGATTTGTTCCAAGCCTGAGTCGCTTTTACTGCATGGATACCCCATGGAGTTTTTTGACCCAATTTAGCTTGAGAAGATTGACGGGATTGACCCAGGAAGCCTTTTACCGGAGCTGGAGCATCGTGGAAAACTTCTTTCTCAACGTAAGCTACTGCTGGATTTGCTTTCAATTTTTCGATTTGAGCGTCGTTGTCAGTATTAACAACCAAAGAATTCAAATTCGCAAGACTGTCTTCCAGTTGACCTACAGCTTGAGATTGAACTCCCAAGTCCAAGCCCTTAGACGCATAAGACCCCTTCATCTTATAAGCCATGTGAGCTTTATTGAAAGACTGTTGGTCTTTCATGATCACTAGAACGCGCTCTGCTTGAGCTGATGTCGCGAAAAGCACTGACACGATGAGTGCAAACACGTTGAATTTCATTAAAATTCCCCCCATATCCATGGACTCCAACAATTGAAGTCCTCATGGAGAGGCACTTCATTTCAGCTTGAAAGATTTATCAAGTACTCTTTTGGAACCACCTAAATATTTTTTTGGCACCAGAAAAGTGAAAAAATCTGTCATGAGGGTGGGGGTTCCAAAGTGGCACCCCAGTTCGATTTTAGGACCAGAGCGGCCTTTATTATTAGATTCTCTTATAGATACCATCATTTATTTGGAATTAGCTGCACAATATTAAATCAAAGTAAATGACCGTTCGCGTCGTCATTTTTTTGTTCATGAGCAGTCTTTGAGCAGCCGGAATACCTCGGCATCAGGCCTTTTTAAGACGTCGGCGCATCTGGCGAATAGCAAAAAGCATTTCAACACTGTCGTGGATAAGGCGCACCCGCGAAGACTCTTTATGTTGCCAGCGAATCGGCACTTCACACACGCGCAGGCGAAATTTCTCCATGAATAAAATCAGCTCCACATCCCAGGCGAAGCGTTCAACGGAAAGAAGCGGCAGTACTTTGCTGCGAAACACCTCTTCATTGCGCACCAACTTGAATCCGCACTGCGTGTCTTTATAGGGAAGGCCGATAAAAAAGCGCATGATGCGATTAAAGATCTTTCCCATCGACTGACGAACCCAGTGCTGCCGAACTTCAATCTGACTTTCCGGCAGGGCGCGCGACCCCATGATCAGATCCGCACGGTCGGAATAAGACAGCAGCTTGTTCAGTTCCTCCCAGGGCGTTGCCATATCCGCGTCGGCCACCAGGATCCAGTCTCCGTGGGATTCGACCAGACCTTTTTTAACTGCGACCCCTTTGCCTTTATTTTCACGCAAACTGCAAAGACGAAGCGGCGGCCATTCGCTGCGAAGCTTTTCGACAACCTCCCGCGTATGATCACGGGACCCGTCATCAACCACCACGACCTCACAGATTTCGGCCTGAAACAATCCCGATGAAGAAAGCTCGCGCAGGCGCTGCAGGGTTGCCGGCAGACGCTCTTCTTCGTTGTATGCAGGAATGACCACCGAAACTTTCTGCATCAGTGGCCGTGGTTTCCGCTGGAGGACTTGGGAACTGTCGCCCCCACAGGCAGGAAGAAACTCAAAGGGCTGGAGAAGAATCTTTTCATCACCGCTTTGCGAATGGCTTTACGCTGTGGCGGCTTGATGCCGCGAGCTTTGATCGCCACCCACAATGCCAGGCCGAAGCTGACCAGCACGTTCAGGGCACCGATAAAGAAGATCCCGATCACCGCACGCCAGAATTCCCAGGACTTCATAAACTCCACACCCAGCACTGGCAAAGCCCCGCCCAGCGTGCCCGACGACAGAGTCACGTGGCGCACATCCAGATGCAGACCAATGAATTTCATAATTTCCGGAGTCATCCCCAGCAAAAAACCCAGGGAAATATTCCCGACCAGGCCCGAGATGTTATTTTCAAAGAACACGGCAATGCTGCGTGCTCCGCGCTTGCCAAAGACTGCTTTCAGCGTCGGGCTGCGCGCCAGGGTTTTACGCAAAGAATTCAGCGCAAACCAGTTGTCCGCCCAACCCGATGTCAAACTGGACAACCACAACAAAACCCCGGTAAACGCCGCAAAGATCAGCGCCGGGCCAAAAATATCCACAGACTTAAATGCGTACACCGCTTTTTCGTGGGACATCAGATGCCCGCCAAAGAGCATAAAGAACAAGGCATCAATCAGGATCACACACGGAACCACGAACATGACGTTCCCGGCAATCGCCGCCACTTGCGAGCGAATCAGATGGGTGATGTCTGTCACCAGATCATTCATCCCTTTTTCCGTATCCACATCCTGCATTTTTGCCGCCAGCGCCGGAGCCGTCATGGCCGGCTGCTTGGTGCCCAGGGTGAATCCAGCCAAATGAATTGCCACAAAGCTGAGTGCATAGTTGAAAGAGGCAAAGACCCCTTCCATAAAGCTTGAAAGACCCAGCGCCAGGATGCCAGTCTTGACATAGACCGTGATCGCCGTCAGGGCCCCACCACCGCCCGCGGCCTGAAGCATGCGTCGGTATTCATCCTTGGTGCGGGTGATATAATGCTCGCCGGTTTCGGCGGCTCGTTCAACCACCTTGCGGGCCAGCAAAGACACGTTCTGGGAAAACAGCGACGAGATACTGCGCAGATCCTGATTTTCCTCAATAAGTTTTGAAAGGAAGCTTGTGACTTTTTTTGAATCCACGCGCTCGTTCAGCAGGATTTCCAAAAGACTGTCAATACGCTGCAAATACGTGCGCAGACGCGCCATCTGGAACACCAGATTGACACTGACACCATATTCATCCAGATGCTTGTGGACCTGCGCCATTTCACGGCGGCATTCCCACACGATCATGCGAAAGCGCGAAGCCTTTTCCAATGCCAGGTTGCGATCCCCGGCGTGATAGGCATTCATGAACTCCTCAAGCCCGCGCACCAGAGCAAAGAACGCCGAATCGCGGAAGTTCGGTTTATCCAGGCGATAACGGATGGCCGGTGACAGACCGATCGCACGCACCTGAATCACCAGATAAACCAGAGCATCTTCCAGATCCATGCCGAAACGGTTCCAGTCTTTTTCATCAGAACCGACTTCGTAATTAAACAACTCAACCAGGCGGTCAAACGTCGCCGGATCAATAGAGGCCACCCACAATGGATCTTCTTTTTCCGGGAACAGCGCCCAGAACAAATACCCCAGTTCGTGATCCAGCGGCGGGGTTGGCAGCATCTTCATCATCAGACGATCTGAAAGCTCACTCCACAGGCCTAATTCTCTGGGCAGACCGGTTTCTGTGTACAATTCAAGACCGCTGACTTCGTGAACCACGGTTCTAAGAATCACGGCGACCGATTTTTTCCACTGCGGATTGCGCTCCAAAACCATCAACAGGTAACGCAAACGAGCCACCGGCAGACGGCCGGTTTCCTTTTCTATGTGCGCATCCACAGCGCCTTCATAGCGAACCCACTGCAGCAGCCGAACCAGCCACTGGAGCTGATCTTCCAGTTGTTTCTGTTCAGAGGCCGAACCCAAAAGCACATCCAGGTCACTGTGAACCTTGCTGCTTCTTTTGTATTGAATGAACCGGTTTCTAAAGGCTTTGATCTTTGTAAACATATAGAAAGTTTACAGAATCCCATTTCAAAGGCACGCGGGATTCTGCCCAAAGCCGCAACGCACAACGCAACCATTTGTGGCATTTCTCCCCATCCCTGTCCGTGCTAAAAATTCGCCATGCGAAACGGTCTGATTTTCACCCTTATTTTGATGATCTCTCAAATCTGTATGGGAGCTGATAAAATCACCAGCCTGTCCGGAGCGGATGTACTGAATGGTGAACCCAAGACCATTACCACCGCCAATCACAAAGCCACGATTGCCGTCTTTCTATCCGCGAAGTGCCCTTGCTCTGCCAGCCACGAAGCTTTACTAAAGGAGCTGGCCCAAAAATACAAAGACTTCCAATTCGTGGGCATACATTCCAACTCGGACGAAACCGCTGAAGAAACACAAAAGCATTTCCGCGAAGCCCATCTGCTGTTCCCGGTGATACAAGATGCGCGCAGCCAGTGGGCAAACAAGCTGGGTGCCTTGAAAACTCCTCATGCCTTTGTCCTTAATCCTTCCGGCGAAATGATTTATCACGGCGGCGTGACCGACAGTCACGTGGGTCCTTCTGCTAAAAAGCAGTTCCTAAAAGAAGTTCTGGAAGACCTGCAGGCCGGAAAACCCTCCCGCCACAAGGAAGGACGCGCTTTGGGGTGTTACATCCAACGAGCGGATGAAGCATGAAATATCTGATTGTGTTTTTGGCACTGACCCTTTGCGCCTGCGCCCGTCCTGATTATTTGCCAGAAGCAACCGCGGTGAACAACGAGCAAAACGATCCACAGTCAAACTGTGCGATCCTGTTCAACAAAGAAAACATCTGCGCTGAGCTGCTCTGGAAGCAAGCCCCCACCAGCACCGATTTTTCCGAATTCGAACTTCGCTTCAACGCTTCGATACCGGCAGAGAATCTGTCGGTGATTCTGTGGATGCCTTCCATGGGACATGGCTCCTCTCCAGTAAAAATTGAATCTTTGGGCGACGGAAAATTCCGCGTGTTTAACGTGTTCTTCATCATGCCCGGTGACTGGGAAATTCGCATCGTGCTTAAAGACAGCCAGGCGACTCTGGATCAGGCGCATGTGCCTTTGGTGGTACCGTAAATGAAACTGCTGGCGCTGGCTTTGATTTTCGCAAGCTCTCCAGCATTGGCTGCCAGTTGCTGTGGTGGCAGCTTTTCATTTCCAGCGTTGATCCTGGGCGACGACAAGGCTCAGGTCACAGGAACCCTCAGTCAGTCTGAAATCACTGACGATGTTCTGGCCAGCGGCAAGTGGATCCGCCGCAAAGATGACAACCGCGCGCAGATGCTAAAACTGGAAGGGGCTGCACTTATCAACGACAGCCTTCAGGGTGGCTTTTCCCTGCCCGTGCATTCCAAAAACAGCCGCACCTCTGACACCAACTCAGGGCTTGGGGATGTGTCGCTGTACCTGGGGCATGAAACCTTCCCTGAGCTGACATATTCTGCCTGGAAACCTCGCGGGGTCACGTTCCTGCAATTGACCCTGCCCACAAGCCCGTCCATTTATGACAGTGCTTTGAATGCATCGGACATTCGGGGCCGCGGCTTTTACTCTTTGGGCGCAGGACTGGCGCTGATCAAAGCATGGAAAGTGTGGGATTTTAATTTCAGTTCCGAACTTCACAGATCATTTGAAAGAACCGCTTCCGGTGAAGCCTACAACGGCGAAGCCACCATCCGTCCGGGCTGGGGCACGACACAAAGCCTGGGCGTTGGCTGGAACCGCAGGGACTTCCGTTTGGGAAGCACTTTGGCGTTTCTGTATGAAGAAGCTATTGCCATCAACGGCTCAACGACTTCAGAGGGGCACGCACAAAAGAACTTCACGCTAAGTGTTGCCGGAAGTTACATGATCAATCTGGAATCGGCTGTAACCGTCAGCTACGCCGATCAAAGTCTGATCGGCAATCCCGTTAATTCAAGTTTATCTAATACCATTAATCTGAGCTACCAACAGCGGTGGCCCCGTTAGGAGATTTTATGTTTAAGAACTTCATGCTTGCTGCAGGTCTGATGCTGGCATCTGTAACAGCTTCAGCTCAACAATCCGCAGATTGCCCGCTTTCTTTCCATGACAGCGAATTATGTGCAACTATTGAGTTTGCACAGGCGCCAAATCAAAACACAGATTCGCCGTTTATCCTGAAAGTATATGATCTGACCAGCACGGCTTCTGTGCCTGTCCTGGTGGATCCGGCTCAATTGAAAGTGGATTTGTGGATGAACATGGGTCACCACGGCCATGGAACATCACCGGTAAAAATCGAAAAGCAGGAAGTCGGAACTTTCCTGATTTCTGAAGCTTACTTTGTGATGCCGGGTAAATGGCTGATCCGCGTTTGGATCAATAATGAGAAGAGCGAAATGACTGTGGTGGTGAAGCCTTAGGCTTCAACCACAAAGTATGGAATTTCCACGATGGCCCGGATGCCTTTTCGGGCCAATGTTGCCGAAAGAACCGCACGAATGCCGCTGATGTTCTTGCCTTTGCAGCCGATCACCTGCCCCAGGCACTTCTGATCGCACTCCACCTTATAGACAGTCGTCTTATCGCCCACCATATAAGTTACAGAAACCGTGTCAGGATAATCGACCAATCCTCGGATCAAAGTCTCAAGCAGGCTGCGACCGCTCTCTCGATCTTGGTCTTGGTTAGGGCTGATCTCAGGTCTTTTACGAATGACTTTGATCTCTTTTAGGCCAGACATTTGTTTCACTCCAATTATATCAACAAGAAACATTTCGGTTTTGTAATAATCAAACTAAAGGGGGATTTGGCAAATGTAATTCAAAATCTGTAAGAACCCCACCAAGAGTTAGGCACTTTTTTTAGATTTCTCAAAGAGACTCGCACTTACCGAAAATTCCGGGGTTACTTAGTGTCAAATAGAATGGATCACGAAAATATTCTCGAGTTTATTTCGCACTGTCCGAGCCAGGTATTCAGTGTAATTTCAATTGTGAGATTTCTTGGACATCCTGTCGGAAGTTTCTTCTAATAGTGTGATGATTCAACTTCTGAAAAGCTCCACTTATCAACGCATGCCCTGGAAGAACGGCCTTGGTGTCACCGATCAAATTGACCTGGCTCCGGCAGAAATCAAAAGCAGTCAGCCCTATGCGTGGCGCCTGAGTTCTGCTTTAGTGACGGCGTCGAATCCATTTTCAATCTTTGAAGGTTATGATCGTCTACTTAGTGTGATCGAAGGCGATGGCCTGATGTTGAATCAAAATCCGCTTCTGCCGCTGCAGGTATGCGAGTTTTCTGGGGACGATCACACCGATTGTCAGCTGATCGGCTCCCCCGTCCGGGACCTGGGACTTATCTTCAATCCCAAGACCCACCGCGCACGCATGCAGTTTCACACCCTGCCCGCCGTCAGCGAATCCGTGATGTCCCTGAAAGAAGAGATTCACTTTTTCTTCGTGGTCCAAGGCAAGATGCGCCTGGACGGTCAAACAGCGCAAGTGCAAGACTGTTTTAAACTCATCCGGGAAACCCAGATCAAAATCCAAAACACGGCCAGCGAGACCCTGGGATACTATCAGATCTCGCTTTCCCCCATTTAGTTTATTTTATAGATGCGACTTTCAAACGGGCGAAGCTCTCCACCGGTGATCTGACTGTGATCAGCCACGGTTTGATTCGCCATCAAAAGATTCGCCGAAGACAGACTGATTCCCGGCAGATCAAATTTCGCAGGCTTGCCAGTCATGTTGGCCATCACGAGCATTTTCTCATTCTCGTCAGTGCGGGTGTAAGCATAGATCTGATCATGCTTGCCAAGAACCTCGTCATAGACACCATAGATGAATACCGGATGATTTTTGCGGAGTCGAATCAGATTGCGATAAAAATTCAGAACTGAATTTGGATCCTGCTCCTGAGCTGCGACGTTGATGGTCTTATAATTCGGATTCACCTTCAACCAAGGACGACCTGTGGTGAAACCACCCTGCTCAGAAGCATCCCATTGCATGGGAGTTCTGGCATTGTCTCGAGAGGCACTGGCAAGGTCTGCCGTGATCTCGGCATCTGTCGCACCTTGCCTGCGGCGAATTGTGAAAATGTTTTTCGCGGACACATCGTTAAAGTCCTCAGGCCCGCTAAAGACCGTGTTGGTCATCCCGATTTCCTGCCCCTGATAGATGAACGGCGTTCCCTGCATCATGAAGTACATGGTTGCAATCGACGTCGTGCTTTCACGCCAGTAGTTCTGAATATCACCCCATTTGGAAGTGATGCGGGGGACATCGTGGTTTTCCACGAACAAAGCATTCCAACCACGCCCCTCAAGACCCTTTTGCCAACGGCCCAGAACTGACTTCAGCTTTGCCAGATCCACACGGCGCTCGGGATTTGCATCCCACAGACCCACGTGTTCAAACTGGATAATCATGTTGAACTTCTTCTGGGCAGTGCCCACCCACTCTTCCGCGTTTTCAGCCGACACACCGTTGGCTTCCGCCACCGTCATGATGTCATACTTATTGAAGGTGTTGGTGCAAAGGTCTTTCAGGTATTCCTGAATGCCGTTCACGTTCATGTGTTTGTCGTAAGACGGCACGTACTCAAGATTGTTCGGATTGGGCATATCGGCAAGGCCCGGCTCTTTGCGGGCGTGGCTGATGGCATCGACGCGGAAACCATCAATGCCCTTATCCAGCCACCAGTTGATCATGTCATACACAGCTTTACGCATGTCCAGATTTTCCCAGTTCAGATCCGGCTGCTTGCTTGAGAAAATATGCATGAAATACTGCTGGGTCAGCTCATCAAACTTCCAGGCCGACCCGCTGAAAATACTTTCCCAGTTGTTGGGCTCTTTGCCGTTTTTTCCGTCGCGCCAGATGTACCAGTCCCGCTTGGGATTGTTTTTAGAACTGCGGGACTCGATAAACCAAGGATGTTCGTCACTGGTGTGATTCACCACCAGATCAATGATCAGCTTCATACCCCGGGCGTGAACCTGCTGCAAAAGCTGATCAAAATCCTTCATGGTGCCGAATTCATGGTGAATATCCTGATAATCACTGATGTCGTAGCCGTTATCGTCCTGCGGGGATTTGTACATAGGACAAATCCAGATCACATCAATGCCCAGATCTTTCAGGTAATCCAATTTGGAAATCAAACCCTGCAGGTCCCCCATGCCGTCGCCATTGGAATCCTTAAAGCTGCGAGGATAAACCTGATAAACGACCGCTTCTTTCCACCAATTCTTTTGAACTTCGGACACGACTAAGACCCCTTGTAAGTCTCGAATGTAAAGTTCTAAAAAAGGACCCGTCAAGAAAAGACTGAGGGCTCATCGGACTGCAAATCATTTCTTTTCAGTTGCAGCGGGATAACCCGGGCATGGCGCACCCGCACACGCCCCATCAAATACGAAGATACCGGAATGCCCAGGAACAGCACCAAAGCCGCTAATCCCAGCAATCCCCCCATATAGGCATCACCAAAATGCAGGGCTGCGGCCGCACACAAAAGAACCACCCCCAGTGTTGACGATTTGGAAACCGCCGCCATTCGTGTCAGCGTGTCGGGAAACTTCACTCCTCCGACCGAGGCCAGTAAAATCAAAAGGCATCCCAATAATAACAGCCCCTGCACGATGATCGTCATAAGATGTCCTTTTTACGCTCCAGTAAAAACACGAAGAACGTGTTTGAAAGAAATGACAGCGGCGCCAGCACCAGAATCAAAGACACCGCTTCTTCGCTGTTGCTAAAAACGGCATACAAGACCGCCGAAGCGATGGAGATATTGTTCAATAGATCAAAGGTCATCACCCGGTCCATCCAGTCCGGCCCTTTAATACAGCGATACATGGCAAGCCCCGACGACACCACCAGTGCTGTGATCATCAAATAAATCATGACTTCACCTCCCCCAGTATCAAACGCAGTTTGTATTCAAAACGGGATTTTAAAACTTCCATATCCTTATCGGCATCATCGGTATGCAACAGATGCACATACAAAAGCCCCAGATCCTGACGCACCCGAATCACCATAGAACCGGGAATCAGGAATATGATCAGCGACAGCCACCAGATCCCCCATTTACTTTTAATATCCAACGGCAGACGCACAATAACAGGCTTCATAAACCGGTTGGGACGAAACACCCAGGACACCACTTGTAAAACGGCAACACAAAAATCCCAGGCAAACTTCAGCAGCACTTCCACCACCCACACAACCCGCATCATCGCAGACCTCCTTCCATCAGTTCCTGCGCCACCCTTTCCGTCAGATTCATCAAAGGCTGAAAACCAAGCCCCACACTCAGGATCAATAAACTCATCACCAACAGTGGCACCATCATCCAGCGCCCCCGGCCTTGCCGGTCGTTTTCAGGCAACGAAGACACCGCAGGCTTCCAAAACACTCCGTTCCAGATTTTAAGCATCGACATCAAAGTCAACAGACTGACTGCCAACGCCATCCCCACAGCCAGCCAACGCTCTTCACCCAACGCCGCCTGCAGGGTCAGCACCTTGCCCCAAAAACCAGACAGCGGAGGCACACCAATTAACGACAACGCCGAAAATGCAAAGACAGCCCCCAGTAGCGGACGAGCCTTCCACAGGCCTCCGGATTCAGAAACAAAGCTGGTGCCGCTGGCTTTTTCCATAACCGCCACAGCAAAAAATAAATTCGTTTTCACCAGCATGTGATGGATCATATAGAACACACAGGCAGCTATGCCCGCCGAAGTTCCCAGCGACAATCCCAGCACCATATATCCGACCTGGGATGTACTGTGAAAGGCCAGAATGCCCTTCATATTGTCCCGGGAAAGCGCCCCCAGCACGCCAAGAATCATCGACAACAAGGCCAACGAAAACAGAAGCGGCAACAGTCTTTCGCTGCCAGGTAAAGTCGACACGGGCACCAAAATCCGCAATAGAGAATAAACGCCCACCTTGGTCAGAAAACCCGCAAATACCCCGGCCACTGCCGTCAACGTCACCGGATACGCCGCTGGCATCCAGAAGAAAAACGGAAACAGCGCCGACTTCACAGAAAATGCCATGACCAGACAACAAAGGCCCACGACCATCCCCAGATTCTGACCGTAGCTGCGCTGATACTGAATCAGATCCACGATATCCAGACTGCCAGCCGTATTGTAAATAAATGCAATGCCAATCAAAAAAGCGACTGAAGAAAGAATGCTCAACACAGCGTACTTATAGGCGCCGGTCACCGATGTGCGATAGCGGCTCATCGCCACCAGGAAAAAGGACGAGGCCAGCATCACCTCATACCACACGTACAGGTTGAATAAATCTCCGGTGGAAAAGGCGCCAAACACACCCATCATCATGAAATGGAACAAGCTGTAGTACCCCCGCAGTTCCCATTGCCGGTTCAGCAGTGCCTGCATGGAAAGGTTTCCGCACAAAGCAACCACAGAGCTTCCCACCAGCATGACTGCCGCCAGCAAGCCCACCGAAAATGAAATGCCAAAAGGCGCCAGCCAATTCCCCAGTTGCAGGGTTTGAATGCCCCCATCCTCCACTCGCAAAAACAACTGCACCGCGGCCCCTAATGCCCCCACCGAGCCGGCCAGGGACACACTTCGCAGCAATAGCGAATTCTTTCTGCACATATACGTCAGCAACGCCGTTACAAAGCTGATCAGCAACGGGGCCATTATCATTCCGAATCCTCCGGCAGAAAATCCGCATCCCGGGATTTTGAATATTTAAGTCCCTGACTGGCCAGTACCAATAGCACTGCCGTCATTCCCAAACCGATCACGATGGCCGTTAAAATCAGCGCCTGGCTTAGGTGATCAGCGCCCTGGGATCCTCCGCTTTTTAAAATCAGCAGATTCACCGCGTGCCCCAGAACGCTTATCCCCAGAATCAAAGTCAGCCAGTCGCGCGACAGGATCAACCACACACCGGCGGAAAAAAGCAGCGCAATACTGAGCGAGAGAAAGTCAATCATACGTCCCTCCGCAGGAAGGCAAAAAACAGGCTGGTCCCCATTCCCAGTACCAGCAGATAAACACCCATATCAAACAACAGAGGCGTGCCCAGGAAAGCCAGCCCCCCCGGCAACCACAATGCCGTCAGAAAGGGTTTACCCCAGAACACCGGCAACATCCCCGCCGTGAACGCCAGCAGCAGTCCGGTGCAGATCCAGCTTAAGGGCTTCATCACCAGCACCTTGCGCGCGCCATCTTCGCCAAACACCAGTCCGTAAAATGTGAAAGAGATGGCCAGGACCAGCCCCGCAATAAAACCACCCCCTGGGGTGTTGTGACCCCGCAAAAGAATGATCAAGGAAATCACGGTGAACAACGGAGCCATCACCCGCGCGGAAGTATACAAAATGATAGAGGGCCGCAAAGTCAAATTCAGGCGCCGCTTTCGCAAAAGCATAAAATGAATTCCCATGCCCACAATTCCCAGAACCGTGATTTCACCCAAGGTATCCAGCGCGCGAAAATCCACCAGAATCACATTCACAACATTGGATCCTTTTCCCAAAGGCAGCGCGTTTTCACGATAGAAATCCGCGACCCGCGAAGAAAGCTTTCCGTCGGCCATGACTCCACACAAAAGCAGTGCGCCGACAAAGGCACCCGCCGTTGCAAGCGCGCGCACGGTGCGATACAAAACGCTGAATCCCGACGGATTCGGCCTTAAGAACACCAGCGACAAAGTCAATACCACGACTGAAAGAGTTTCCACCGCCATCTGAGTCATAGCCAGATCGGTGGCACCGACACTGAGGTAAAACAGACTGATACCGATACCAACGACCCCCACCCCAACCACTTTCAAAAGAGGCTTTAGACTAAAAATCAGCGGAAGCAGTCCCAGCACCACCAGCGCAAAGGGAATGACCTGAAAAAGAATCAGCTCGTCGGTCCTCAAGGAAGGCGCATAGTCCCGAAGCGGTAAAAACCACGGCAGCACCAGACAAGGCACCAGCAGCATCCACAGAATATAAAAACTCAAACGCCCACTTTGCAGGCGGTCCATGACTTTTTTGGCCAGCGTTCCCATATGGCCGACTCGCGGTGAAGGCTTGTATAAACCCTTCATCCACACGGCCGCCTTGGTGACGACGCCGGCGTACCGGGCGGCAAGCACAGTCCCGAGGCCCATGGAAATCAAACTAAGAATCAGCGCCAGATTCACTCCGGTCCACATTTCAAGATTCAATTCCACATCGCGCAACACGATGGCCGACACAACCGGATTCAGGAAATATTTATTGATGTCGTTTAAGAAAAAGCCCGCCAACCAGCCGCCAGAAGCCAGCAACAAAGGAGGCCCCCACATACTCGCCTGCACTTCATGCAGGACTTGCCGGTCCTCCTGCTGGGCAAAGATCACCACGATCAAACGATACCCGACCACGATGGACATGATACTGGCCCCCAGCAAGGCCAGGACCAAAAATGATCCCGGGAACTTCAAAGCCAGAGCGGACTTAAAAAGATACTCTTTGCTTAAAAAGCCCATGCTGAAGGGAAGCCCCATCATCGACCCCAAAGCCATCAACAGAGCCAGCGACGTCAAAGGCATCCGACGATAAAGACCCGAGACATGATCCAGACTGCGCCCGCCCATTTGTTTGTCGATGTTTCCCACACACATGAACAGACTGGCCTTGTAAAAAGAGTGCGCCAGAATGTAGGAAAAAAAAGCCTTCCATGAATAAGCTTCGTGCAATCCGACCAGCATGCACATCCCACCCAGAGAGCTGACCGTGGTCCATGCAAACAACTGCTTCAGATCCGTCTTGGTCAGTGAAACAATCATGCCCCAGATCAGAGTGGCCGCGCCGACAAGCCCCAGCGTCATCAGCCAATCCAGATTCTTATCAAACAACGGGCTGAACCTTGCCAGCAGGAACACCCCCAGCTTAACCATCGTGGCCGAATGCAAATAACAACTGGCCGGCGTCGGGGCCACCATGGCTCCTGGCAGCCAGAAATGAAATGGAAATTGTGCCGACTTGATCATCGCAGCAATCATAATCATCAGCATCGTCAGTTGGCTGTGCTGATATTCCGTGTGCCCGTACAGAATTTCCAGCAGCGAGTTGCTGCCCGAAGCTTGTGACAACATCAACAGTGCCAGCAGCAGACACAAGCCCCCGGCAATATTAAGAACCAGCGCCTGTTTGGCACCTTTGCGCACATCAGGATCAGTGAATTTAAATCCGATCAGCAAAAACGAACAAAGGCCCGTGGCCTCCCAAAAGCCATAGAACACAAAAATATTGTCAGCCCAAAGAACCCCCAGCATGCTCCCGGTGAAGGCAAAAAACAGCGGAAAAAATCTGCGCCTTTCCACGGTCTTAAAGTAGGTGCCAGCATACACGCTGACGCAAGCACCAATACCACTGACAATGCAGGCGAAGAACTCGGACAGACCGTCGCGGGGAAAAGGCCAGGATTGTTCAATAAAGGGTTTTAAGCTTTCCCCAAAGGCACCAAGATAAGGCAGCAAAAAAAGCACACGCCATACTGCGGAAGGCAGCCGTAAACACAACGGGGCCATCAGCGCCAAAAGGAAAAACAAAATCACCCAGTACATCAGCATCTGCACCTCTTTTTTGTTTATCTCCTCAAGTGTTCCCAACAGGATGGATTTCGACAACTTTGAAGGGGCTTTTCGGGATAAAATCAAAGGCATTTTCATAGGTCCCCAAGGGACTTCGTGGCCCTGCATTTGCTTTACTGAATTCTCGTACTTTGTGTCTCTGGAAGTGAGGTTCTATGATCTCTCTAATGCGATATATGGCATTTGGGCTGGCTCTTTTGCAATTGCAAGGAGCTGCCGCCAGCAATTTTCGTAACCCTGCCAGTATTTTAACACCCGAGCCGTTTTATCAGTCCGTTCCTGCGGCCAAAGATCCTGTGGCAGAACTCATAGAAAACCCTTATCGAAAGTATTTTACCAAAGCCGATATCGAACGAATCAGTCAGGAAATGCGCGCCGAAGAGCATCGCAAACAGCGGCTGATCAAAGGGCAGCTGATTATGGTGGACACTCGGGATCAGGAGGCCTGCCAAAAGATTCAGGACCAGTTGACCGGTAACAGAAACATGAAAGCCGTCAACGACGTGCGTGGACTTTGTGTGCAGGACAACACGAAACCCATTGCCAGCGTGATGGTGCTGCGCGAGTCCAATGAAATTGAATGGCAGCGCGAGGTGGATATCAGCGGACTGACCTCGGACCAATCCAACCTTTACACCAGCACCCGCAACGTGGCCCTGGGTGCCGTGGGTGTGGCAGGCTTGTTATACATGATGCCTGAAAGCGTAACCAACTGGGACAAAGAAAAAATGAAAAACCTTGGCAAGAACTGGCAGGACAATGTCAAGGACGGCCC
The DNA here is from genome assembly GCF_002208115.1 of Bdellovibrio bacteriovorus. Taxonomy (NCBI): domain Bacteria; kingdom Pseudomonadati; phylum Bdellovibrionota; class Bdellovibrionia; order Bdellovibrionales; family Pseudobdellovibrionaceae; genus Bdellovibrio; species Bdellovibrio bacteriovorus. The sequence goes on along the minus strand of NZ_CP020946.1, from coordinate 1,628,391 downwards.
GGTGGTGGACAAAGACGACTGGGCGATCAACTACATCGGTCACCCTTATTCGGGTGCCATTTATTACCAGGTGGCCCGTCACGCTGGCGTAGGACCGATGGGTTCTTTCGGCTATTCTGTTTTGATGTCCACATTCTTCTGGGAATACGGAGTTGAAGCCTTCGCTGAAAAGCCCTCTATTCAGGACTTGTTCATCACCCCCATCATCGGATCAATTATGGGTGAGCTGTTCTATCGCGCGGAACTGAAGATTCAGAAAAATGGCGGGAAAGTCTGGGGTTCAAAAAAGCTCGGCTCCGTGCTGATTGTTCTGATGAACCCTATGGGCGCGTTCAGTGATCAGATGAACAAACTCTTTGGCAGCAAGGTCATTAAAAGTGCCAGTGCACGCTGGGTTGTGCGTCGTCATACCGGTGTCGGCGGCCACCCTTCTGTCGAGCGCGCTCCGGTCTGGGGCTTTGAATTGCAGTTTAAATTCTAAAGCGAAAACTGCCGCTGAAGGATTTCCAGGGTGGCAGGCACGGAATTCACCGAATGAAATGATCTGAATCCCAGCTTTTCCGCAGCGTCCACGTTGGCGGGGCTGTCGTCGATGAAGACGATGGACGACGGTGGCAATCCCACCTGGGCAGCGGCGGACAGATAAATTTCGGCATCCGGTTTTCGATGCCCCAGCTCGAAACTGGTCATAATCCGATCAAATCGTTTCATGACCGGAAACTGATTCATAAAATAATCATAGTGCGGAAGATTGGTATTAGACAGGGCATACAACGGAACCTTTCCAGCATAACGATCAAAAATCTGCTCCACATTCGGCAAAGTTCCCAGAATCAATTTATTCCAGGCGAATTCCAACGGGGTCTCGGCAGAAAGCCTTAATTCACTTCGAACAAAGGAAAAGAATTCGTCCGGAGTTGCGTTTCCCCGCTCCAGCTCAAAGTGAATTTTTGCACTTCCTAACACCGACCATATCTGATCCTGTTTTGCTCGATCAAAAATCCCCAAAGCCTCCACTGTCCTACGCCAGTTGATTTCCAGAATAATTCCACCAATATCCAAAAAGATTGCTTGTGCCGACATACATTGACGATATCACAGATTGGCCGTTGACGGAACCTCACGTGTCCTTCCAGACTAGATGACGTGGAACCCACACATGAGTCCCCTTATTCTGAAGCTCCAAAAAGCCCGCAACAGGTCCTGCTTGAGGCGGATGCCACGGCATTTCCCGCCTTCTGGCAAAATCTGCAAAACCAAACCGTTCTTCTGGTAGGATGGGGGCATGGCCATCTGGCGGAAAGCCTCGTGGATGCTGGTAACACAGTCACCTGCATCGAGGCTTCTTTGGATTTAATATCCAAAGCCCGGGACTTTATCGAATCTCACAATGTGGAAATGATTCACGGGGACTTTTTGACTTTTCAGGATTTCAGCCCGCATCAGTTTTCTGCAGTTGTCACAAGTCTGGTAGCCGAACCTGTCAAGGATCTTCCCCACTTGTTCAGACAAGCGGCGGCGGTGCTTGTAAATAACGGCATTTTATATTTATCCGAAGTCCACACCGAGTCTGCACCACCCGCCAATCACATTCACAGCGAAGAAGCAATCACCCTCGCGGCCACCCAGGCAGGGCTTGATTTGGAACGCACCGAAACCAGTTACGGTGCAGATTTGAAAGCCCAGCTTCAGATGTGGGAGTTTCGAACCCGGTGAGAGCATCCCCGGGTTCCCTTCTGGCATGATGCCAGATTATTTCACAGACTATTCGTCGTCCTGTTCACTCTCGTCACGGGAGCGTGATGAACTGGAAGAGCTGCGACCTGTCTGCTTACCAGAGCGGCCGGAGCTTTTACCCGAAGATGTGGACGAACGGCTTTGTTTGCCAGAGCGGCTTGAGCTTTTGGTGCCTTTCATAGCGACCTCCTTTTCGTCTGAGTGTAAACGCCAACACAAGGATGTCTCTAAATTGCGTCTTTATTTCTGAGATTTAAAAAAACGTCTGTATGACTTGCTCGCCGTCACTCGCCTTGAGTGTGTATCATCTTGAAACAGAGCCAGACCCTACGGAACACTAATGTTCAGTTTGCCTAAGGATTCTTCTTCAAACTCCGAGCGTGCCACCGATAAGAGTAAAGATGTTTAAAGGCACGTATTTCCTGAAGAATCTATCACATTTAAGACCGACCTTGTTGCCGGGCGGATTCTTATTTTTTGTTATGATCCTTTCAGCATGTACGGCTGAGCTTGAAATTTCTGACGTCCAGTCTTCAACACCATTTTTCACACAAAAGCCCACGGCATTTTCATCTTCCACTTCGGCGACCTTCCATTTCAAAGCCGCCAACAGTGTGATCAAGTCCTACAAGTGTTCTCTGGATCAGAGCGACTGGTACGACTGCAGCAGCCCGCAAACCCTGAGTGGACTTTCACACGGTGCCCACGAATTCAAAGTGCAGTCTTTCGAAGCACAAGGCATCCTGGCTGGTGAGTCCTCGTTCCAGTGGACTGTCGACACGGATCTGCCGTCTTTGACAGTCACGCAAAACCCCACAGCCTTGAACAACTCCAGCACGGCGCTTTTTAATTTTGTGGCCGCTGATGTCACATCGCCCATCAAAGGTTATCAGTGCAAACACACAAGCCTGACCCAGCCCGCAGGAAGTTTTGAAACCTGCAGTCCGCTTGTGCCTTTGGTGGGCCTGATTGAAGACGTTCACACCTATGCCATCAAAGCCATGGACGAAGCCGGAAATCAGTCAGCAGAATACACCTACACCTGGACTGTGGATCTGACTCCACCTGCTGTACAAATCACTGGCAAGCCGGCCACAGCAACCACCAGCGCCTCAGCCACGTTCAATTTTACCAACACCGAAACCGGTGGTGGGGTCTTTGACGGCTATCAGTGCAAAATCGACACCGACGACTATGCTGACTGCGTGTCCGGGCAGGCCTATGCCTCTTTATCCCAAGGGGCACACAGCTTTTCGATTCGCGCCAAAGACACGGCTGGGAATGTCAGCAGTCCGATAATCTATAACTGGATTGTGGATTCCGGCACCGTCACCCTGTCAAGCTTCACTATTGCCAACAACGCGGCAACTATCGGTCTTGCTTACACCACAACCCAAATGACCGCATCGTCAGCTTTTGCCGCAATCACCGGCATGAGATTTTCTGAGCTTGCAGATTTTTCTGACACCACCTGGGTCCCTTATTCTGCATCGGGTACAACCACTCTGAAAAATCCTGGCGGTTTAAAAACAATCTATGCACAAGTCAGAAACGCCGCAGGCACCGTCAGCAACACTTTGACAGACACTGTGACCCTGGACCTTGGCAATCCCCCGTTGGTATATCTGACTTCGCCTGTGGGCGGACAAACTTATGCCCCAGGTGCTACCGTCAATATCGAATGGTCCTGCAGTCCGGGGGCCGGGCCCATCCCGTTGGCGACAAACCCGATCAGTTTGATTCAATACACCGTTGATGATGGCATCAGCTTCCACACCATATCCACAAATCGCCCGAACAACTTAAGTGCCACCACCGGGAATTATTCCTGGGTGGTGCCCTCTCAGACCCCCACGGGACAGACCGTCAGTGCCACGACACCTTTAAAAATTCTGATATCCTGCGTTTCAGACGCCGGTGTTGTGACCAGTGCGATTTCCAATGCCGTGAATTCACAATGGACTGTGTTGGTCGGTGAACCGGGGAACTTAAGCAACGGCGTGCACATGAATGCTGCGGATCTGACCGCCAACGCCACAACGGGGATGTATGGCTTCTTTGCAGATTCTCTGAATCGAATTTACTATACCAAATTCAACAGCATTTCGACGGTGAATTCGGAAACGGGTTTGGTGTCCACCTGGATGGGCGAACCATTCAGCCTGGCTTGTGACCCCGCCAACGGAAAGTTCTCAAGCCCCATGATTCTGGACATCAACGAATCTGATGAAATGCTGGTGCTAAGCCTGCCTTGTTCGCAGTTGTTCCGTATTCGCATCTCTGACAAGACCGTCCTGTGGAGCAAGACTCTGCCGGAAATTAAAATCAACAGCCTGGTCCTGAACAAAGAGCAAGCCTCCAGCATCAGATATGTGAAAACGGGCCATCTGTTCTATTTCTCAAATGAGGCCTTCTGGATGGTCGACGTCAACTCTGCCGATAAAAATCCGGTGCTGGTCATGGGGACCCCTGGCACCTGTGGCACCATGGGAGCTGTTGATACGATGGCGGATATTTCTCCGATTCCTTGCCCGACATCGGATCTTTATCTGACGTTGCTTCGACCTGACTTGAATAAAATCTGGGTTCAGATCAACGGTTCCACTTTTGAGCTGCACAAGCAGGCCGCTTACGGAAAGTATAAAATTGCCCGAGTGGGCATGACCACGGGCACGTGGAACACGTTCTTTAACCGCTGCACGCAGGTGGCCGGATTGCCTGGCAAACTTTATTGCCTTCGGGCTCAATACGAGGGCAACAAGCTCGCCTACTTCGATCTGGCGACGGAAACATGGTCGGCGTCCTTCAATCTGGACAAGCACTACAAAAACATGTCGACCATTTTCTATATGGGCGCGGCGAAAGACTTTATCTATGCCTTCTCCACCACCACGAACGAACTTTTTAAAGTTGTGGATGACAGTGGCACTTTCACAAACTCCATGGTCGCGGGGGTTCCGTTCTTTACCTTCGGAAACGGCACAGACCCATCCAAAACGGCCTTCACCCAGATTTCAAGCATCGCATATGAACCCGATTCTCAGTACCTGTATGTGCGAGGCCCCCGCCATCTAAGACGTCTGCACATCAATACCTCTGTCCCCGGATCTGAAGCCATTGATCACATTGCCACAGGTTATCATGCCTCGGCGGGTAACAGTTCGGCCTATGCCTCGTTAACGATCTCTGGAACCGGCATTGCTGCTTTCTCGCAAATCGCAGGCACCCCGGCCAACCTGTGGAGCTCTTACGGCATGAGCACCTGGGATGCCAGCACCCTGGAATACAATCTGACCGTGGGCCCGTCTTACTATCATGCCACGCCCGCCTCCAGCGCTTATCCCGCCGTTGATGTCGGTCAGTTCAACACCACGAACACCGGATACAACCTGCACTCTTACCGCAAAATTGCGACGTTCCTTCCGAATAACAAACTGTATTTCTATGGTTCGTCAGGTTTGTTGGATGAAGCCAACTTGTGGATCTTTGAATCTGACAAAGACACCGGCAAAATCAAACCCGTCGTCGGCGGCGCCGGCGCTTCGAACTATGTGGCGACAGATCACGGCCAAAATGCCTGGGGTGCTTACCTGAGCGATATCTCGGGCCTGCAGGCCAATGCCGATGGGGACTTGCTGATTTTTGATGGATGGAGACTGCGTAAGGTCACCATCGCCACCGAATCCGCCAATCCTAAAATCTACGACCTGACCAACTTCGCGGCATTGCCGAACAAGCCCACCATTGCCTCGTGGAACCATGCCGTTCATGATACGGCCACGGGCTGGAGCTATTTCGTCACACACACCGAAGGCACCACTCAGGGCCAAGTTTGGGCCGCGCATCCGGATGAGGGCTTCGTGCAGATTTCCACGACCGGCTGGGTTCTGCCGTCGCGTCTTTCAACCTTCCGCCCGATCACCCTTCAGATCACTCCGCTGGGATTGCTGTTGCTGGATACAACTAAAAAGCGAATTCTTAAAACCGCCCTGTTCCCGACGCCATTGTAATGTCGGCGTCTCAATTTAGTAAGTTCATTAGAAAACATAAAATAATTTAGTATTCGGCCGATAAGAACATGCGGAGGATTTATGGAGCAGAAGCGCAAGCCGCCAACTTTGTTCTGGCCAGAAATCAACGATCGTATCGACGCCGAGGCCCTTGTAAAGCGAGCTGTGGGGATTTGTATCTTTATCGCTGCCATGAGCCTGACACTCAGTCTTCTGTACAAGTACCAGATCATCGACATTCCCCTGGCAAAAGACGCCTGGGGCAGCGCTCTGATTTATGGGGTGCTGGCCTACTTTATCTCGGAGCATTCCAAAACAGCCGGATGGATGGCTCTGATCGTGTATGTGGGCGATCGTGTGTACACGATCAAACACACGGGTGTTGGAGGCCTGGCAATTGCCGTGATCTTCATCTGCAGCTTTATCGCCTGCATCCGCGCGCTGGATTATTTAAAGAAAAACCCGACAGACAAACCAGAGCAGGAAAACATCCCGAAAGCGAGTTAAATGGACGCCATGCAAACCACCGAAGTCACCCTTGAAAGAGCCGTTAAAATTCTTGTCAGTTGGTCATGGCGAATGATGGTGCTGATGATCCCCGTGATGGTCATCACGGGCGTGCTGATGTTCTTTATTATGCCCACCCCAGAACCCGGCACCACGCCGGAAGAAATTCAAAGGAATATGCCTCTGGGGCCGCTGTTTATCATGTGGTTCCTGATGATGTTCGGGGGAATCCTGGCCCACGCAGTATCAATTCAATGGCTGATGAAAACCCGCTGGTCGGATTTTCATTTGGTGGCTGTGTCCATCGAGAAGGACTCAAAATAAAATTCTTTACGGCAGTGAAAAAAGTCATCTCTGAAAGACAACAATAAAATGAAACTATTTAGTCGTATTCTAAAATATGTGTCTCGAGCAGGGCACTCCTTCAATTCACGCAGCAAGATACGAACTTCACTATCCATTGGTGCAAATTCCAGCACCTGACTACGGAATCTCTGATAATGATCAGGAAACAAGGGCACCTTTAAAGAAAACAACACACCTCTTCGGCGGAGTACAAGAAAATGGCCGCTAATGGATGCTGACCAAATATCATCCCATTTTACAAACTCATCACTAAACTTAACACCGGCAATTCCTGCCGCAGGCATATCCAATAAGTACTTTGGCACCATCGTCATATGATTGAGGATATCGACCTGTTTAGAACATTCCCAACCAAGTTTCAGTCAATGGACCATTCTGAGATTGGAAAAGGGGCTTAAAACGCAAAAACCCGCTGTTAAGCGGGTTTAAAGTTGGAGGTGACGAGCGGATTTGAACCGCTGTAGCAGCTTTTGCAGAGCTGAGCCTAACCCCTCGGCCACATCACCATGTGCATTTACTTATGCGAAGGAAGGACCAAACTAATCCTTCCCCCCGTTTAAGTCAATATTTATCCCCCAAGTCGTTTTAAAGCTTCAAACGGAAGGTGGGTGATCTTTAAGGCCTCCTCAACATGAAGCGGATGAAGCTTTTCAGCCTTCATCAGGTCCGCCAGACTCCTTGCGACCCGGAGCGTCGCAAGCTCCCTGCGCCGGGAAGACAGCTCTTTCGGGAACAGCTCCCGCATATAAAACCCCGGCAGATCCTGGGTCAGCTCCTCCCAACTCCAGCGGGCAGCCACCCTTAAAAACCGAGGATCTTTTCCGGCCATGGCGGCCCTGAAGACCCGAACCTCTTCCAGCTCTTTTAAAAGACTGATCCCGGTGACGGTCCCGCCCTCTTCCCGCTTGCGAGTAAAGAAGGTGATCTGAAAGCGATCCACCAAGGGCCCCGACAGGCGCTCCATATAGGAATGACACTTCTTAATCGAGCGCCCACAAATAACCTTCGTCTGCGGCACCCAATCCCCGCAAGGGCACAGATTCGTGGTCGCCACCACCAGGGTGTCCGCCGGATGTTCTTCCACGTACCTTCCGCGACGAATGCGGATGCGGAAGTCTTCCATGGGTTCTCGCAACGCCTCTTGCGCGCGCGGGTTGAACTCCAATAATTCATCCAAAACCATCATCCCCTTGTGCGCCCGGGTGATGTCGCCTTTAAATGGCGGCACTCCCCCGCCGATCAACCCCAGCGGCGTTGTGGAATGATGAGGATGCACCAACGGACGCCAGGAAAGCGGAGCCTCAGCCCCGCCTTTGTTGTTCTGACGAATTTCATGCATCTCTTTCTGAGTCGGAGCTGCCAGCAACGCATGCAGGGCCTTGGCGATCGTGCTTTTTCCCGAACCCGCAGGCCCAGCCAGCAACACAGAGTGCTCACCAATGGCAGCAAGTTTTAAAAGCTTGGCCTGACGTTCTGGAAACTCCAGATCAAGACCGAAGGAAGGACGCTCAATCGGATACTCGCGCGGAGCATGGGCCACGATCTCAGGAGCCGTCACGGATTTTAGTTCACGCAAACAAGAGCGCGCAAAGGGTGAAGAACGCCCGTCACCGTCTCCGGTCCACACGGTCAGTGGAACTTCGGGATCAAAGTCTTCATGCAGATCCCCTGGTTCGAACACTTCTCCGCCCAAAGAAAGCTCACCATACACCAAAGCCTCCCCATCCAAGGGCTTAGGCACCTGCTCTGTTTCCCACAAGATGCCCAAAGCCACCGCCAGCTCCAGCCCCCGCGAAGTTTTCTTTAAATGCGAGGGACGCAAGTTGACCAGAATCTGCTGCGCTTTCGGGAATTCATACCCCTGATTGCGAATGGCACTTTTGATCCGGTGGATGCTTTCTTTAATTGCCTGATCCGGCAAACCTAAGAATTGAATTTGTGGCAACCCCGGAACGAAGCTCAGCTCCACCTCCACAGGCACCAGACGGTCGTTGTTTCGAATAAGTGATTGGATTTTCATGACAGGGCCCAAAAGCAAGTTCGGGCCCGCTATAGAACAAATAAAAAAGGCCCCTCAGAGAGGAGCCTTTTCGAAAGCCGGATTATTTATCCGCATCAACCATCTGCGAAAGCGGATGGTGTTCTTCGATGGTTTTGGTCATCGTGTTGGTCGTGACATTCGTGTAAATCTGCGTTGTCTGGATGCTTGCGTGCCCCAACAACATCTGAATCGAACGAAGATCCGCTCCGCTTTCCAGAAGCGCGGTCGCACAACCATGACGGAATCTGTGCGGATTCACCGGTTCAGCGAAACCAGCGCGAGCCGACCACGCCGCCAGCCATCTCCATACATCCACGCGGGACGGACGATGACCACGATCGTTGATCAGAATCGACGGGCTGTTTTCTTTCATCAGCGTCGGACGATGTTCCTTCAAATAAACAGTCAGATTTTCTGCCAGTTTTTCAGTCAAAGGCACCAGGCGTTCTTTATTGCCCTTACCCAAAACCTTGATCCAACGGTCTGTCTGGTTGAAATCAACCACATTCAGACCAATCAATTCAGACACACGGCAGCCCAAACCGTACAGGAACAACAACGTCAGTTGGTTGCGCGCGGTTTTCACGGCATCCGGCACTTCTGCCGCATCAAAAAGTTGCTGGAACTCTTGGGGCGTCAGAACCTTTGGCAGGCCCACTTTCACTTTTGGTGGACGAAGTTCACGCAGCTCCGGGCACTTCATCCCGCGGGTTTCACAGAATTTGAAGTAAGTGCGCAAAGAAGAAATTACGCGGGCCTGAGAGCGTGTGGAGAGTTTATTTTTCTTCATAAACTCATAGAAGCCCGGCACCGTTTTACCGGTTTTACGGTACTCAAGATAAAGTTCCAAATCGCGGCGATATGCCATCACCGTATTCTGGGAGCGTCCTCGTACATTTTGCAGTTCATCAAAGAAGTCGATCCAAAGAGGTAGTTCCATACCCCTATTAGACCCAGACTTTCATCCATACGCAAGAAAAAACCCCAGGTTTCCCCGGGGCTTGGTGATTCATTTATTTGGATTTGATAAGGGTTAGTAGAACGAGCCGAAGAATCTGCCAGAGCAAACATAGCCATTCACTCTGGTCACAGAAACTTTTGCGAACAGGCGGGTTCCAGAAGTGAACAACTGACCGTTTTCGATTTTCACTTCAATGTTACCCACGTTGCTCAGCATTGCCGGCACATTCACATCGCCGCCCGCCAAGCCCATGGTTCCTGTCGTCAAAGTCTGCAGATTGTAAGTTCCTGCTGGCAAAACACACGGAGTCAACTGAGCCCCGGTGATTGTATCCACATCCACCATTTGCTTGGTCACAACCATCTGCCCCTGGATCGCAATCGGCCCCTGGTAGTTATTATAGTTGTTACCGGAGGCATTTTGCTGGATCAGGTTCGCAGAAACGATGATCTGCATGTTTTGCAAAATGATCTCTGGATTGCTTGTCGAAGACTGAGACTGGAACGTCGTCAGCACAACCGGTGCTGTGATATTTCCACAAGCTTGCGACAGACAGTTCAAACCCACATTGGTGTTTGTCCCGCCGCCTCCGCCTTTACCGCAGGCTGCTAAAGCCAGTACCATTCCCAGCGCTGCGAAAGCTCGTGTGATTGTCTTTGCTGGAAAACTTAAAGTTTTGTTGTTAAGTCCTTCCATTTTCTCTCTCCTGGTTAATTAATAAATTCATTTTTAAAAATTCTTAAGCTGCTTCAGCTTTCACGCCTGCCGGCGTTCCAGCTCTGCCGGACGCAGGCCCGAGCTCTGCCGGGCGCAGGCCCGAGCTCTGCCGGGCGCAGGCCCGAGCTCTGCCGGCCGGGGCCGACTATTTAAACGCTGCGGATTTCGCCAAGCCGGAGAATGTTCCAAGCTTTTTGAAGCCGTCTGCTGGGTAAAGGCTGGTCTTGTCAATAACTGCGGAAGCGCGGCAGTTGTATGGACCAGAGCGGATGTACCAGCATTTTCTGTATGGAGACTGTTGTACGTAGGACTGTGCGAAGTTCTTGTAGTATACAGAACCTGTTACATATCCGCCGCCTTGACCGTCACCTTGGTTCACTACGTTATCCACGATCAGGACAATCGCACCTTGAGCATCCTGGAAGTAAGCGCTGAACACTGTCTTGCTGCCGTATTTGAACCAGTAGTTATAGTTGTACTCCAGCATGTTGTTGTCCTGCAGACCGCTCAGTTTCTGATTGGTGCCGGAACCGGATTCAAACACACCCTGATACTGATAACCTGTATCCACATAAGAGATCTTTACAGAACCGGCATAACGGCCGCTCTCAAGCTTTTGCAAATCCACAGTCAACTTATAGTTGGATGGATTGTTCAGCGGGTGAGATGCCACATAGTTACTGAACTCAGTAAATGATGTCGGTACGAAATCAACCGTGTTGCTGCCAGAAGTGGATCCGGAAGAAGATGAACCAGAACCATCTGGGGAAGTTGGTACGCTGCCATCAACTCCGCCATCAACAACTGGTGTGTTGGTGTTGGATCCAGTCTGGAACTGATTGCTCTTACCGCAACCAACGCCCATCAAAGAGAACGCCGCCAGCAGGAAGATCAGTTTAGAGTTGAATGTTTTCATATCAGCCTCACTTAAAAGGTCCGGTTGATTGATGGACCTCTCACCAAGACTCTATTGCTATGCGTGTGCCAACCTTGCCAAAATGACCTAACTATATGATCCAACGGAGCTTTTTCGACTAATCTCAGGGTGGTACAAACACCCGTAATCGTCTAATCCTTGAGGAAGGTGCGCAAAAGGGGCACCACTGTCACATCCTGAGCCGCCTAAAACTTCGACGAAAAAAGAAATATTTAAGATTTTCCCTCATCTTACCGAAATGGGATGTATCAATTTAAACAAGGAATTATAGATGACTGTTACAGCAACAAACGCATTGATCCTGGGCGCAGTATTCATGTTTGCAGCCCGCGTTTTCTTGGCGTTCTAATATTTAGAACTTCCAAAAGAACCAAAAGTACACGCTCTTGAATCGGGCTTTACACAGCCCTTTTTTTATTTCTTCCTTCTGCCATAGCAGAGCACTTCCCACTTCCTCACTTTTCCAGCCACAAACAAAATCTCCTGCCTCGTATTACTCAATCACCCAAGCGGGCTAAAACCACTTTCTGAACCTGAAAAAAATCGACCACTTATCTGCTTACAATATTCAAATCTGGACCAACTCACCTCTATGGCACCTCACAATTATACCGATTGTAATGAAGATTTTTTTACAACATCGCGAGTGGTTCATCATGAAAAAGATCCCGTTGCAGATAAAGCTCCTTCTTAACATCATCGTCTTCGCTGTACCGATCATCGTCCTGACGGTCTTCATGTACAGATCAGAAACCGTGAACATCGACTTCACCAAAAAAGAAGAACTGGGCACCAGGTTGCAACGCCCCTATGAAGAAGTCCTGTGGCATATCGACCTTGCCCGACAGGGAAAAGCCACCACCAATCTTGAAACCAAGATGACCGAGCTCAACAAGATCTACGCCGAAGTCGGCCCCATCCTGCTCTTTGACGATCACAACCTTGCCGCGCGCAAACGTGAAAACGCTAGCTTAGAATATCTGTCAAAGCAGATTGAAGCCAAGAACTGGAATGACGCGATTTCATCCGTCAAGACATCCATTGCTCACCTGGGGGACATCTCCAATCTGATCCTGGATCCGGATCTGGACAGTTACTATGTGATGGACATCACCTTGCTGGCCCTGCCTCAGATGCAAGACCGTATTCAAACCATTCTTCACAACAGCGACCAGTTCTTTACCAGTGAGACTTCACAAGCCACCCGGATCCAGGCCGCTCTGTACGCCAGCCAGCTGGAAGAATCCGACTTAAACCGCGTGCTCGCCGATGCACAAACCGCCATCAATGAAGACAAGAACTTCTATGGCACCTCGGAAAGCCTGCAAAAGAATCTGCCCGCCACCGTAGAAGCCCTTGCCGTCCCAACCAGGAAAATGATCGACAGCCTGCGCGCTCTGTCCCGTGGTGAAGCAGTCAGCAAAGATCAGTACTTTACTGACGCCAATCAGGCGCTGGAGCAATCGTTCAAAACCTGGCACTCTAGTGTAAATGAAATGGATGTCTTGCTTGAAAGCCGTCTCAAGACCCTAGAGGCCGGACGACAAAGCTCTCTCACCTATTCCAGTATTGCGTTGCTTTTCTCGATTCTGATTTCAGTCATCATCGGGCTTAGTATTCATAAAAGTATCAAGACCATTCTGGCTTCGGTTCTTAAGCTGAAGGAAAGCTCCGAATCTTCAGGTTCCATCAGCACTCACCTAAATGAAATCACCACAAGTGTATTTAGCCGCATCAACCATCAGGCGGCGGCCGTCGAACAAACGGCTGCGGCGATTGAGGAAATCAACAGCATGCTGAATCTGAGTGCTGACAATTCCAAAGAAGCCTCTGAGATGGCCCGCAGAGCCAACGACTCTGCCGATTCAGGACAAAAACAGATCAAAAGTGTTTTGAATTCAATGAATGACATCACCAAAGGATCCAAAAAGATCGTGGAAACGATCTCGGTCATTGATGATATCGCCTTTCAGACGAATCTGCTGGCACTGAATGCTTCAGTCGAAGCCGCCCGCGCCGGAGAACAAGGAAAAGGTTTTGCTGTCGTGGCGGACGCCGTTCGTGCCCTGGCTCAAAAAAGCGCCACGTCCGCCAAGGAAATCAACGAGCTTTTGAAATCCAATGTGGAACTGGTGAACTCCAGCCAACAACGGGCCGATGAAGCCGTGTCGATTCTGGATGACATTGTCTCCTCGATCAAAAACGTCTCGACACTTTCAAACGAGATCGCCAACGCCGCCCAAGAGCAGTCCGTGGGCTTAGCACAAATAGCGCGCACGATGTCTGATTTTGAAAAAGAGACGTCTGACAATCAGAAAAACATGACTGAAGTTTCAGAGGCCGCAGGATCCATTCTGGAACAATCCTCGCTGCTGAAATCCATTATTGTGAGTCTTGAGACTGAGGTGCGTGGGCAATCAAAGTAGGCTGATTCAAAGACGCCAGCGGGTAATAGTGCTTCAGGATCTGGCGGAAGGTATAACCCTTCTGACCCAAAGCGCGACTGCCCCACTGACAAAGGCCCACGCCATGACCAAAACCACGGCCCTCAAACAGGAATTGATCCCCGGTTTTCTTCATATCAAACAAAGCACTGCGCAGATCCTGAAAACCCAAAGCCTGACGGAAGTCATTGGCTGAAATCACCTTGTCCGGCAGCCCGCTAAAGGCCACACGCACAGACTTGATTCTTTGATCTGCAGGATTTCGTTCCAATTGCAAGTCCCTGAAATCTTCCACCTTCAAACGTTTCTGCAGATCCATTTTCGTCAGAGACAACTTCCAGTGGCCACGCGGGTTCGTCGGACAAGAGCTGTCCACCACCACACCGGTGTTCACGCCATAGTTCCAGACATTCTTGGATGTCGTGGTTTTGCCACCGCAATCAGAATGATAGAAGGCCTTCAGCACGCGGTCTTTATTCCCCAAAAGTTTGATTCCTTTGGTGGACTCCACCGCCTGCAAAGCTTTTTGAATCAAAGGGCTTTTGCGATCTTCCGCGACGACATGACGGAACACCTGATCCAGCACACTGCTTTCCAGATGATAGGCTTTGTCTTTGCGTTCATGGATCACCGCCAGGGCATAGGATCTTGCCGCCACAGCCTGAGCCTTCAAGGTTTCCAGAGGCCAGGACAAGGGCATTTCGCTGGCAAGGACACCCGTGATATATTCATCCAGCGGCATCACGCCGATGACATCAATCTGTCTTTCAGAGTTCAAATTCAGCAAAACCCGGCCCGGCAGAGCCTGCGATCCGACTCGCAGATTGTGCCCCTGGATCATCAGATACTTGTCGGTGAAAAGATGTTCCGGGTCTTTGTTGTTGATACGAAGAGCCCAGATTTTTTTATTACCTTTGGAAAGCACACGTACTTCGGCTGAAGAAGAGTTGGGAATGGCAACAGGACGAAAATTCTGGGTCAGATTCTGAAACTGCAAACCTGTCCCGGTGAAGGCTATTTTCCCCGCCAATGAGCTTAAGCGCACGCGCACGATTTCTTTGTCTTCCGCGCGGGCTTCTGATGTGAAACTGACCAAACCAATGCTGAAGATCAACGCTGCAAAAACGAGCTTCACTGTTGTTACTCCATCCGTAGAGCAAAAAAATAGGGATAAAGCGTCTTGCTTTATCCCCTTTATTAAACCAACAGTGGTCCAGCGATGAAAGTCTAGTTTTCCTTTTTCGCCATCTCCATGAACGGTTTAATGATGTCCAGCGGCAATGGGAACAGGATCGTGTTGGTTTTATCGCCGGCAATTTCCGTCAAAGTCTGCAAATAAGCCAATTGCAGAGCTGATGGAGAACCCGCCAGAGTGTTGGAAGCTTCCTGAAGCTTCTGCGCACGCTGCACTTCCCCTTCCGCGCTGATGACTTTCGCACGACGCTCACGCTCTGCTTCCGCTTCACGGGCCATGGCTCTTTGCATTTCTTTTGGCAAGTCGATTTGTTTTACTTCCACCATCGTGACTTTGATACCCCAGGATTCCGTCGCCTTATCCAGGATCACCTGCAAAGCCGCATTGATTTTGTCACGATGCTCAAGCACGTCATCAAGGTGGTACTGCCCCATCACAGAACGCAAAGTCGTTTGCGCCAACTGACTGGTCGCAAAGTAGTAGTCTTCGATTTTTGTGATCGCTTCCATCGGAGAAATCACTTTGAAGTAAACAACCGCATTCACCTGCATGGATACGTTGTCTTTCGTGATAACGTCCTGAGGCTGAACATCCATTGTGATGGTACGAGTGTCGATCTTGATCATGCGCTCTACGAACGGAATCAACAGAATCAAACCCGGACCACGCACGCCCACAGCCTTACCAAGACGCAAAACCACGCCGCGTTCCCAGTCATTCAGGATTTTGATCATCGAGCTGCCAATGATACCGCCGATGACGATAATACCAATTATAAATTCCATGCTGCTATCTCCTTATTTGTTCTTTTTCACATTCAAAGTCAGACCCTGACGTCCGGTGATATGCACACGGTCGCCAGGCATCAGGGAATCTTCAGAAACGAACTTCCAGATCTCGCCGATGATTTCCACCTGCCCGCTGTGGCCGTTGCCTTCCACCGTCATCACCACACCATCACGGCTTTGCATCTGCGCATCCGCGTCCTGGGTGCGCAAGCGGATGGTTTTCACCGCCAGATAACCCAAGCCCAGGAAGAAGATCCCCAAAACACCCACCACTGAAACAATCAAAGACATTGGCAACACATACCCCGTTGTCTGCGCATCAAACAAAAACACACTTCCCACAAATACGGCAATCAGGCCGCCAATGCCCAAAGCACCAAAACTTGGGATGAACATTTCCGCAATCAGGAACGCGACCCCTAACAAGATCAACGCCAGTCCGCCCCAGGCAACATCCAGCTTATGGAAGGCCACCATGGAAAGTACCAGACCGATTCCCCCGATCACTCCCGGCGCGATCAATCCCGGATGCGTGACCTCAACATACAGCAAAGCCAAACTTCCCATAAACAGCAGATAAGCAAATTCAGGGTCGGCCACAAAACTTAAAACCTTATAGCGAAGGTCCGGCACAAACTCGCGCAAGTCATGAACTGCCACAACTGCGGGTTCTTTGTCTTCACCCACCAGAACTTTGCGCCCTTGCGCCTGCTGCAAAAACTCCAGCTCGGTACCCGCCAGAATATCCAAAGCGCCTTCGGCGTGCGCCGTTTCACTGGAAAGAGATTTCGCTTCCGTGATGATTTCTTTTGAAAACTTCAGACTGCGACCGCGAAGTTTCGTCACACCTTCCATCCAGCTGACGGTGTCGTTAATAAGTTTTTTGCGCAAATCTTCCGGGGTCTTTTCACCCGACCCCAGAATCGGGGTCGCGGCGCCAATATTAGTGGCAGTCAGACCACCGTTCACGTGACAGGCTTGCAGAATGATAGCCCCCGCACTGCCGGCATGCCCCCCACGAGGAGCAATCAGACACAGGTAAGGAACCGGTGACGCCAAAATACGTTCAACAATCAGACGCGTGCTTTGCAGGCTGCCACCCGGAGTGTTGATACGCAGGTACAGGGAGCTGCACTTATCCTCGACGGCCCGCTTTTCCGCGCGTTCCAGATAATCTGAAGTGCTGGCCGAAATAGCCTCATTGATGGTGATCGCGGTCGTACAGTCCGCTTTGGCAACCACCGACAGCAAAGACACAACCAGAATCAGCATCAAAGACTTCATACTCCGAGCTCCTTCATTACTTTTTGCAGGTCATTCCAAACGACTTTTTTGGCTGCCGGATCTTCCAGCAGATAAGCCGGGCTGTAGGTCTCAAGCCACTTTCCCGGACCTTTAAAGATCAGCTCGCCGATGTCTTTCGGGAACGAGCTATAGACAACCACAACTTTGCTTTCACAGATTTTCGCCAGTTCAGACGGCAGTTGGGAACGGTCTTCCACCGTGCAATCCAGCTCGAGCACCTGCAGATTGCGCAGCTTCATCGCCGCTTTCATCTTGGAATAAAGATCGTTCACTTCCGGCAGGAAAAGACTTTCTTTGCTTTGAGTCAGGATATTCAAAAATACCAATTCATAATGGCGAAGTTCAGAGACCGTGAAGGGCCCCTTGGCAGTGAAAAACTGCGTCTTGGCAGCCTCAACCCCGGCTTGTTCCGGAGCGAGCATGACATTTTGAAGACCAAGAACGTCTTGAAGATACTGGATGTAGTCTTTCATGGCGCCGATTGTATCTGGACCTTGGTTTGGAGACACCAAAAACCGGGGTTAATGCACTGCCTAAAGGGGGCTAAAACCCGCTTTTTTGTCTCAAGTTGATACAAACTTTACCGATAAGAAAGATACCACGCACAAACAGGAGGCATCACATGGAAGTATTCAAATTCAACATCATCCCGACTGAAGAATTTAACAAACGTGAAGCCTTCCGCAAAGCCATCAACAACTGTGAAGCTTGCGGCACGGCCCTGGAATTCAGCTACAAACAATTGAATGAATTTGCCGTGCTTTCGGAAGAAGCTTCCTGCCCGTGCTGTGCTTTAATCAAAGAAGAAAATCACCGCGTTCACTAAACGCGTGTGAAGTCTTTAAGCCCTTTGTAAAATCCTATCAGACCTAAACCCACCGAGGCCATGATGAGGGCCACCGAAGTGGACCCCACACGCGCGACGGCTCCCCAGGAAATGGCCCCCAACGCCATGCCGGCATAGAATACCGCCAGAAAAACTCCCAGCATCGTCGCTTTCAACTGCGAAGCGCCGGTGATTTGCCTTGAGCTCATGTTCATCAACGTGGAAAGCACCAGCCACCCCACCCCGCCGCAGAACATCGCCGCACACATCAGCAAGTAGCCCGGCGCCAGCCCCAAAAGCAAAATCCCCACGGCATATATCACATACGATCCGGCCAAGGATTTTTGCGTGCGATCCGGATGCATGATCTTTCCTGACAAGAAAGCACTGACACAAGCCCCAAGCCCCAAAAAACCAAGAAGCGACCCATATTGCAGCGAGCTTAGCTGCAACTCAATACGCCCGCGTGTCGGATAAAGCGCCCACAACGAAGACGCAAAGAAAGTGACCAGGAAAATTTCCACCCACAGCTTCATGTTATGCAATGACAACAACGGCTTCCAGTCACTTTCCTGAATGCGGACTTTTAGTTTCTGCGTTTCCACGGACTGCGGCACTGGCCACTTCCAGAAAAAAAGAATCAACCCCAGATAAGAAACGCTGTTCACCACAAAGGCACTGCTGGGACCAAAGCCGCTTAAAATACCGCCCCCCAGTGTGGGCCCCAAAACGCGGGTGATGTTAATCCCCATATAGTACACCAGCACCGCTTGTGCCTGCATAGGATGAGGAACAAGATCCGTGAGCACCGACTGAAATGCCGGATTGGAAAGCGCAAAGCCCACGCCCATGATCAAAGACAGACCCAACAAACTGACTTCCGTCACCTGCTCGGTCCACACCAGATACGCCAAAAGGCCCGCGGCAAAACACATCAGACCTTGTGCGAACAGCAACAATTTTCGACGATGCCCCAGATCCGACAAATAGCCGGACGGGATGCTGAAGAACAACACCGGCAGACTTCCGGTGAAGGACAGCAAAGAAATAATCAGAGGTGATGTTGATAAGTGTGTCATCACCCAACTGGCCGCCACATCCTGAATCCAGGTTCCCAGATTCGACACAAAGGCACAGATCCAAAAGGATCGATAGATGGAAATTTTCATCGGAGACCAGACTGATTCGTTCATGACAAGAACAGCATACTCCTGAAAAACTTTGCGACCAATCTCTTCTTGGGAAAAAATAGAAGTGTCAGGAGGTGCTTATGAAGCTTCTACTAAGTATTTTCCTTGCCGCAAGCCTTTGCCTGCCCCTAACAACCCAGGCCGCCCCACTGGAAGTCACCGTCACTCCATCCACGATAGAGACGCAATCACATCAATACTATTACTACAACTTTGGAAGTGTGCGGGTGAACTGGAGTCAATACGCCGATATCTATCTGCGCAACACGGGACATGAGCCTTTGTATGTCCGTGGCGTTTATATCAGCGGCGCCGCCTTCTGGGCCTGGAGCCAATGTCCGAACTATCTGTATCCGGGCCAAAGCTGTTTGACCCGTGTTGAGTTCCGCCCTTGGTATGAAGGCTATTTCAGCGGCGCACTCAGATTCGCATTCCCGAACGGCAGCATCGTTGTTGAGCTTTATGGCTGGGGTGTGCGCTGGTGATTAACGAATACGGCGCAGAATTTTCTGCAGCAAACTGTGAGCTTGCTCTACTTTCAGGATATAACCCAAAGTGAAGTAGAGCAGGCCATAGATCACCAATGCCACTGCGGCACGGGCAATGACGTGCACTGAAGCATCAAGCAATCCTTTGGCAACCAGTGCCCCCGCACCTGCCCCGATCAAAGCCATCAACCACACTTTGCCTTGGAATTTCAGTGACAATCCGGTGCGACCGATGCGTTTATTCAAGGACTTGCGCAAAAGATAGAATTCGATCCAGCCCGCTATCCCGGCCGCCGCCGTCAGACCCGCTGTTCCCCACTGGGAATCCAGCCCCAGCGCCTGAGGCACATAGAACCCCAGCATCGCGCCCAGCAAGGTCGCAAAGATCACACGCACAATTGCAAACTGCAGCGGCGTCCTGGTGTCTTTCAAAGAAAAGAAGGTTGAAGAATACAAACGCCCCAATGTGGACGCCAAAAGACCCAGCGTGTATCCCACCAGAACCATCCACACATAGTGGGTGTTTTGTGCCGTGAACTCTCCGGTCTGAAAAACCGCGCCGACAATCAGATCGCCCAAAATCAGAAAGCCCGCCACAGATGGAATGATAAAGAACGCAATCTGTTCAAGGCCCCTGTTCAGACGCCCCTGCAAATAGTGACGGATTTCTTCGTCAGAACCCGTCGCCTGGGACATGGCCGGAAGCTCCGCGGCCGACACACTCATTCCAAAAAGACTGACTGGCAAAAGATAAAGGGTCTGCGCGTAAGCCAAGGCCGACACCGCGCCGGTGGGAAGCAAACTGGCCAAAACGTTATCGATATAGGCACTAACCTGAACAACACCGCGGGAAAAGACCACGGGCACAAAGTTCTTCACCACCGTGCGAACGGAAGAAAGCTTTAAATCCAAGGACGGCGAAATCTTTTTCCCCAAACGCAAAGCCGACGGCAACTGCACTGCAAATTGCAGGAAGCTTCCCGCCACCAGCCCCCAGGCCACCGTCACAGCCAGGTCGAACTGCCCCTGTTTCCCGCCCCACATCACCAGCGCGGCGATAATCGCCAGGTTCCAGATCACCGGCGCCACATACGAAAGAAAGAACTTGCGATGAGAATTTAAAATCCCCAAGCACCACGCCGACATCACCAAAAACCCCGTGCCCGGGAACAGGATCTGCACGATCTGAATGGTCAGATCACGTTTTTCACCGGTGAATCCCGGCGCAATGACATCAATCAAAAAAGGCGTTGCCAGCACACCAGCCAGCACCAAACCTGACGTCAGCAGAAACAGCAAACTGCCGATCACCGACGCCACTTTGGCGGCATCTTCATCGTGTTTTTTTGCCAGCAACTGGGCATAGACCGGGATAAAGCTTGCCGACAGCACGCCCTCACCGAACAGATTTTGCAGGAAGTTTGGAATCTTCAGAGCGGCCTTGAAGGCATCCCCGGCATCAGAATTTCCGAAGTAGTGGGCAAAGACCCTTTCACGGACAAGACCCGCGATACGGCTTAAAAAAATCCCCAGTCCGACTAAGAGCGCATGACTCTTCACTCTTCAACCTCAGTTTCTTCTTCTTCACTCTCGTTAAGCTGAAGCAAAATACGCTCGGCAAGGACCCGGTTAAAGCCCTTAAGTTTAGCAATCTCTTCTGCATCAGCCATTTTGATTTCATCAACAGAGTTGAACTGAGTCAAAAGAACTTTCTTTCTTTTTTCCCCCAAACCAACGACGTAATCCAGCTCACTTTCAAGTGACGTGCCTTCACGCAGTTTGCGGTGGTAAGTGATGGCAAAACGATGGGCCTCATCGCGGATGCCCGAAAGGATATACAAAGCCTCGGCATTGTGCTTAAAGATCACCGGATTGGAACGCCCCGGAAGGAAGAAGCGCTCTTCGGTGGACTCGACTTCCTGCTTTTGGAAATCACTTTCGGTGCGCGCCTTGGCCAAGCCCACCACCGGGATGTCCTTGCGCCCGATTTCTTCCAGAATCTTCATGGCCTGGGACAACTGCCCCTTACCACCGTCGATCACGATCAACTGAGGGTCCTCGTACTCGGTGTGCTTGAAACGACGGCTTAACACCTCGTACATCGAGGCAAAGTCATTGATTCCCTGAACGGTTTTAATCTTATAGCGACGATAGTGCTCTTTGGCAGGGACCCCGTCCTCAAACACCACTTGGGAGGCCACGGTTTCAGCCCCCTGGAAGGTGGAGATATCATAACACTCAATACGGCGCGGACGCTCCGGCAGATTGAAACGTTCTTTGATTTCCTCCAGACCACGCAGTTTTTCTTCGGACTTGGAAACGTACTTCAGGAAATGCGACTTGGCGTTTTCATGGGCCATCTCAACCAGATTACGGCCGCGCTCATCCGTTGCAAAGCGCACCGTGGCCCTGCTGCCAGAGCGTTCTTTAAGAACCTCTTCCATCAGCTTGGTCAGGTCATTGCCGATATCCAATGGCAGCAAAACCTCATCAGGAATGAAGTTGTCTTCATAGTACTGATTCAGGAAGTCCACCAGCCACTCGCGCGGATCTTCAACAGCGTCATTCGGATCAAAGTGCGGCAGGTAATGCGGCCTTGTTCCAATCACCCGTCCGGCACGGATATGGACTGTTTCAATCAAGCAGCCCCGCTCATCCCCATAATAACCCAGGGCATCCTGGTCTTTTTCGGAAGTGTCGTTGATGACGGCCTGTTTTTGCAGGATCGCCTTGATGGCTTCAATAGAATCCCGCAAACGCGCAGCAACCTCGAACTTTTCCTCGTCCGCAGCGCCCATCATTTTTTCGGTCATGGCTTTGATGACTTTTTTATTCTGCCCCTTCAGGAACAGCTTCGCGCCTTCAACTTCGTTGCGGTAATCTTCCAAAGAGATGTACTTCACACACGGCGCGGTACAGCGACCGATCTGATAGGTCATGCACGGACGGGTCCGGGATTTAAAGACCGCATCAGTGCAATCACGGATTTTAAAGGTTCTGTTTAGAAACTTGATCGTGCCATGCACGGCCAGGCCCGAAGTGTACGGGCCAAAATACAAAGACCCGTCTTTTTTCACTTTGCGCGCCAGATACAGTCTTGGCGCCTGGTCTCCCCAACTGAAGCGGATGTAAGGGTAGGCCTTATCATCACGCAGACGAATGTTGTATTTGGGACGGTGTTTTTTAATCAGCGAGGCTTCCAGCAGGAATGCTTCCACCTCGGTTTTGGTCAGGATGTATTCAACTTCACAGATGTTCGTAACCAGCAGGCGCGTTTTGGGACTGTGATCCTTGCTGTCGTTAAAGTAGCTGCGCACACGGTTTCTAAGATTCTTCGCCTTACCGATATAGATGATCTTATCGGCGGTGTTTTTCATCAGATAAACACCACTTTGCGTGGGAAACTCTTTCACCTTGTCGCGAACTTCCTCGAACTTACTTGAGGCCATCCTTGACGACCTCCGCACTCTCCTGTTCGATCTCCCCGCTGCGCACGTTCAGTTCCACAATCTGCAGACGTTTGATTTCGTCGCGAACTTTCGCCGCTTCCTCAAACTCGAGGTTCGCAGAAAGCTCTTTCATGCGGGCACGAAGCTTCGTGATCTCTTGCTGGATTTTCTCCGGCTGCTGCGCAAACTTGTTCATGATGGCAGCAGCTTTGTTTTCACCACCCAATGGGTTGGAGACCGTTCCGTCGAACATCTCGCCCAGACCCTCTTTAATGCGTTTTTTCACCGACTGAGGGGTGATCCCGTTAGCCTCGTTGTATTCACTTTGAATGCGACGACGACGATCGGTTTCGTTGATGGCTTTTTCCATGCTTTCGGTGATCGTGTCCCCGTACAAAATCACCCGGCCATTCAAGTTACGGGCGGCACGACCGATAGTTTGCACCAATGATCTTTCTGAGCGCAGGAAACCCTCTTTATCGGCATCGGTGATACCGACAAGGCTGACCTCGGGAATATCCAGGCCTTCTCGCAGCAAGTTGATCCCCACCAGAACGTCAAAGACCCCCAAACGCAAATCGCGCAGAATCTCCATACGCTCCATGGTGTCGATCTCGCTGTGCAGATACTTCACCTTAATACCCAGATTTTCATAGTACTCGGTCAGATCCTCAGCAGAACGTTTGGTCAAAGTTGTAATCAGAACACGTTCTTGCTTGGCAATACGGACACGGATTTCTTTGAGCAGATCATCAACCTGATGTTTCACCGGACGGACTTCGACGACAGGATCAATCAGACCCGTCGGACGGATGATTTGCTCAACAATCACCCCTTCGGATTTTTGCAGCTCATAAGTGCCCGGAGTCGCCGAAACATAGACGACCTTGTCCATCATGGCTTCAAATTCCTGGAAGTTTAAAGGACGGTTGTCCAAAGCCGAAGGCAGACGGAAGCCATGCTCCACCAGATTCATCTTGCGCGCACGATCCCCGCGATACATCCCCCCGATCTGAGGCACGGTGACGTGGGACTCATCGATAAAGGTGACAAAGTCTTTGGGGAAGTATTCCAGCAGCGTCGGAGGTGGTTCCCCCGGCCCCCGGCCCGTCATATGGCGGGAATAGTTTTCGATCCCCTGACAGAAACCCATTTGCTCCATCATCTCGATGTCGTAATAGGTTCTTTGTTCCAAACGCTGGGCTTCAAGCAGCTTCATTTCCTGATTCAACTGCACCAGGCGGTCACGCAGCTCGTCCTGAATGGTCTTGATCGCGCGCTTTAAGCTGTCATCACTGGTAACGTGGTGGCTTCCCGGATAAATACCGATCTGGTCAATTTCTTCAAGGATCTGCCCGGTCAAAGGATCAATCCAGGAAAGGCGTTCGATATAGTCTCCAAAGAATTCCACACGCACGGCGCGCTCTTCTTCATAGGGTGGGAAGATTTCGACGTTGTCCCCGCGCACGCGCACCGTTCCGCGCGAGAAATCCACGTTGTTACGCTGATACTGAATACGAATCAATTCCCGCAGTAAGTGATCGCGCTTCATCGACGTGTTGGACACGATTTGAATCATCATGCCTTCATAGGCCTCTGGCGACCCCAAACCGTAAATGCACGAAACAGAACTGACGATGATGACATCACGACGATCAAACAGGGAACGCGTCGCCGAGTGGCGCATGCGATCGATTTGCTCGTTGATGGCTGAATCTTTTTCGATATAGGTGTCCGTAGAAGGAATATAAGCTTCCGGCTGGTAGTAATCGTAGTAACTGACAAAGTATTCCACGGCATTGTGCGGAAACAGCTCTTTGAACTCGGCATACAACTGAGCCGCCAGAGTTTTATTCGGCGCCAGAACCAGAGCCGGCTGATTCAAGTTTGCAATAGTGTGCGCCATGGTGAAGGTCTTTCCCGACCCGGTCACACCCAGTAACGTCTGATGTTTCAAACCCGCTTTGAAGTTTTCAGCAATCTGCTCAATTGCTTTCGGCTGATCGCCGGAAGGTTTAAACTCGGACACCAATTGAAAGTTCTTTTTATATGCAGAGGCCATCCCTCCAAGAATAGCACGATCATATAAAAGTACCCGTCCTTTTTTGGCTCTACTCTGCGTTATATGCGAGGTGGCAATTAAAGGTTTTCTTGCCTCCCTCCCAGACCCCGCCGACAGTTGAGGGATGAAAACACTCAAACGAAGCCTTCTCGTATTCTTCATCTTGGTTACCGTCTTCTGCTTGGGGGGTTATCTATTCTTGCGCCAGTCCCTGCCACCGATGGAGGGCTCACTTCCGCTTAAAGGGCTGTCTGAGCCCGTGACCGTGATTCGCGATCAATACGGCATTCCTCATATCAAAGCGGCCAATAAGAAAGACGCCTTGAAAGCCCTGGGCTTTGTCATGGCCAGCGAAAGACTTTTCCAAATGGAGCTTTCCCGCCGTATGACTCAAGGGGAACTTTCCGAGATCTTCGGAGAGCTGGCCCTTCCCAGCGACAAATTGTACCGCAGCCTGATGCTTCGCCGATCAGTCGAACGCATGCTTGCAAAGGAAAAAGCCGAGGGCCGTTTTGATCAGAGTATGTGGGATGAGATGGAGGCCTACTTTGAAGGTGTGAATCAATACATCAGCACTCAAAAAGCCCCCTATGAAATGGCGCTCGTGGGACTAAAACCCCGCCCGTTTTCGCCTTTGGATGCTTACATCATGACCGGCCACATGGCTTACAGCTTTGGGATCGCACTAAAAGCCGACCCGTTGATGACCGAACTTGCCGGGAAGCTTTCCCCGGAATCCTTCCAAGGACTTCGCAATGTGCCGCTGAAAGCCCCACTAAAGATCACATCCCTTCAGGGCGGATTCACCCCGTTTGAACTGCTGACTGAAAATCTTTTCACCGCCTCTTTTGAAGGCAGCAATGCGTGGCTGATCGGGCCGGACCGTTCGCAGTCCGGCAAAAGTATTTTTGCCAACGATCCTCACATTGGTTTTTCTCACCCCGCAACCTGGGTCGAAGCCCACATCCAAACCCCGGAGTTTGAACTTTACGGCCACTACCTTCCGCTGGTTCCCTTCGCCATCCTAGGCCACAGCCGCCAGCATGCCTGGGGTTTCACTATGTCTTTATCCGACGATATGGATCTGTTTGCCGAAACCCTGAATAAGGACAAGAAAACCGCCGTCTTCATGGGAAAGGAAGTCCCTTATCAGGAATGGACTGAAACCATCAAAATCAAAGATGCACCAGATCTGGTGCTGAACATGATTGAAACCAATCATGGCCCGATCATGGATGAAACCTTGAAACGCAAAGGTTTGGCATTAAAGTGGGCTTATCACCGCCCCGAAAACAATCCGATGAAGGCCCTTTTTGAAATGGGCAAAGCGCCGAACATGGCAGCCTTTGAAACAGCCCTGCAATACGGAACCGCACCGGGCTTGAATGTCATGTACGCGGATGCCGAAAATATCGCGTGGTGGATCTTTGGTGATATCGCCATTAAGAAGAATCCGAACTCGGATATGATTTTGGACGGAGCTTCGGGTCTGGATGAATACGAGCGTGTGCTTGCATGGGCAGACAAACCCCACAAAATAAATCCTGAAAACGGCATCATCGTCACGGCCAATTCCCGTCCCGATGGCATCGCCGAAAACATCCGCGGAGACTGGCAGTCCGATGACCGCTATCAGACCCTGGTGCGTGCCTTGGGCGAAAAAGACCTGTGGAGTGCCGATGATGTGCGCGCCCTGCAAACAGACAACTTCAACTATAAAACCCGTGAGCTGTTAGACAAACTGAATGATCACCTGCAGTTGGATGAAGCGCAGAATCTAAAATACGAAACTGAACTGAACGCCCTGAAAAACTGGAACCTGCGTTCAGATGTTCAATCCGTCGAAGCCAGCTTGTACCATCAGTGGAACAACGAACTGGTATTGCTGCTGCTAAAAGATGTACCGGAAGAAATGAAGGCCACCTATCTGACGACTCCGTACGCCTGGGCCTTTTATGAGCGCGCCGTTTTGGACGACGCATCGCCTTGGTGGAAAGATCGCAATCAGGATCAACTGATCACGCAAGCTTTCTTAACCGCGATTGAAAAAGTGCAGGACATTCCCTGGGGCGACTTGCACACGGTGGAATACAAACACCCTCTGGGCCGCAGCTTCCCACTGGACAAGATATTTAATCTGGGGCCCTACCCGATGCCGGGCGCCTACAATGAAATCAACAACAACAAGATGCGCGGCCTTGGTGGTGACTTCAATGTGGTGGCAGGACCCAGCACTCGCCGGGTGATTGATTTTGCCCGCCCCCAAACCAGTTGGGGCATTAATCCCATTGGCATTTCCGGTCATATCCTGTCACCCTTCTATAAAGACCAGGTGCAATTGTTCCTGGATGGAAAATATCGCCCGCAATACATGGCGGCCGAAGACATTGAAAAGAACAAAAAATACGAACTGAAACTGACACCCCAATAACCGGAGGATTTCATGAAGTTTTTGATTTTGCTCACCGCACTTTTTACCGCTTCCACATCATTCGCAGCTTTTGATATCAAGCCCGGCCTTTGGGAAGTAAAAATGCAAATGACCCTGGACGGAAAAGCCTTTGATCCTATGGCTGAAATGAACAAAGCCCTGGAACAACTGCCACCCGAGCAAAGAAAAAAGATGGAAGCGATGCTATCGGGCTCTGACAAAATCCCCGTCACAAAAAATGGTTATCGTATCTGCTACACTGCCGACATGCTGAAAAATCCCAACAAAGTGATGGAAGGCACCAAGGCCTGCACCACCAAGATCACCACGCAGACTGCCAAGAAGCTGGCGGGAACTTTTGACTGTCCGAAAGACGACGCCAAGGGTGACTTTGAATGGAATGCCAAATCCAGCAACGAATACGAAGGCTTGATGAACGGCAAAACCAGCAAAGGCAGCAACACACAAATTCGCTATCAGGGTAAGTTTATTTCTGCTGATTGCGGTAAAGTGAAGCCTGTACTTTAGCACCTGATTCGCTCTTGGACTTTCAGCCTTTTTCTTTGGATGCCATGCTAGTGGCATTCCATGGAAGGAGGCTTTATGTTTACCAAATCTTTACTGGCAGCTTTCACCACCCTGTTTATCACGACCGCCTTGGCCTATCCCAATGTCGGTGACAAAGTTTCCTGGACAGGGACCATGAGCACCGTCAGCGGCGAAACCAACGCCGTGAAAATCACCAAAGAAGTCATCGGCCACGACGAAAAAAAGAACATCTGGAAAATAAAAATCGAAGCCGTCGTTGGCACAGAAAAAACCAGTGAGACGATGGAGATCTCGGACCTCTACTCCCCGGCAAAATATAAAGCCCTGATTGTGGACTGCGTGAAAAATGGCGGAACCCTGGAAAAGCTCATCGCCCCGGCGGGAACCTATGACACCTGCAAAATGAGCATGACCATGGCCGACGGAACCATGGTCGAACGCTGGTGGGGTGACATCCCGTTTGGAGTCGTCAGCAAAAACACCCGCGACAGCGGCAAAATGCCGATCTCAAAACCGGATTTGAATTCGATTATCGCGGGACTATAAAAAACTCATCACGAGGGCTTTTAACATTTACTTCTACTTCGTCACTTCCCAGAAGCTTCCTTCCGGAGTGTCGCTGACTGAAATGCCCAAAGCGGTGATTTTCGCGCGCAATTCATCAGACTTCGCAAAGTCCTTCGCTGCGCGAGCCTCGCCACGTTCTGCAACCAATGCATTCACTGCAGACCTTTCAAGGTTCATTTTCTTCAGCAACATATCATCAAGCTTGATCAGGAAGGCGTGCGCCGGTTCCTGGAACAAACTCATCATTGAACCCATTTTGCGAACGAAGTTATGGAAAGCCAAAGCTTTGCCTTGAATCGCTGGGTTCACTTTCATGCCACGGCGAACCTGAGCATTGAACTGGCGGACCACTTCAAACATCGCCGCAAACGCATCCGGTGTTCCGAAGTCATGATTCATGGCTTCTTCCACTTTCTTCCAGGCGTCTTGCGTGATTTTCGCAAAAGCAGCATCCTCCTGAGTCACTTCCGCAGTCAGATAGCTTTCAGCCATGGAAAGCGCAGAATACACACGGGACAACCCGCCCACGGCGCGCTCGACGGCTTCATCACCAAAGTCACTCAATGTGCGATAGTGCGCAGACAGGATCATCCATTTGTAGATCTCGGCGTTGTACATCTCCAGGAATTCTCGCATAGTCACGATGTTCCCCAAAGACTTGGACATTTTCTGCCCGCCGAAGTTCAGCATGTTGTTGTGCATCCAGTATTTTACGAAGGCTTTGCCGGTGCAGCCTTCACTTTGTGCGATTTCATTTTCGTGGTGCGGGAAGATCAAGTCCATGCCGCCCCCGTGAATGTCGATCTGATCGCCGAAAAGATTTTTGATCATCGCCGAGCACTCAATGTGCCAGCCCGGACGCCCTGGGCCCCAAGGCGATGGCCAGGACACTTCACCCGGCTTTGCCGCTTTCCACAGGGCAAAATCCATGGGGTTGCGTTTCTTTTCATCGACTTCAACACGGGCACCCGCCAACAAGTCGTCGGTGTTGCGACCACTCAGCTTGCCATAATCCTTGAAGGATTCGATGGAATAAAGAACATCGCCTTGTGCTTCATAGGCTTTTTTCTGACTGACCAGGCTTTCCACCATGGAGCGAATGTCATCCATGTGCTCCGTCACCTTCGGATTCATGTCATGCGGGCGAAGCCCCAGCATCGCGAAATCTTTTTTGTATTCTGCGATGTATTTTTCAGACAACTCAGTCGGAGTCATACCCAGCTCGTTCGCACGGTTGATGATCTTATCATCCACGTCCGTGAAATTCAGGGCGTAGGTCACTTTGTAACCCAGGTGCTCCAGCCAGTTGCGAACCATGTTAAAGACCACCGGCCCGCGGAAGTTCCCCACATGCAGGAAGTTATACACCGTCGGACCACACACATACATTTTCACCTGTCCCGGCGTCAGTGGTGTGAAATCTTCAAGCTGCTTGCTTTGAGAATTGTGAATCTTCAACATAGTTAAAACCTACACTTTTGCCAGGGCCTGCTCTGCGCGGGCCACCAGCGAGGATTTTTTCATCAACGGCACAAGTGTCTTCAGTTCCGCACCATGAGGCTTCCCGATCACCGCCACACGAATCGGCATGAACAGGTGTTTGCCTTTGGAACCGGTCTGATTTTTCACTTCATCCTGCATTTTCAGGAACTCTTCTTCTGTCATATAGTCAGAAGGGTGCGCCTGAAGCAGGTTTTTCCAGGAGGTCAGAACCGCTTTGGTGGATTCCCACTTCAGGGTTTCATCGGCTTCCGGCAGGATCACATAAGATTTATCATTCAACGGACGATACAGTTCGATCGCATCAGCCAGGACTTCCATGTAGGGCTTGAACAAATCCAAAGACTTGCTTTGCCACGCAGGATCACTTGGCAGATCCATGTTTTCACGAGCCAGGAACGGAGCCACCGCCGTCCAAAGTTCCGCGTTTGGCAACGCACGCAGGTGCTGCGCATTCATCCATTTGAATTTCACACGGTCAAAGATCGCACCGGATGGATTCAAACGGGAAATATCAAACACTTCCAGCATGTCTTTCACAGACAGGATCTCTCGCCCTTGAGGATCAGACCATCCCAGCAATGCGATGAAGTTCAAAACGGCACTTGCCAGATAACCTTCGTCTTTCAACTGACCGCAAGCTACAGCGCCTTTGCGCTTGGAAAGTTTTTGGCGGTCTTCATCCAGAATCAAAGCCATATGACCGAACTCCGGCGCCTGCCAGTTCATCGCCTCATAGATCATCAACTGACGAAGAGTGTTTGGCAGATGTTCTTCCGCACGGAAAACATGGGTCATCTTCATCAGGTGGTCATCGACCACGCAGCAGAAGTTGTAAACCGGCATTCCGTCAGAACGAAGCAGGACAAAGTCCCCCACCATGTCGGATGGGAACTTCACTTCACCGCGCACAAGATCGGTGAAGATATAATCTTTCACCAGATTTTTGGTTTTGAAACGAACCACGGCTTTGTCGCCGGTCTTCAGACGCTCCAAAGCTTGTTCCAAAGACCAATCCTGATAAGGAGACACCAGGTGAGCAAAGCTTCCGGCTGCGGCTTTTTGCTTTTCAATTTCCTCTTCGGTCATGAAGCAATAGTACGCTTTGCCTTCTTTCAGAAGCTGATCAGCGATTTCTTTGTAGATATGCAGACGCTCACTTTGACGGTAAGGACCACTCGGGCCCACGTCTTTCAACGTCACCGGGTCCACGCCTTCGTCCCATTTCAAACCCAGCCAAACCAGGTCATCCACCACCCCACGCAGGGATTCTTGAGTGGAACGGGCCTCGTCCGTGTCTTCGATACGCAGGATGAACTCACCGCCGTTTTTCTTGGCGAAAAGGTAGTTGTAAAGAGCGGTTCTTGCGCCCCCCACGTGCAAATAACCCGTTGGGGATGGGGCAAAACGAACACGAACATGCGGAGAGATTTTCGAGGACATGCGGAACTCCAAAGCTGGGAAAGGCCTTAAAAAACAAAAAGGGCCTGGTCATTAAACCAAGCCCCGAATTTATTATGTTTTTTGAAAGTCGTCCAGCCTTTCTCGGCTGGTTAAAAAAGCCTAACCCGTGATACCGAAGATGGCTTTAACTTCTTCCTCTTTGAACAGCTCTTCCTGGCTTGTCGCCAAAGTCAGCTCTTTCAACAGCAGGCTGCGCGCAGAATCAAGCATCTTGCGCTCACCGAAGGACAGCTCTTTGTCCGCTTTCAAAAGGAACAAATCGCGTAAAACTTCAGCAATCTCGAATACGGAACCGGTTTTGATCTTCTCCATGTACTCGCGATAACGGCGATTCCATGTCTGATTGTCGATCTTGATGTCTTTTTCTTTAAGAATTCCAACAACTCGGGATGCTTCGGACTTGGAGATGATAGGACGCAGACCCGCGGACTTCACGTTCGTGGTAGGGATCATGATCTTCAGACCTGTGTCCACCAACTGCATGTTGTAGAACGTAGTCTTAGTACCAAGCATCTCTTTGGTTTCAATAGAAACCACTTTAACAACGCCGTATCCAGGATAAACTGCATTATCACCGACTTCAAACGTCTGCATTCACGAACCTCCCCAAGGGAAAAGGGACTATACATCCATAAGGCCTAGACCTTAGGACAGACTTGCAACCTCGACAGTTCTATCAAATTTGACACGAGTTATCAAACGGGAGCAGCGCATTGGAAATTATTTCAGAAGCCTTTTAAAAGCAAAAAAGGCCCGGAATCATCCGAGCCTTTTTCCAGTATTTTCGAATACTTAAAACAGTTATCAAGACCTATTTAGCCGTATAGACTAGAGCATAAGCTTGAGCGCCGTTCTTACCTTGCGGAACTTTAAAGCCCTTTACAGTCAGCTTGTAAGTACCCGCCGGCAAGCCGGACTTTTCGATCATCTCAAGATTGTTGATGTGATCGTTCATGCTCAGGGTCTGACCGTTTGGCAAAGTCAGAACCAGATCCAAATCGTTCACCAAGGCTTGGGCCGCATTCGCCGAACCCGGAGCATCGGTCCAAACAAGGTTCGCATACAGGCTGCCTGGCGCATTCAAAGTGAATTCGTAGGAAACCTCAGCTCCTTGAGCCACACCCTGACGGTTGTCGACGAACTGAGTAGCACCGCCCAAGTTGGCGATGTTAGCCACGTCCACACGGCCGTAACCTTCATCAGAGTTCGGACGACGAGTCAGAATCTCTTGACCACGAGCTGCACCGATTTCACCGAACTGACCTGGGTACATATCAACAGCCGTGTGAAGCATAGTTGCTTTCATCAAAGCCGCAGATGGATTTTTGATGCCCAATTTTTCAACAAGCACCTGACGAGCAATCGCCGCCGCACCCGCCGTCAGCGGAGTCGCCATGGACGTACCACCAGACCAGACATAGTCTTTGTTGTAAGCGCCCCAAAGTGGAGAAGCATCTTTTTCCTGAGAGAACACGCTCAGGATGTTTGTGCCCGGAGCCACGATATCAGGCTTGGTACGGCCATCTGTCGTTGGACCACGGGAAGAGAACATCGCGATGCCGTTGCCGTTATCAGAGATGTAAGAGCTGTAGATTGGTTCTGCCGGCCATTCATCCTTAGCCGCGCGAAGCTTGCTGATTGGTACCTGAATACCACCGGACTTCGTCACGTTTTCAGAAGCGCCCACGGTCAAAACGTTTTTCGCTGTGCCCGGAGAAGCCATGGAGTTGGAATCAATACGGCCGTCTTTGTTTTTATCCGCGCCGCTATTACCAGCCGCAAACAGAATCAACATATCCGGGTTCGCGTAAGACCATTCGTCCACTTGAACTGCGAAGTTGTCATAAGCACCGAAGGTACGAGCACCACCCCAAGAGTTGGTGTGGATACGAGCGCCATCAGCGAAGGCTTTTTCAAACAAATCCCCTAGTTTGGATGGAACACTCAAGTTCTTCATCATTGGAGACCACATGCCTTCAGCCACCATGTTAGCTTCATAAGCGCCGCCTTTCAGCAAGCCCTTGGAAGCTGTACCACGACCCATCACAGATCCGGCAACGTGAGTCCCGTGACCCATTGGATCAGACCATGATTTAGACCACAAACCAAAAGGATAACCCGAGATCACGCCGCCTGCGAAATCCTGATGGATCGCGCCGGTGTTACCAGAATCAAGACCTGTATCCGCCATGGAAACAGTCTGACCTTTCCCTGCATAGCCCATGGCCCAAGCTGCATCAAAGTTCATCAAACGAGTGCCGGACTCATCGCCCGTCAGGTCTGAATAATCACCCGCTGCAGTTGCAGAAACCTGACCGGCCAGGTCCTCATCCATCGCAAAGTGGAAGGATTCAATTACTGGAGCCGGTTGAACGTGCTCAACACCTGTCAAAGCAGCCACCGCCGGAACAAGCCCACGAGGAATCAAAGCTGTGATGTGCTTTCCATCAACAACTTGAACTGCTACTTTAACATCCATTTTTTCAATTTTAGAGGCGATCACTTCCACTTCGTGGGATTTGAAAGTGTTCACAAGAACTGCAACCATATTGTCTTTGGTAAAGACGCTGGCCGGAGCGAAGGACGTGCTCACTTTATATTGAGCCGAGTACTTCACCACAGCCTGAACACCAGGGTGGTTGGTTTTGAAAGTCACAAGATCAGAATAGATCCCGCGAACAACCAAAGCATCATCAGGAAGATAGCCGAACACTTCAAACTGAGCCTTCAAGGCCGCTTTGTCTTTTTCAGTCACCGCTTTTTTGAACTGAACGATGTATTCAGTTGCTTTGGCTTCCATCATCCAGGAAGCAGCGTAGTTGCTGGTAAGTTTGTTGGTGTCGATAGCGCCAGCATTGAATTTCAATACTGTGCCTGCTTGTGCCACGCTGACAGAAAGAACTGCCGCGACCGTAGAGACCGTGATGCCCTTCACAAGATGATTCATAATACCCCCTCTGAGTACAAAATCAGATCACGACCGAAGTCCAGTCGCAAGGGGTACTTAGTATATTGATGCGCTGAGTGATTTTTTAAAGCTGATGAGCCATCACCGCCAGAGAAAGATTCCCTGCCGTGCGACCCTTGGAATTCATGCCAAATTCCATCTCTTGATTGTCAGGAGCAAAAATCTGCGCGCGTTCCGCGAGTTTCTTTTGCCCACGCACACGTTTTGTCACGGTCACATCCATATAAAGACCGTCTTTTTTATTCACTTGGGATTTGCGCGCAAACACTTCCACCAGTGTTTCGCTTTGTCCATCGTCAGAAATTTCACTGACGAAGCTTTTTTTGCCGGATTTTGCAACAGTATTGATAGAAATAGGAGAAGCCCCCTTCAAACCGACACGCATGTTCACCTTATAAGAAGGTGCCGCCGCCAATGATTGAAGAGAGAACAGAACTGTTGCCGTAACTACGCTGAAGAGCAATTTCATAAGAGCACATCCTTGTGATCTAAGAAAAGGATGACAAACAAAATTCGCGGATGCAACAGCAAAATGTTCCGCTATTTTTTCTTAGAAACCAGTGATCAGCGTTGGCGTTGTCGGATCAGCAGCGCCCGGTGTCGGCGGAAGTGCCGATTGGCCGTTATTATTGCCACCCCAGCAGAAGAGTTTCCCTGCATTCACCGCGCACACGTTTCTTTCGCCAACAGAAACTTTTTGCCAATTGGTAGAAGTTCCTAACTGAATAGGCACAACTTCCGCACCAGTGAAGGCAGAACCATTGCCCTGCTGCCCCCAGCCATCAGAACCCCAACAGAACAGTTTGCCGCCATCAATGCCACAGACAGCACTATTTTCAAAGCCCGAGGCAATTTCAGTCCAAGATGACGAGACACCCACACGCTGCGGAGTCGATGCATCAACCATGCTTCCAGTCCCCAAAGCCCCCTGATAGGATCCACCCCAACAGTAAAGCTGACCTGAGCGAATACCACAGGTATGCAGGTTGCCCGCTACAACGGCGGTCCAATCAGAGTCAGATCCCACACGAACAGGCGTGTGTGAAGAGGTGTTATTGCCGTCACCCAATTCCCCGTCATCGCCGTAACCCCAGCAATAAAGCTTGCCGTCATCGATACCACAGGAATGATAGGAACTGATCCCCACGGCATGCCATTTATCAGAAGTGCCGACTTGAGTAGGCTCTTCCACCAAAGGCACCGTGGCCGGATCAGCCGCCATCTGCCCGTCGGAGTTCTGCCCCCAACAATACATTTTTCCACCGTTGATTCCGCACAACTGACCGGAACCCGCGGCAATGGCCGTCCACGCCTTGGAAGTCCCCACACGCGTAGGAACTTGCGAAACCGGTGAAACATTCATCGGCATAAAACCACCGCCGCCCGGAGGAGGTGGTGGTGGCGGTGGACCTCCTCCGCCGAAGTCAAATCCCACGTTTAAGCCCCAGCAGTACAATTCACCCTCTTTAATGCCACAGGTGTGCCCCCCGCCACTGGCGATTTTCTGCCAGGCCTTGGAGTTTCCAACCTGTTGAGGAACAATGATTGACGCCAAAGATCCGTTGTCATTTTGCCCCAACTGGAAACTGGAGTTATCACCCCAGCAGTACAGGCGACCCGCATTGATCGCACAAGAATGACCATATCCCGCACTTGGCAAAGACCAGGATGTAGACAGGCCCACTCTATGAGGTTTGTGGGCAATCTCGGCCCGATCCTCGCCCAATCCGATGTAATTAATAGTGCTCTCGTCATGCGCCCAGCACAGCACGGATCCGTTATTGATTCCGCAGGTCATGTAATAGCTTGTGCTAATTTTGCTCCAAGTACTGTCGGTGCCAATGCGGGTTGGTTCCCACACGCCGCTTTGATAACTTACAGCACCCCAACAGTAAAGATCGCCACCGTTTCGAATTCCGCAGGTGTGATTCCCCCCTGCCGCAAGACTTTCCCAGTCGGAAGCAGTACCCACTTGGGAAATCGCACCGATGATATTGCCTGCCTCTGCAGCTCCCAGCCCCAACTGCCCGGAATAGTTGTCACCCCAGCAGTAAAGCTTTCCAGCATTGATACCGCAGGTGTGATCATTTCCGGCCACAACATCCTGCCAAGATGCCGAGGCACCCACCTGCAAAACCGACTGCTGCCGAGTCACGCTAGCATTATTCCCGAGTTGCAGACGAGACCCCGCGCCCCAGCAATAAAGTTTTCCGGAATCAAGACCGCACACATGGGATCCACCTGCAGAAATCTTCTGCCAGGTTGTACTGGCGCCAACTCTTGTAGGACTGTATTTTGTCAGAATATCTCCGGTGGCGAGCTGACCAAACTGGTTGAAACCCCAGCAGTACAATTCACCTGATCTGATACCGCATGAGAAATGAGTACCACCGACCAGGTCCTGCCAGTCGGAATCTGCACCCACCTGAGTAGGCTCTGTAACCTCAGACGGCACCATGGACCCGGTTGCCGATCGTCCCGCATCGTTGCGACCCCAGCAATAAAGCTTGCCCCCATTGAGCCCACAGGTACCCTCAGAACTTAATGCCACCTTTTGCCATGTCGTGGAAGTTCCCACACGGACAGGCTTTGTGCGATTGTCCTGATCCCCAGCCCCCAATCCAAGACGGTACTTGTCGTTATTACCCCAGCAATACAGCTTGCCATCCGAAATCGCGCAGATATGGGTATCAGAGACATTGATGTCCTGAAAAACCTGCGCAGGAGCTCCGCCAGTAAACTCCAACGGAATGACCAGTTCGATTTTGGGTTTAAGCCCACTCATACCGCTGTTGAGCTGAATGGTTTGATGTTCGGCGGATGACAAAGACAGACCCGCCTGCAAAGTCAGAGGAATAACGACAGAGGTGGCTCCGGCTGGAACCAGAATCTTCCCAGTGTTCATTCCATTAAACAGTGATGATTCGGAATTGGCGGAATATATGGAGTAATCCAAATAGGTCGCAAAAGGCGCCGGAGCTGAAAGATTCAACACCGTATTTTGCGTTGGCGCACCGGAATCAAAGCTGAAGTTTTCCTGAGATAAGGTCAACTGCAAGCTGTTTTGCACACCCAGACTGATAACATCGGACACCACACTGACAGAGCCTTGAGTGACCTTGACTTTGAATTCGCAGCTTTCGCCAGAAACCTTGTCAAGCACTCCGGAAATCCAGCCATCGGCATTGATGGAGAGCCCCGGACACGTGCTGTCTTGAAGGGATAAAGCCGGAGTGCTGAAACTTGAAAGACCGCTGGAAAGACCTGTGACCTGAACCTGTCCATAATAAGGGAAGGATTCAGGAACGTTCGTGGGCAAATCAGAAATCTTAAGACTCAGATCGGTGGAAGCTTCGGAGGTGGATTTGATTTTTTCAAAGAGTTCCGCATCCAACGAACACGCCGTCAGCAGCAGAAGATTCAGTGTAAGAAGCAGGTTGCGAATATACTTCGTGGTCATTCCAATTCCTCGAAACGTTCAGTTAACAGCCCATCATTGATCGGCCCTTAACAACCCTCACTTAAGGCATTTTCTCAGAATGACACACGAATATTTCAAACAGGAAAGGTTGTCACATTAGGCAATACCAGCTAGAGCGGCTGGACCGTGCTCGCGCAAAAGCTCGGCCTTCAAACCTTGATTCTCGACGTAGGAAAGTTTTGGATCCTTTCTTAGAACCTCAAAAGCCGCTTCACGGGCTTCCTGCAGGATGGCCATATCACGTACCAGGTTTGCCAGTTTAAAGCCGGAAAGACCTGACTGCCTGGTCCCCATGAACTCACCCGGGCCGCGCATTTCAAGATCGAACTCAGCGATCTTGAATCCGTCCGAGGTCTTTTCCATCATCTCGGTGCGGGCTTTGCCTTCTTCAGACACGGCATAACCCATGATCAGAATACAGAAACTTTTGTATTCTCCCCGTCCCACGCGGCCGCGCAACTGATGCAGCTGCGACAGACCAAAACGTTCAGCATGTTCGATGATCATGATGTTGGCATTCGGCACGTCGACACCGACTTCAATGACGGTGGTGGAAACCAGAACCTGGATTTCATTTTTGCGGAACTGATCCATGACCTGGTCTTTTTCATCTGGTTTCATCTTCCCGTGCAAAAGACCGATCTTCAACTGCGGATAAAGCTCTTTCAGCTTTTCGTATTCCGACACTGCATCTTTCAGATCAATCTTTTCGCTTTCCTCCACCAGAGGATAAACGATATAGGCCTGACGGCCTTTTTGGATTTGTTCCAGCATAAATTGCAGGGCTTGAGGGCGTTTGCTTTCAAACGTTGCGCGCGTCTGAATCGGGCTTCGACCGGCCGGCATTTCATCGATGATGGAAACATCCAGGTCCCCGTACACAGTCATGGCCAGAGTTCTGGGAATCGGAGTCGCGGTCATCACCAGGAAGTGCGGAGAGTTTCCTTTGTTCTTCAAAACCCCGCGCTGTTCAACCCCGAATCTGTGCTGTTCGTCGATGATCACAAGTCCCAGATTTGAGAACTGCACTTCATCTTCGATCAGGGCATGGGTGCCTATAATCAAATCAATCTCGCCGGCTGCCAAAGCCGCCAGCAGAGCTTTTCGCTCCGAGGCTTTGGATTTACCCACCAGCAGCCCTAGACGAACACCCAAAGGCTCAAGCACCTTGCGCGCATTTTTAAAGTGCTGTTCAGCCAGAATTTCTGTCGGCGCCATCAAACAGGATTGATAACCGCTTTCTGCGGCATAGATGGCGGCCATAAAGCTCACGAGCGTCTTTCCGCTTCCCACATCCCCTTGCACCATTCGGTGCATAGGGTGGCCTTTTTCCAGATCGGCTTTGATTTCAGTGAAGACGCGCTTTTGTGCGCCTGTCATTTCAAATGGCAAAGACTGAAGCAATGCCCGCATCTTTTCGCCGGAATTTCTGATCTGCGGAGCCCCTTCTTTCTGGAAGCCTGCCTTTTTAGAGGCCAAATAAAGTTCCAACCAGAAAAACTCATCAAAGATGATGCGTTTTTGGGCCGCAGTTTTAAATTCAGAATACTCCTTGGCCTTGTTCGGATCCGGAAAATGGATGTCCTTCAAGGCGTCTTTGCGCGGAATCAGATTGTACTTTTCGCGCATCCATTTCGGGAACGCTTCTTCCGGCCATTCTTCGATTTGCGCAAACGCCGAACGCACCAGCTTCATGATCTTGGCCGTGGCAAGACCTTCAATTTCCGTATACAGCGGGATCAGCGCGTCCTGGGTTTCTTCGTCGGGCTCCACATCCTTGATATCGGGATGATGGAATTCCAAACGGCCGCGGTACTCGGTGACTTTTCCCACCACACGAACTTCGGTGAAGGGCTTAAAGCGTTCAAAGTATCCTTTGTAAGGCACACGGAAGTATTTGCAGTGAATCTGTCCGGAGGCGTCTCTGACCAGAACGTCATACATCTTGCGTGCCGATCGCCCCATGTTCACGCTGTGAACAGCGACAACCGTGGCCTTGATGCTGACGATATCATCCGGGCGCAGGCTTGAAATGTTTCGTGCCGCGCGCTGGTCTTCGTAGGCACGGGGATAGAACTCAAAAAGGTCCCCCAAGGTCTTAAGACCTTTACGGGAAAACAGATCCCCCAACTTGGGACCCACACCTTTAAGAAATTGTATTTGCGTATCCAGACGAAGAGCCATGCGGTGATTATGGCCAATCACCGGGATTTCGGCAACTGCCGAACCCCCGGCAACGCAGCCTGCCGGGAACTCGGCGGGGGGGCCAATCAGCTCAAAATTAAGCCGTTTTCAGAGCGAAATCCGCTGGCACCGCCTGTGCTTTATAGGTTGGCATAAAGGAGATCTTATGAAAGCTCAATACCAACAATTCATCCGCACTCACAATCACAAAACTGCCATCAACGGTGAAACTCTGGTGGCCTTAAATGGCCTGACTGAACGCAATCATGTCGAATATCTGCAAGACGTCTGCGCCGACTTGTTCCCAAACCCCCAAGGGCTGAAAGCCCTGGACATGGGTGCGGCGCACGGGGTTTGTGCAATGGCCTTGGCCGAACTGGGCATGCAAGTAGCGGCTTACGACATGTACCGTTCTTCTGTGGCGATTGTTCACAAAATGGCCATGGAGCAGCACTTGAATATTTCATTCCGCGTGGGCGGCAGCCTGCAAATCGAGCAGCTACAGGAAAAATTCGATTTGATCCACGATCGCGACTGCCTTACTAATATTCCACTACCTCTGGATCGAGCGCGCTTCCTGCAAAGCCTTCGCAAAATGCTGGCTGAAGATGGCAAACTGGTGATTCGCACCTCCATCCTCAGCCCACAGTTCGATCCGGATGACAGCTTCGAGTCCATTTGCCTGGATGCCGACTATGTTTTGTGGAGACAAACTCCAGAATCAGATGCTCCGGGTGTGGTTGCCATGAATGGCCGTCACTGGACAGCACAAAAAAGACTGCCACCCGCTGAAGTGATTCGTCAGGAACTATGCCGTGCGGGCTTCATGATCCTGGATGAAGAAATCGAGCTGGTTCCCGGTAACAACCCATCGATCCTTCGACTTGTCGTCACTAGCGCCCCAGGGCGCTAGCTTTTTTTTACGGAGAACCCATGAAAACCCTGCGCCTTGGTTTGACCTTGCTTTGGATACTGACTCTTGCTGCTTGTGCTGGCAGTTCTGGTTCTGGCCCCTCCCCCTCCCCTTCACCCACGCCTGCTCCGGCCAGGTTTTCTTATGTGTTGAATTCTTCGGACGACAGCATCAGTGTTTTTTCGATTGCATCTGATGGCACCCTTGCACCTTTGGAGGTCGCGGCCGCCGGGAATTATGCGAAATCACTTTTGATGGATCAAAACCAAGAGCATCTTTATGTGGTGAACGCCAGTGACGACACGATTTCACAGTTTCAAATCGGCCCTGATGGCAAGCTTCAGTCCCTGGGCCTCGTTGCCACGGAAGAGTTTCCCCAGTCGGTGCAGATTTCTCCAGACGGAAGATTTGTTTATTCACTGAATCTGCGCAGTGAATCCATCACTCAGTACAGCAAAGGCAGTGATGGGCGCCTTACTGCGATGGGGAGCACGCCGCATACAGCAGGTCCATTAAGCATGCTTTTTTCCAATCAGGGTCAGTATGCTTATGTGGTGAACATTCTTGATGCCAGTATTTCCCAGTATGCAGTGGACAACAATGGCGCGCTGACGGCATTGGTGCCGGACCGGGTGGCCTCACAAGGTGAATTCATCTATGTGCTTAGCTGCAGCACTGACGAAGTCGAAGTGTTTGCCATTGGTTCAGATGGCACTTTGCAATCCCGTCAGGTGATGGCGACGGAATCAAGCCCGCAAGGCATGACCATCAGCGGAAACCACCTGTATGTGGCCAATGCGTTTTCTTCAACCGTCAGTGTCTATGAAATTCAAAACAGCGGAACACTGGAGCTTAAATCAACAGTTCCTGCCGGGGCCTCGCCTGAAACGGTGACTGTGGATGCTGCAGGCCAATCCGCTTATGTGCTCGACTATATTGAAAACCAAATACTGCAGTTTCATGTGGGCACCGACGGGTCGCTGACCCGAACCAGTGCGACTCCTTTTAGCACGGGATTGACTCCAGTGCAGATGCTGCTGAAACGCTAATCCCGTCCCGCATTGAAACGTTGTGAGGGGGGCTCGCCCCTCTACGTCTAGACCAAGGGCTGAGCTGTTTGTTTATTGCGGATTTAGTTCCTTCAAGCCCCCTTTCCGTGGCAGAATTTTCCTATGGATTCCACGACTTACTTCCGCATCCGTCTAAGCACAATTCGCCCTGATAAAGTCACCAGTTTTGACATTTACATCCTTGTGGATGGTAAACATATTCTTTACCTGCGCGCCGGCGACAAACTTGCTTCCGGTAAAATCAAAACTTTGCACGGACGTGACACGGGGGATTCTTTCTTCGTGCGCATGGAAGACAAACAGACTTATCGCGACTGGGTGAAGGAAGAAATGAACTCGGACCTTCTGAACCCGTTTGATAAAGCCAAAATCCTGCGGGAATCCTCGGTTGCGTTGATGGAAGATCTCTTTGAAAATCCGGATGTGAACAAGGCGCTGGATGAATCCCGCCCGATTATCACCGATTTCATTGACCTGATGGAAAGCGCACCGGAAGCCATGGGCTTTATGATCTCGTTGTCCGGACATGACTTCTATACCTACAATCATTCTTTGGACGTTAGCATTTATTCTTTGGGCTTGGGTAAAGCTCTTGGCTATGATGCAAAAACTTTGGAAGAGTTGGGTGTGGGTGCCCTTTTCCACGATATTGGCAAACGCAGCGTCAGTCTGGACATCCTTTGCAAAAAAGGCGGCTTAACAGATGCCGAGTGGGAGCAAATGAAAATGCACCCGCAGTACGGTTTGGTTATCATGAACAACCACCCGAACATCAGTGATGCAATCAAGGCCGCCTGTTTTGAGCACCACGAATCCTGGGCTGGGAACGGTTATCCTCAGCAACTGGTGGCGGAAGAAATCCACCCGTTTGCAAGGATCGTCGCCATCACCGACACCTATGACGCCATGACCACACAAAGATCCTACAACGTGCCGATGACACCGATGGATGCCGTCGCCATGATGAAGGAAAAACTGGCCGGTCGTTATGATCCCGACATGCTGAAAGCCATGTATTCAGTACTTTTCAAAATAAAGGTCGCTTAGATGAAGCTCGTTTTGCATTCTTTGGTTCTTATTGCCTGCGTTCCGCTGATTGCCATTGCTCTTGAACCCACCAACCCTGCTGGTTTCTGCGAACGCTTCATCGGCGAAAAAGAAATCAGCGAATGCCAAGAGCGCACTAAAACCGAAAACGTCGACTGGTATGCCGCTACGGTTTGCCACCTGCAACAAGACGACAAAGCCTTCTGGGCATGCTGGGACAGCATCCAAGGGCAAAGCTACAACCCGGCCGAGCTTTCCAAATGTGGAGAGAATAC
Organism: Bdellovibrio bacteriovorus; assembly: GCF_002208115.1. NCBI lineage: Bacteria > Pseudomonadati > Bdellovibrionota > Bdellovibrionia > Bdellovibrionales > Pseudobdellovibrionaceae > Bdellovibrio > Bdellovibrio bacteriovorus. Next base: position 1,584,919 of record NZ_CP020946.1, on the reverse strand, counting down.
GGAAGCCAGCGATACCCAGCGCCAAAGCTGTATTGATACTGCCCGTGGGGGTCGTAAGCCTGCCTCTGTGGCTCCGTTTCAGCCTTTAAAAGTTAAAAAATAGGACCCCACATTCTGGGGCTGTCGAAAAAGCTGACAGTCCCTTGTATTTTATTCTTCGGCACTGAATCAAATCCCCTGACTTCACCAAAATTTGATAGAACCTTTGCCACTATGAAAAAGCACTTCGTTTTCTTGGCAATTTTGGGGCTTTCTTTGGTGGGCTGCAGCTATCCAATGGAAGAATTGGGTCTGTTTAAAACCGGCGGTCTTGAGGTCAAAGGTTTCAGTAAATTCCAAAACGAAAAAGTCAGCTTCGACGTGGTGAAATCCACCGCCCTAAGCACCTGCCTTGAGTGTCACACCACGGGTTCCCGCAGCATGGACACGGCAGAAGAAGTGCTGGCGCAAAAAGATTCCATTTTGTCTGTCATCAACAAAGGCACCATGCCCCCGCGGTCTTCGGGTTATCAGGCATTAAATGCCTGCGAAAAACAGATCCTTGAAACGTGGATTGATGATCAAATGCGCAGCCGTTCTGACGTTCAGAAGGTCGGCGAGCTTTCCAACTGTGGCGAAGCTGAAGCTCCTGTTCAAAAACCAAAAACCGATCTTGCGACTTTGGAACTGAGCTTTGAGAATTTGAAAAAAGAAATCCTGGCCCCGAAGTGCATGGTCTGCCATAGCACCGAAACAGCGAAACGCACGATCCTGGAAACAGTGGCGGATCTTCATAACCACAACCTGCTAGCAGCCACCGCCGAAGAAAGCGTGCTGTATCAGGTGACGGTTCCTGGAATGAATAAACGCTTTATGCCTCCGCAAAGAGGCAAGACGATTCTGGCTCCGCTGACCGAAGCCGAACTGAGCTATATGAAACGCTGGATTGAAGCAGGCGCTAAGTAGTCACTTTTAAGTCCGGAAAATAAAAAGGCACTGAGGAGCTCAGTGCATATTCTTGTTTACATGAGACCCAAAGAGAAATAAACCTCATTGCAATTTGTGAAAAATTTTATAATTAGCTGCCACTCACTGAAGAGGATGACTACTCCAACTCACCCAGCAGGAACTTCATCTGCTGATAGTCTTGAGCGGTGCCCAGAAGGCCTTGGGACTTGATAGATGCGGTTTTCTTGATTTCAGAGGACTTGGGTGTCTTGGGCATTGCCTTCTTCGCCTTGGGCGCGACAGAGGCCTTGACGGCTGTGGCAGGGTCCCACTTTTCAGAGATGGCGCCGCCAGCCAGGGCCGTCTTTTCTGCTGTCGACAACAGTTCGGCTCCGGCAGAGATCAAAATGAATCTGTACTTGATCTCTTCATTTTGATTCAGCCAAAGCTCGGCACTGTGGCGCACGGACTTTTTCGTCGCCACAGTCTTAAGAGCAAACTTTTGCTGCACCCCGAAGCTGTCAGTCACCTCTAGATACAGCGATTCCCCTGGCGCCAGACTCGCATCCAATAGCTCCACGTTGGTGATCAGTTTGTCACCAACGGGCTGGGTTGAATCTAGAAACAAGGGGTTGTGCTTTTTCAATTCCACATTTCCTGTGCAAGGCTTGCCAAAGCAAGACCCGCCGGATTTTTCGGAGAGAAATCATTCACCGGCAAATGCTTGTGGTGAGCTTCCTCAACCGCGATGGATTCTGGAATAAAGTTATTAAATACCGGGATGGAATAGTTCGTGCGAAGATCCTGGATGACCTTTTCCACGATACGGCGGTTGCGGTACTTGGAAATGATGATTCCACGCACGTTGATGGTGTGACCAAGACCGTTCTTGATGCTTTTCAAAGTCTCAAGAATCAGATCAATGCCCATCAAAGAGAAGTACTCTGGGCAGATCGGAATCACGATGTCCTTGGAGGCAATCAGCGCATTCACGGTCAAAAGACCCAAAGACGGAGAACAATCGATCACAACGATGTCGTACTCTTCCTTGATTTCTGCCAGGGCTCTTTTCAGGATGCTTTCACGGCCAAACTTGGTGGACATGGAGATTTCAATACCGCTCAGCATGATTTCAGACGGGATCACATCGATGCCGAAGGCTTCAGAGAAAACAACGGCGTCCTGTGCCTGCACTTCGCCAGTGATAACGTCATAGATTGTATCTTCAAAATCCTCGTCGCCAAAGATCGCACGAGTGGCGGAAGACTGAGGATCCAGGTCGACCAGAAGAACTTTCTTGCCTTCCTTCGCCCACTGAGATGCCACGTTGATGGCGGTGGTGGTTTTTGCCACGCCGCCTTTTTGATTGATGAATGATACGATGCTGCCCATACACGATTCCCTTCGTGGTAGATAAAATTCAACACCTAAGTCTAGCTGTTTTTTTTGGGCAATGTGAAGCGCGATTTCGAATTCACGACGCGGCTGCTTAACGATCCTTCAACAACAACTCCGAGGTTTTTTTGATCCAAGGAAGGTAAGCATCCACACGCGAATAAATGGAAAACTGGAAACATTTCGGCGTTAGCGGTGTCGCCATCGAGTCACCCCGACTGGTCACGCCCATCAGATACAATTCACCGTTTTTATCAATATACGCCGGGCCGCCGGAGTCGCCACTGCACACACCTTTTTTCACTGACTGAGCTATCAGAACCTCGTTTTGTCCGTAGCGGGCCTCACCGACTTTGAGCTTCGTGGTGCGAAGAGCTCCAGAACCTTTCTTCACGCCCCACGCCCAGCTCAGTCCATATCCTGCAACCACGACTTCGGAACCTTGTTTCAGACTTTGAAAGTCAGCAAAGATCGGTGCCGGGGCATAACCCACCGGAATATATTCGCCCCGGATTCGGACCAGCGCGATGTCGGCAGTGTCATATTTGCGGCCACGGTTTCGTTCATAGTCCTCATGGCGCAAAGCTTTGATGGCATATCGGGAATTATAAGCATTCATGTTTTTAATGTCGTCAGTAAAGAACACCAACTGATGGGTGGAACCCGGGGTCACACAATGTGCGGCCGTCAAAACCAGTTCTTTCGAAATCAAAGTTCCCGTACACAACGTACCAGAGCCTTCATCATACAGCCCTACGGTGGAACGCATGATCCGGCTGCCCATTTCAACCTTTTCACCGCCAATGACTCCGGATTGCGAGTCTTCCGACAGAATTTCTGCGGTATTTTGCTGCCCACAGGCTGCAAGCATCGCCACTGACAACAAAGTCAAAGAAAGTTTCTTAAGCATCACACACCTCGCGGTTTTGGACCTCTGTTTTACCAGATTTTCAGAGGGAAAAGTGAAGAAATCCACAGAGTGACGTTTATTGTTTTTCGCCCAAAAGTTCACCAGCAAAAACGGCCAAACTTTAGACACCACCTGAAAGCTTTTCCAGCGGGGAAATGGCCATCAAAACCGTCGCAAAATCCTGTTATATTCAGCACCTATGAAATCGCTTATTTTCTTTCTTGTTTTGATCTCGTGTTCGGCATTTGCGGGCGATCGCATTCCTCAATGTTTCGATCGCAAAGACCGTATGGAATTTAACGAAAGCCAGGTGCTGACCTGGCGCGAGTTCATGGAAAACAAGTTCACCGCCCGCGCCTTTGTGGATGGCACCCTGGTGCGCCTGATGGAAGACCGTCAGGGACATGTGCACTTTGAAGTGGATCTGGATGAAAACCTGAACACCGACGATGACCGCATTGAAGTGATCTATAACGTGAAATACGGCAAGCTTCCGGAATATCAACCCGGCGATCGCATCATCGCCTGCGGTGACTTTGTGGTCGACAAGTATTCTCCACACAAGGCCGTGATCCACTGGCTGCACATCAACCCCAAAAAAGGCGGTCCTCATGAAGATGGCTTTATCGCCATCAACGGACAAGTGGCCGGCCTGACTGACAGCAAAGGATCTAAAAAGTGAGATTCCTTCTCTGCGCCCTTCTTCCACTGGTCCTGGCCGCCTGCACAGGTTCGACCCCTGAGGCTTTATCCAAAATAGAGGCTCCGGGTGCTATTTACAACGGCGACACCCGTGAAGATGTCAGCACCTCGTCGTCCCCGGAAAAAGAACTGGTCAAGGCTACGGCCGTACTGGTTCATTCTTACCGACTGGTGCCAGCGCAAAACCCAGTCGTTAAGCTGAACTCCACCCCACTGGAACAGCTTTATCCCCTGTGCCCGAATGAAAAGTTCCTGACCCAGCCGACGCTGGGGTTTTGTTCGGGAACTTTGATTGCGCCCAATCTGGTACTGACGGCCGGTCACTGCGTGGAAAACCAAAAAGACTGCAACGACAGTCATTTCATATTCGGCTGGACCGAAGAAAAATCCCGTCAAGCCCTGCTGCCGTCTTCGGAAATTTACAACTGCAAAGGCATTGTGAAGTTTGAACTGAACATTCGCAAAAACATCGACTACGCGATTCTGGAATTGGATCGCCCCGTTCCCGGTGTGCGCCCGGCCAAGATCGCCAAAGAAGTTCTGCTGAAGCCCGATCAAACTCTGCTAAGTCTGTCGCACCCACTGGGTCTGCCAGTAAAGAAGGATTATGCACGCGTGCTTTCTGACACACCAGAGATGCATACTTTCAAAGTCCAGGTGGACACGTTCTCTGGCAGTTCAGGTTCTCCCCTTTACAACACCCAGGGTGAAATTGTCGGAATCCTTTCTCGCGGTATGGATGACATTTTGGAAGATGACATCTATCGCGTGCAAAAAGAGGGCGGCTGCATCAACTTCAACGCCTGTGCCGTCGGCCTTTGCTTTGGTCAGACTTACTATAAAGCCCCCCGCATTGACCTTTAGCATATTCATAGCTTCTCGTTTAGGGGCTAAGGTTCTTTGCCCTTAAACTAGAGGCATGAACCAAAAGCAACTTCCCTGGTGGACCTGGGTCCTTCCCTTTTTCATCCTACTTGGAGGCACATTTTTAAGCCTCACCTTCAAGATATCCCAGGGGATCTACTGGATCTATTTCCCGATCAACTTCGGTGTGATCATGGCTCTGTGGTGGGGGCCTCGGGTTTTTGCTGCCGTTTTCCTGAATGCTCTGGTCGCAGTTTCGCTGTTTGGCGTGCCTCGACCAACACTTTATCCCCTGTTTGCCCTGCCTGAAACTCTGGAAGTAATTTTCTCGTGGTTCCTGGTTCGTGAACGCTTCAAGGACCTGCATGCCTGGAAACCCAGCCCCAAAAACATCAGTCTTTATTTTGTATATGGTCTGCTGATTCCGTCCGTGATTTGCTCTATCGCGATTCAAGCCCTGTTTGTTTTAACCGGCATTCAGGATAAAACCCTGTTCGGTTGGAGCACCCTGATCACAACCGTCGGCGATCTCACGGGTGCCATCTTCATAAGTATCCCGGCACTGATTCTTATTTCGCCATGGCTGCGCAAACACAATCTGTCCCTATTTGCAGTCAAACCTCTTCCGCCAATGCATTGGGAAACATTGAGTCGCAAAGAAAAGGTTTTATTTGCAGTCGTCCTGACGGGAATGCTGGCGCTGGCTGTATCCGTTCATCTGCCCCAAACCTGGTACGTCTATGGAATATTGATGCTGCTTTCAGCTGCGTGGTACGGAATGTACGCCGCATTGGCCGTGAACACCTGGGTGGTCTTCCTGACAATCATTCTGCCAAAGATGACCAATCTTCCGTGGTCCAACAGCTTTATCGAGGTGCAAACCCCGGCCACCTTGCTGACGTTGTGTTTCTGCTCTCTGATTACGGGCTCTGCCGTGACATCTTTGACCGGAAAGATCCGGGAGCTGAGTGAAACCGAAGGCCAGCTTAAAGCGGCAAAAGAGCAGGCCGAAGAAGCGTCTCGCGCAAAATCCGAATTTCTGGCCCGCATGAGCCATGAAATCCGAACACCTTTGAACTCTGTTCTGGGAATGCTGGAACTGCTGCGCGAAACCCAACTTTCCAAAGATCAGGAACGTTATCTGACCTTATTCAGTCATGCAGGGGAAAACCTGAAAGCCCTGATCAATGACCTGCTGGATTTTTCAAAGATTGAAGCCAAAGCGCTGACTGTGGAAAACGTCAGCTATAATATTCACAGCACCATTCGCAGCGTTTTTGAAATCCTGCAAATCAAAGCCGAGGAACAAGGCCTGCACTTTGAATTGCAGGTTTCCAAGGATGTCCCCGCTCTGCAATGGGGGGACCCGACCCGCCTGCGACAGGTGCTGTTCAATCTGATCGGCAATGCGCTAAAATTCACCAATGAAGGCCATGTCAAAGTGAAGGTGGATCTGACCAAGGAAACCCCCGAACAATTGCTGATCGAGGTGCAGGACACCGGCATTGGCATTCCTCGCGACAAACAGTCCAAACTGTTTTCACCGTTCTTTCAGGGTGATCCGACGATCACCCGCAAATATGGCGGCACGGGGCTTGGTCTGGTGATTTCAAAGAACCTGGTTGAAATCATGGGTGGCACCATGGAGATGAAAAGCCTTGCCGGACGCGGAACGACGTTCCGGATTTTACTGCCACACCGTCCTGATTTTAGCAGCAACATCGAGAAAAAGGCCAAGCCCGCCATGGTATGGAGCCAGCTTCCCACCGACAAACGCTTCCGTCTGCTGCTGGTGGATGATTCAGAAGACAACCGCGTTCTGATGATTCACTATTTAAAAAGCCTGCCGTTTGACTGCGACGAAGCCGTCAACGGCCAGGAGGCGTTTGAAAAATTCAAAGAGCGTAAATACGATCTGGTCTTTATGGACATGCAAATGCCCATCATGACCGGGTATAAGTCCACCGAACTGATCAGATACTATGAAAAAATGAACAAACTTCCCCATACGCCAATCATCGCCCTGACGGCCACTGCGGTGGTGGAAGACCTGCAACGAGCCATCAGCAGCGGCTGTGATTCCTACGCCGTGAAGCCGGTAAAGAAGGCCGAGATTTTAGAAATTCTGGCTCACAACTTGACGACGAAATCCCCGACCAAGGAAGCCTTTAAAGAGCCGCCATCACCCAGTATTTGAGAGCGGATTTTTCCGCGAACGCGTTTTTTGGAAAGCAGTTCCTGATAGAACGCTTCTTCGTCGTCTTCAGACGGAAACTCGCTGACGATATCAAAGTCAGTTTCCACCGGGCGCAGATACTGGATCTCGCCCTTGGCAATAACGATATTTTCGGTGTCCAGGCCCCGCTGCTTTAACCCTGCCAATGCCAGTGCATAGGCAGCCAGAACAGCCGAAGCATACAAACTGCCACCAAAGGCTGTGCCCTTGTGGTTTTTGCTCTTATCCAGCGACACACGAAAGTGCACGCGCGCGGAACTGATTTCTTTCACTTCAATGCCAAGATGCTCATACAGAGTGATCTTGTCCTTCAGAATCTGAATCAGTTCCTGCGGGTTTACTTCCATTGTTCATAGCCCCCGGCAAAGTTTGTGGCTTTTTTATAACCCAGATAATTCAAAGCATACACCACGGCACCGGAGCGAACACCGTGATTGCTGACAACCAGAATGCGGCTGTCTTTAGAAATGTTCTTCTCGTAAAGGGCCCGCTCGATTATTTTGGATGGAAGGCCTTTATCGTCAAAGAACTCGCGCCACTCAAGATTCACCACCGGCGCTTTCACGGATTTTTCCGTCGAAAGATTGCGCAATGCGAATTCCTGACCGGAACGCACATCCAGTACGATCACAGGCTTTTCATTTTGAGTGACGTCTGCCTTGAACACTTTAAAAGATGTATCCAGGTTTTCCGCCACTTCCGGCTTCCAGTAAGGCTTGTTCTGAACCGGAGGCGCTTCACGGTTGGGATTGGTGTTCATTTCTCGATAAGAAGTGTGAACCAAAGTATAAACGTTTTTCACCCCCAGGACTTTCAGTGTCCAGGCCACACGACCTTCTTCCCCAGCCCCTTGCGCACCTTTACCCAACACCACTACGGGAGTCGACGGATCTACGCCCACCAGAGCGAGTCTGCGAGCAATCGCAAAAAGGTCATTTTGCAACAATCCACGGGACTTGGGATTTTGTTGAGAAAAATCCTCCCAACGAACATTGATAGAGCCCGGCACATGCGCCAGATTAAATTCAAACGCCGGACGAGCATCCAGGATCACCGTCTTGCCTTTGATCAATTGTTCGGCCGTGACATTTTCACCCATCACCGGCTCTTGCACCGTCACCTTCGTCGGCTTCATCTGACACGCAGAAAGCACCACAAATGCTGCAATCAAAACAAACTTCATAACATACCCCTGAAAAAACAAAAGGGAGCTTTCGCTCCCTTTTTGCAGACTATTTTGTAATACGCATTGTTGGGAAAAAGATGATGTCACGGATACTTGGTCTATCCGTTAGCAACATCACGATACGCTCGATACCGATTCCCACGCCCCCTGTTGGAGGCATACCAGCGTCGATCGCCAGCAGGAAGTCTTCATCCATCGGGTGAGCTTCTTCGTCCTTCGCACGGTTGGCTTCCTGTTCTTTCAAACGGGCCAACTGGTCTTCCGGATCATTCAGCTCCGAATAAGCATTACCGATTTCCATGCAGGCGGCGAACGGTTCAAAACGTTCAACCAGTCTGTTATCGCGACGGTGAATCTTCGTCAGCGGAGAAATCTCCACCGGGTGATCCATCACGAAGGTTGGCTGCCACAAGTGCTGTTCAGCTGTCAGTTCAAACAATTCCATGATCATTTCGCCGCGTTTACCCGGCTCATCGATATCGCCCCCGTTTTTACGGATGGCCTGGAAGATTTCCTGATCAGTTGCCTTGTCCGGATCAATGCCAGCGTATTCTTTAACCCCGTCATGAACCGTCAGACGTCTCCACGGAGGAGTGAAGTCGATCTCTTTACCCTGATAAGTCACCTTCATGCTGCCGGTGATTTTCAAAGCCAAAGAAGAAATCAGCTCTTCGAACTGCTTCATCTGATAGTTATAGTCCGTGTAGGCCTCGTAGAACTCAAGCAACGCGAATTCCGGGTTGTGAGTGCGGTCGATACCTTCGTTACGGAAGTTTTTGCTGATTTCGTAAACTTTTTCGAAACCACCCACGATCAGGCGTTTCAGATAAAGCTCTGGCGAAATACGCATGTAAAGCTTCATGTCCAAAGCTTTGTGGTGTGTGGTGAACGGAGTCGCCGCAGCACCGCCGTAAACCGGCTGCAATGTCGGAGTTTCCACTTCCATAAAACCACGATCATCAAGGAAGCGACGAACCTCTTTGATGATCTTGGAGCGTGTTTCAAACACCTTGCGGGAATCCGCATCGGTCATCAAATCCAGGTGTCTGTGACGATACTTGATTTCGATGTCCTGAACGCCGTGGAATTTCTCTGGCAAAGGCTCGATGGTTTTCGTCAGAATCTGGAAGGATTTCGCGTAAATTGAGAACTCGCCTTTTTGGGATTTGAAGACAAAGCCCTCAATACCGACGATGTCACCCAGATCCACCAGCTCGAAAGCCGCGCGGTCCTGTTCAGAAAGCTCTTCAGTTTTTACATAGACCTGAACGGAACCGGTCTGGTCCTGAAGATTGAAGAAAGACGCTTTCCCCATCATACGCAGGGTCATCAGACGGCCGGCAATACGATAAGAGAATTCAGGTTTCTTTTCTCCCGCCTGCAAAGTGGCCGCGTGTTCCGCAGTCACTTCAGAGATCTTCGCCTTGTTTTCAAAGACGTACGGATACGGGTTGATGCCTTTTTCACGAAGCGCATGAAGTTTTTTGCGCTTCTCGGCTCTTAGCGGATTTTCGTTGATGCTCATAGTTTTTTACCTGCGAAGGCTTCCATTACTTTGTGCAAAAGTTCCAGAGCTTCTTTTTTCGGACGCTGGAAGGCATTGCGGCCCATGATGGAACCGAAGGCGCCACCTTGTGCCAGTTCGCTGACTTCTTTCAACAAGTCGTCAGTGCCTTTGGCTTCACCACCAGAGAAGATCACGATGCGTTTGCCATTGAAGCAGGACTGAACGATGTGACGAGTGCGGTCCACTTGAGAGGACACTTTGATGCCCTGTTCTTCGTAAACTTTTTTCGCCGCGGCCTGCTCAAGGTGCGCAGAGGAAGGTTTCACTTTGATGATGTGAGCGCCCAACTGAGCCGCGATGTGAGCCGCGTATGCGATCACGTCGATGCCAGTTTCGCCTTCTTTGGAAAGCTGCTCACCACGAGGGTAAGACCAGATGATCACCGCAAGACCGGCTTCTTTAGCTGCGCGTGCCGCCTGAGCGATTTCTTCGTATTGGTTTTTGCGTTCTGCAGAACCCGGATAGATCGTGAAACCGATACCCACGCAACCCAGTCTCAAAGCGTCGTCGATGTAAGACGTCATCGCAGAGATCGGGGCCTTGTTGGCATAAAGAGAATCAGAGTTGTTGATTTTCAGGATCAACGGGATTTCACCAGCATAGTCACGGGCGATAGCTTCGATAGCACCCAGTGGAGCTGCGTAAGCGCTGCAACCGGATTCAATAGCCAGCTCTACGTGGTAAGCAGGGTCATAGCCATCTGGATTTTTCGCGAAAGAGCGAGCAGGTCCATGTTCGAAGCCCTGATCCACTGGCAAAATCACCAACTTACCGGTGCCAGCCAACTTACCGTGGTTCAACATGCGAGCCAGGTTCGTTAATACCCCTGGATTATCAGCTCCGTACCAGCTCAAAATCTCTCTAACTCTCGGCGTCATCTAGATCTCCTATAACCTAAAGAAAACTTACATTCATATTATTAAGGTGTGTCTGAAAGCCTCCAGTGCAAGGCGCGAGGAGGAAGGCGTACTCTTTGTACGCCGACGACGAGCAACGCAGCAATGGAGGTTTTCAGGCACACCCTAGGCCGGGGTAAATTTATGAAGTTTTTCAAGTTTAATCAAGCGCGTCTCTGCGATTAACACGCTTGGCAGAAAACATGCTGTGGTATAATGTTCGTTGTCCCTATGAGGTCTGTATGAATACGAGTGAAAAAATGCCTGTCAGCTTCGAACCAACCCCTAATCCTGCCACGATGAAGTTTTTGCTTCACAAAAAGGTCACGGATCAGGGCTTTGACTGCCCGACCGTTCAGGAGGCGGAACGTTCGCCATTGGCTGCCAAAATCTTCGGCTTCCCATGGACCAGCTCCGTATACGTGGGCCCGGACTTCATCACCGTGACCAAGCAGGACTGGGTGGACTGGGAACTTTTGGCTCACCCCCTGAGCGGCCTGATTCAGGAACACCTGGATCGCGATGAACCTGTGGTGGTTACTTTCGTTGAAGCCGACGAAAATGATGAAAACGACAGCCCGATGGTTCGCAATATCAAATCGGTCCTGAACCGCGAAATCCGTCCCGTAGTGGCTTTGGATGGCGGCGACATCGTATTCCATAAATATGAAGGCAACATCCTTTACATTCACATGAAAGGCGCCTGCTCCGGCTGCCCAAGTTCCAGCGTGACCCTTAAAGAAGGAGTCGAAGTGCGCATGAAGGAACTTTTCCCGGAGATCAAAGAAGTTGTCGCAGTCTAAATTCATTCACGAAAGCAAAATGCTGGCCCGTCTTTCCGGGCCTATCGTCGTTGGCCAGGTCGGTCAGAACCTGATCACTTTGGCGGACACGATCATGGTGGGCGCCCTGGGGTCCGTGGCCCTGGGGGCTTCGGCATTTGCCGGCAGTGTCTTTATTGTGTTTCTGATTTTCGGTCTGGGAATGCTGGCTCCGGTGACAGCGCTTTTTGCGCGCATGCAGGGCCAGGAAAATTATCCTTATGGCGGGGTTTTGCTTCGTCATAGTGTTGTTGTCGCCCTGGCCATCAGTGCATTCATCATCGGACTCTTGTACGCCCTTCTTCCGAACCTGAAGGTCTTTGGACAAACCCATGAAGTTCTGGAAATGGGAGCGGCCTTTTTCGAGATCACCATCTGGTCTGTGTTGCCGAGCCTGCTTTACCAGTCCTACAAACAGTTCACCGATGGCATCGGTAAAACCAAAGTGGCCATGTATGTGATGATCTTTGGTGTGGTCTTGAATATCGCCGGGAACTGGGTGCTGATCCATGGACTTTACGGCCTTCCCAAGCTGGGCCTGAACGGTGCCGCGTGGGCAACCCTGATCTCCCGCTGCCTGATGGCTTTGATCATGGTCACTTATGTGCACCTGCACCCGCAATTTAAAAAATATCTGGTCGAGCGCTGGGTGCATCGCTTTGATCACCACCTGCTGAAAAATATCATCCGCCTGGGACTTCCCAACGGCTTCACTTATTTGTTTGAAGTGGGTGCTTTTTCCGCCGCGGCGGTGATGATGGGCTGGTTTGGATCAACCCCCTTGGCAGCGCACCAAATCACCATCAGCCTTGCCAGCACAAGCTTTCTGATCACCCTGGGGATCGGCATTGCCGCCAGCATCCGCGTGGGCTTTGAACTGGGCCGTGGGGATTATTCCCTGGCAAGATTTGCGGGATTCACCGCGATCAAGCTGGGGGCGGCTTACATGAGCTTGTGTGCACTTGGATTCTTCTTCCTGCGCGAATGGTTCCCGACGTTCTATGTGACCGATCAGGATGTGATCGCGTGGGCGGCGAAGTTCTTTGTCGTCGTTGCGATCTTTGAGATCTTTGACGGCATTCAGGCCGTGGCGATTGGCGCTTTGCGCGGCATGAGCGACACGCAATGGCCCAGCATCATCGCTTTCTTTGCATACTGGGTGATGGGGCTTCCGGGTGGATACCTGCTGGCCTTCCACTTGGGCGTGGGTCCGGTGGGAATCTGGATCGGTCTGCTGGTGGGATTGATCTTTGCCTCAGTTCTTCTGACATGGAGATTCCACATCCTAAGCAAGCGCTTTTTGAAGAGTTAGAATTCAATTACGGATGATAAACGCAGCGATATCCGCTGTTGGTCAGGACCGATGTCACATCAGCAGCACGTTTGGCACTAAAGACCCCGGCGGAATTGCCATCTCCAGTTCCGCCTCCGCGCCAAACACCTGTCACGGCTGAATTGCTGAAGTCGATTTTACCAAAACCACAGTACTCAGGTCCACCCGCACCACTGCAGGTCACGGCCGTTGTACCAAATGCCAGATTCAAAGCATCGCCGGTGTTCTGCGCCGGATACACATAGGCCGGATTATAAATAACACTATTGGTGTCTTTGATTGCCTCCGTAGCATTGCCAGCAAAGTCCCAGATGATCTGACCATACGGCAGCGAGTGCGTTCTTCTTAAAGCATTGCTGGTACAAAGAGCCGAATTCGGCGCACAAACATCCCCGCCCGTGGCAGACACTGGAGAACCGGATTGATTGTTCCCGCGATGCAAAAGACCTGACCCATAAACACCGCTGGCCCAGTTTCCGGCCTGTTTCGCAATGAGGTCCGCCACAGCCCGCCATTCACTATTGGTGACCAGATCATAACCTGCCCCCAAAGAAGTACATCGCGACACCGCCCCCATATTGCTTAAACTTTCGGGCACAAAATCCGCGATAAAGCGCGGGCGTGGCGAGCCATCGTTCTTGGCTTCATACTGACCTATACAGAACGGATTTGCGACGATGCTCGCATTATGGACATAGATAAATTCCGCAGGACACGAAAACGCGACAAAGTTATTTGTCAAAGTGCTGCTATAATTCCCCATCGGGTCTTTCAGGCGCAGGCTCAGCGAATAAGTCAAACCCGGCTGCAGAGTCGTCGACAGAGAAGAGAATTTGACCGGACTAGCAACCTCAGTCCAGTCACGAAGGATGGCGCCATTGGACTGCTGCAGCAGGCGAAGCTCCGCTGTCAACACATCTGGATCTGAAGGTAACGTGAAATTCACAACGGGTGCTTCCGTGTACAGAGGCAAAACCGCCCCCAGATTAAACGACGGCGGGGTGTTTGGCGCCATCGCATCTACTTTTACATTGGATGCTTGAAGCCCGTTTGCTCCAACATCCGCGGGCAATACCATTGATGCCTGAACAACATCATTGGCCTTGTCCACCAGACAGCCCGCACAGCCACTGAAGGACGTTGAAGTGACTCCCAGAGGGAATGCATAGTTCCCCGCGAACACCACATAGTTGAACTGCAGTGTTCGCAGGTCCGCCTGCAGCGACGCCGCTGTCACGAGGACGCCGGTATTTAGAACCATGCTGGGCATGACTCCACCAACCACCTTCAATTCACGGTCATACTCGACGCGAATACTGACAGTTGTACCGTTCCCGAAATGCGCCCCCGGGACGGCAGCATAAACCCGCGTGATTTGCGGAACCGGGAACTGTGTTGTGAATATAAAGCCATTATTCGAAGCCGCAGTTTTATTGCCATTT